>JBBIKH010000007.1:0-35575 GCA_037445575.1 bacterium
CCTACCCACACCACCTGGTCGGCGGGCACGTCATACCTCCTTTGCTTCGACCGCTACCTGTGCTCTTTTTGTGCGCCGAACAGGCAGCAGCGAATGCACCCCCTTGGCCGACCTTGCTCGGAAAAACCTACAGGCGCCACCGAGTATGCATGGGCGCGCTCCTGGAGGCAGCGACGAGGCTCGCCGGCATTCCTGCAAAGGAGAGTGCTGACTTGCGCCGCTCCATCGACTCATTGCCTAAGCGGCTGTCACCGACCCTGGCGCAACGCCTGGATGCGCTGGACCTGGAGCTCGCACACTTCTCGGAGGTGCATCGCACCGCTCTGCGTGAGGCCTACAACGCCAATCCGGAGCTCTTTCGCACGGTCTACCGTGAGTGCGTCACCCCGTGGAAAGTGGCGCTCGTCTACCACAGCGAAGAGCGCGAGGAGGCGCCCAGGCTGCTGGAAACCCTTCGCGATCGGTGCTACTACGACGTCAGGTCCGCCCAGGACGACTACCTCTCGGGCATGGCCCAATGGGCGGAGCTGGTGGTATTCGCACCGCGCAAGGAGCCGATAGCGCCCGAGGCAATTGCACTCCTCCAGCGCCGTCGGCTTCCCTTCCTCGTGCTGATAAACCTGGGCTCGGACGTCGCAGGAGTGGACATCGAACAGCTCCGCCTGGCAGCACTGTATCAACGCAACCAGATCCCGACGCTGCACCGGCCGTTTCCAGCGGTTCGCTTGTTTCAACGAATCGACCGGGACCTGCTCCTGAGCAGGCTGTGCTTGGCAACGAAGGCGTCTGCCGAGGCGCAGCACGGCCGTGCATAGTTTGTGCGAGGCCTGCCCCGGACGACTCGGTCGACCCAAGGCCAGGGGAGGCGCACCTTCGAGTCGCACCATGAATTTAATTCAAGGCGCGGTCGATTGCAAGTAGTTTCGTCGGCCCCGTGCTGGCAGCAACCTGTGTGAGGCCAGGCGCCGATTCCCACCATCGCCAATGACGCTCTGGGTATGGGGGACGCCACCGTTGGGACCAGGCGCAAGGCATCCGCTTCGCGAACACGAGGGGCATGCTGGCACTGGGAGCGATGGCCACTCTTGTCGTCCCTCTGGCGCCAGAAGAGCCGGCAGGGGGCGCCGGTGCTCCATTATGGTCAACTTGCCCTCTCGTCACCGGGCGTCGGAGGCGGCAGCTGCACCGCGGCCCTGGTGGTACTCCGGCTGAGAGCGCACGCCCAAAGGCCCCCCTTTTTGTGCGGAAGGAAGTATTCTCCCTTTTCCGACCACTGCTAACGGCTGCATTTTCTCTCTTGCGCCCGAATGCGATTTTGCGTATATTGTCGCGCTCACGGCAGGCGACGAACCGCCTGCTTTGACTTCGTGACCAACAACAAGGAGGGATCATGCAGCCCACGCGCAAGACATTACCGCAGAATGCCTATCGCCCTCTGGAACCCGGCGAGCAGTATATTCCCTTTGTCCCCCCTACGGAGCGGCCTCCTGAGGCCAGTGGGCGTGCCATTTTCTGGGGGCTGCTGATGGCAGCCATCTTTACGGCTGCTGCTGCCTACCTGGGACTGAAAATCGGGCAGGTCTTTGAGGCCGCGATTCCCATTGCAATTCTGGCAGTAGGCCTTGCTGGCCTCTACGCGCGGCGCAATACGGTGTTGGAAAACGTGATCATCCAGTCCATTGGGGCTGCTTCTGGCGTGATCGTTGCGGGGGCCATCTTCACCATACCCGCGCTGTACATCTTGAACCTGAACGCCAACTTTTTCCAGATTTTCTTGGCCTCGTTGTTCGGAGGGTTCCTGGGTATCCTCTTCTTGATTCCTTTGCGCCGTTACTTCGTGGCCGAGCAGCACGGCCATCTCCCCTTTCCGGAGGCCACCGCTACGACGGAGGTTCTGGTAACGGGCGAAAGCGGGGGCGCACAAGCGGTGGTTCTCCTCATTGCGGCGGCTGTGGGCGGGATCTACGATTTCCTGGTGGCCACGTTCGGCATGTGGGCGGAAGTGATCTCCACGCGCTTGGTGCCGTGGGGCGCAGCTGTCGCTGAGAAGGCAAAGTTGGTCCTCAAGCTCAATACCGGTGCTGCGGTGATGGGTCTGGGCTACATCATCGGTCTCCGCTATGCTTCCATCATCTGCGCCGGGAGTTTTGTGTCCTGGTTGGTTCTCATTCCCTTAACCTGGTTCTTCGGGCAGCATCTTGGCGAGACGCTTCTTCCCGGCACCGTGCCGATCGGACAGATGTCCGCCGAACAGATCTTCACCAGCTACATCCGACACATCGGCGTTGGGGGGATCGCCTGCGCGGGGATTATCGGTATCATCAAGAACTTTAAAATCATCGCCCAGGCTTTCAGCCTCGGGTTCAAAGAAATTCTTGCGGGCAGGAAGCGCGGCAGCGCAGATCAGGTAGTGAGGACTGACCGCGATATTCCCATGTCGGTGCTCCTGGTGCTTATTGGCGCGGTCACTGTGTGCATACTCCTTTTCTTCCGCGCCTGGGTGGTGAGCAGCCTGCTCCACGCACTCGCCGCGCTGCTTTTGGCGCTGATCATCGCCTTCCTGTTCACTACAGTGGCCGCCCGCGCCACCGCCATCGTGGGGGTCAATCCGGTCTCCGGCATGACGCTCATGACGCTCATCGTCAGCAGCGTCATTTTGGTAAAGCTCGGCCTGTCCGGCACCAGTGGCATGCTTTCGGCGCTCATCATTGGTACGGTGGTGTGCACGGCCCTTTCCACTGCCGGCGGGTTCATCACCGACCTGAAGATCGGCTACTGGCTTGGCTCCACACCGTTCAATCAGGAACGGCTCAAGTTCCTGGGCGTGCTGGTGGCTTCATTGGCGGTCGGCGGCGTTGTGCTCCTCTTGAACAGAGTGTACGGGTTCGTCCCTTCACCCGAGCACCCGTCGCCCATGGCTGCCCCACAAGCAAATGCCATGGCTGCGGTATTGAATGTACTCTTTACCAGCTCACAGGTGCCGTGGGGTCTGTACGGGGCTGGTGTGTTCATGGCGCTGACCCTGGAAATGATCGGTGTGCCACCGCTCGCGTTTGCCTTGGGCATGTACCTGCCCATCGAGCTCAATACGCCGCTGCTGGTAGGAGGGCTTTTGGCTCACTGGGTGGGCACACGGAGCAAAGAGAAGGCCCTGAACGACGCACGCCGTGACAAGGGTACGCTCATCGCTTCCGGTTTCATCGCCGGCGGCTCGATCATGGGAGTTGTCAGCGCCTTCGTCGCCCTGGTGGCAGGCGACCGGCTGCACATCGGGCTGGCCGAGACAACTGCTGGCAACTGGCACGTGGGGATGATCGTGGGCCTGGTGGCTTATCTCGCCCTTTGCCTGTTTCTGTATCGCTACGCCATGAGTGCTCGGGACCAACAGTGACGACGCGGAAGAGTCCACGAGCTCCAGAGGGCAGGAGGTGTTGCCCCTGCCCTCTGTTCCAGCTGAGCCCGGTTCTGTACTTAGCGGCGGTCGGCAAGGAGGGTGGCCTCCATGTTCTGGACGACGCCGGAGAGGACGCGCCGGACCGTCTTGTTCACGTCACGCTTGGCGCGGCGCCGCAGCAGGGGAAGCGCCTTGGGGTCGCCTATGCGGCAGAGGGCCAGGGCCGCGGTGATGCGCGCCGCATAGTCCGGGTCGTGCTCGACCATCCACATCAGGCGAGGCACTGCTGCTTTGCACTGCATCTCTCCCAGCAATTGCGCTGCACTGGTGCGCACCCCGCGATTGCCATCGGTGAGCGAGCTGATCAGATAGCGCTCATAGTCGCCCTCGGGTGCCGCTCCGGTCGGCGCCGCGGTGAGGGCCAAAGCGCTCAGAAGGACAAGTGCAGCGGTCTTCATGGTTCTTCCTCCAGGTTTGGTTTCCCCTCCGCAACAGGACAGGTCAATTCCCGTGCCAAGGCAATCGCTATCTGATCAGCACGAGCGTTCTTGTCGCAGCCGTAATGCTTGAAGAATCAGGATACTAGAAAGAGGTAGGGAGGGCGGCGCCCCGGTCGCTACACGCAACCGCCGCCAGAGTGGCACAAATCCCCCACTCGCTGGTACCCCTTGTACCAGCTATGCGCCGGCGATTCCGTACTTGGCGAGCTTCTGACGCAGGGTCTTGCGCGCAATCCCGAGCGTGCGCGCCGCGTGCGACTTGTTGTGACCGACGGTGCGCATAACCTGCTCTATGTAACGGCGCTCCAGCTCCTCCAGCGTCAGCCGCACGCTGCCCCCCAGCAGCGCGCGGCCCTCCGCCTGAGAGAGAGGGACGAGGCTGAGGGTCAAGGAGCTGCCCCGTGCCAGGATCACCGCACGCTCGATGATGTGCTTCAGCTCGCGGACGTTGCCAGGGTAATCATAGTCCATCAGCCTCTGCATGGCGCTCCTCTCAATGCTATGGAGCGGCTTCTGGTGCGACGCCGCGAAACGACGCAGAAAGTACCCCGCAAGGAGGGGAATGTCCTCCCGGCGTTCCCGCAGAGGGGGCAGCGCTATCTCCACGACGGCAATACGGTAATAAAGGTCCTCGCGGAATCGGCCCTGGGCCATCTCCTGCCGCAGGTCGCGATTGGTGGCGGCGATGAGACGGATATCGGCCCGCAGTGTCTCGTTGCTCCCCACGCGTTGAAACGTTCCCAGCTCCAGAACCCGCAGCACCTTGGCCTGCACCGCGGCGCTCATGTCACCGATCTCGTCCAGGAACAAAGTGGAGCCGTGGGCAAACTCGAACTTGCCGATCTTCCTGCACACCGCTCCGGTGAAGGCCCCGCGTTCATGGCCAAAGAGTTCGCTTTCTACGAGCGCGTCGGGAAGGGCGGCGCAGTTCACCGTCACCATTGGCCTTGCGGCACGTTGGCTGAGCCGGTGAATGGCGCGCGCCACCAGCTCCTTGCCGGTACCGCTTTCACCCGTGATGAGCACGGGCACGTCTCGAGGGGCCACCTCGGCGATGAGCTCCCGCACCGCCTGCATCGCCGCTGACTGCCCGAGGAGCTCAGTCTCCTCTGCGCACTCCTTCATGCGAAACCCGCTGCGGCCGGACAACTCGCTGCGGGGCACCTGCTCGCCCCAATCGACTCGGCGCTCGGGGGGAGTCAGAAGTCGTTCCAGGCATGTGACTCCCAGGCTCATCAACACGTGCAGAGCGTCCAAGTCCTCTCCGCTGTAGTCGGTGCCGTCTGTTTTTTGTCCCAGGCTCAGCACGCCCACGAGCGAACCCCGGACGTAGAAGGGCAGCCGCAGCTCGCACTGAAAGCGACGGTGCTCTTCTGGGTCGAAGATCATCAGGAACCTGTCGCCTCGCTCTTCCGCCAGGGCGAGCAGCTCGCCCCCTTCGTACATCCACTTTGCCACGTCGTCGATGACCACCAGGCGGGGCTCCGGCGCAGGCAAAGCCTGAAATCCCCAAACGCGCTTGCTGGTCAGGCGATGCGTTTGGGAGTCAAACAGCATCAGCGAGGCTTGATGGCACCCCACGAGCGACACAGCTCCGTGGATGAGCTCATCCAGGAGGACGTCAAGACCTTGGCAAGCAAGCAGACCTTCGCTTACCTGCGCCAGCAGATGCAGAGGCGTAGTGTCGGGCTCTGAGCTCAGCATTGCACCTGCATATACAGAGAGGAGAGGGAAAAAGTTGCAGGGCGGGAGTTGTGGCATCCGGCGCCAATGCGGGCGGCAGGCGGCCTGGTGCCTAGTCGAAAACTATGGCTCCGCACCCTTTATCGACCGGTCCACCAGGGGAGCAGTTGTGCCGGCAGGCACGCAGCCCAGTGGAAGGAGCAAATGTTGGCCTCGTGCAACCGAAGTGCGTGCCGCGGCAAGTAGTTTGTGCTCAAAACTGGTGGGCCGCCGATAGCAAGAGCGTGGCGCCAGCCGACGACCAACCAAAATGGACATCCAGATCGAGCCCCCCTTGGGGGAGGGACCGCTTGCTGCGCTTCGCCACCCACATGGCGTCTATGGCACTCGCCAGATGGTTGGCAATGATGGCGCCCACCACCAGCACCGAGCGCTGGTAAGCATTATCGGCACCCACGCGCAGGTGGGCGTAGCGCACCCGCTGCACGTCGCTCTGCCACGCCCAGTGGTAGGCCTCTGTGTCCAGGTAGAGCCTAGCCAAGTTGCGCTCCCTGAGCATGGCGGCGTTGTAGGCCTCGATGCTGATGTAGTTACCGATGTCGACAAAGTAGCGATGCGACTTTCCTTCAGGGTCCACGCCCGCGTAGGTCGCAGCGTAGGCCCGATAGTCCTCTGTCCGCCAGTCGCCATAAAGCCTGAAGGAGACAAAGCCAGCCCAAAGAAGGGCCTCGGCGGCGGTGAAGGCCCAACCGCGGGAGGAAGCACCGCAGTAGGGTTCGCCGAGCCCAGGCAGGAGCAGCGACAACAGAAACGCACGCCCTGGCGATCTCTTCTTCCCCTCACTCTCCGCAAAGCTGGAGCAACTGGAGTTCCCGACACCCAGTCCCCAGCCGGTCGGCTGGGCCGTCAAGCTCCCTCCCTCTAGGGCAACCAGTCCCAGTAGCGCCACGCGCTGCTGCTCCGCCCGGAATCGCGCGCCGACGCCGTCCTGTGCCCACCCGCACGCGGCAAGCGTTAGCCCCAGTGTAATCAAGCCCGTTCTTCGCACAGCGTTCACCAGATCACCCTCAGACTGAGTGCCAAGTCCCCAGTTTCGGGCATGGGCACCACGCGCAGAGAGGTGCGCACCACACGCCGGTTGTGCCGCGATACGGTCCACGCCGCATCCAGGGCGCTCAGGCAGTGGTTGGCCAACGCGAGCATCTCGCAGGTGGCGGCCTTCTTATAGGCCTTGTTGCTCTTGTCGCGCAAAGTCTCGTAGTAGTCGCGCCTTGCCGAGTCCCTGCCGCGCGGGGTATTCGTGTCGTCCCACCCGATGTTGAACTGGTCGTACTTGCCGATCATTTCATAATACTGCTGGTCCTTCTGCTCATGCAGGTAATGGCTAAAGTGTTCGCGTTCCCACTGCCGCAGCGCGTTCATGTCGGTAGAAGAGAGGCCGGATTCCTGGGCGATCCATGCCCAGTACTCATCCTCGCGCCAGTGCGTGTCGGCGAACTGGTGAAACTGCTGTTTGATGTTGTCGCCGTCCCTATCCCAGCGGACGTAGAAGAACCAGCTGGCCACTTCCACGCCGACGAAGCCCAGCGTCTTCCAATAGGAACCCGCGTACGCTTGGCCGGCACCGGGCACAACCGCAGAGGCCACGGCGGCAAGCACACCAGATTTCGTTTGCCGCGCGCCCGTCTCATCCCCTTGCAGGGGGGCAACGGCAGCCTCTACCCACGGATGAAGGAGTACCGCAGTCGAGGGATCCGCATGCCGCAGCGACTTGCCGGCGAACGCAACCTGCCCAACGGCGCTCCCTCGCAGGGCCAGTGCGGCACAGCCCACAATCAGAAAGCGTACGAACACACTACTCATGATTCTTGTGACCTCCGCTACTCCCAGAAAGCAAACGCCACACCAAAGTGGTAGCGCCATTCCCCACCGTGCCGATTACCTGTGGAGATATTGGTAAACCGGTCCAGTCCGTAGGCGGCGCTTACCCACATCCGCGTTGGGTAGCCGTAGAATGAGAACGCCTCTACCCTGAGTTCCAACCCCACATCCCGTTTGAAATCGCGGGGCTGAAGCTGCCCATTGAAGGCGTTTCCCCAGTCGGCAAAAAGACTCGCATAGGCCTTGTCCAGCGTCACTTGCAGCACTCTGCGTTTGATGTTGCGCCAAAGGGGAAAACGATAGTTGGCGCTGGCAAGCAGCATCTTCCGACCTTCGATGCTGTAGTACGAGTAGCCTCGCATGCCATCCAGCCCCCCGGCAAAGAAATTGAAGAAACTATCCACAGGTCGGTCTATGTAGCCAGCGCGCAGGCGCAGCCCCAAAGCATGTCTGCTCACCGGTACACGCAGGTACTCCTGCCAGTCAAGCTGTAGCCAATGGTAGTTGTAGGGAGTGTACGTTTCCTGGACGGTGCCGTAGGGGTTGTCGGTGGAAAAGTCTTCAAAGAACTTGTTGAGCTCATAGCGATAGCTGAGCCGCACCTTGCGGCCTCCAGCAGGTGCAATTTCACTGTCCACCGCGCGCCGGACGAGGTCCAGCTCGCAATCGAGCCCAAGGCGGTTGCCGATGAAGTAGGTGTTTGCCGGAGACCACCAGCGCCGGTTCTGGAAGTAAAAGTCGGCGATCTTGCTGGTGTACTGCGCATGGGAATAGACGGGTCGCACCAATAGGGCGTCGAAGAGCCAGTAGCGGCACCCCAATTCTGCTTCCAGCACATTGAACCGCAGCTTCACCGGCAGCAACGGCTCCCCCTCGAGGATCTCAATGCGCTCATCCATGTGGAGAGAGAACGCATAGAGCTCAAGGAACAACGTAGGGGCAAAGCGCCGATACTCGAAGATTGCAAAGGCATCTATGTCGCGCGCCAGGTTCACTCCGAACCCGCCGAGCAGCGAATAGCGGTCCAGCACATCGGAAGAGTAGAAGTAGCTTCCTACCTTGACCCTCCCGTAGTCCAGCATAACGCGCGGCAAGAAAGCGAGCTGGGAATAGGTCATGCGGTAAGGCCGTGCTAATGGCAAGGTGAATGCCTCGGGGGTGCCCTCGGTCTGGGCGGTCTGGGGCGAGCCAACTGCGCGCACCGTCGGCGCGTCGAGCCGGAATGTTGCGACTGGCGGCGACTCGGTACTTTGCAAGGCGATCTTGTAGCCGTCAGCGGCAAAGGACGAAAAGAGAAGCTCCCCTGAGGTATGCACATCTGGCATGAAGGCACCGCCTTCCACATTGGTCACCTGCTCTACTGCAGACGTGACCAAATTCAGCCGGTAGATGTTAAAGATGCCGGTGCGGTCCCAGCTAAAGTAGATCCACTGGCCATCAGGGGAAAAGCTGGGGTCGCGGGCATCCCCCTCATCGACCACCACCTGAGTCGCGCCCGAGGCAACATCCATGAGCACAATGTTGCGGCCGTGCTCTCTCCCCTCGGCGAATACCAAACACCCCCCGTCCGGGGACCAGCGCGGTCCGTAGATGGTCTGGCCGTCCTTGTTGTCCGTCAGGTACCGCAGGCCCGAGCCATCCGCGTGCAGGAGGCACAAGTTGTCCGTTCCATCCTTGCCCACCACGCAGACGAGCGTGCTGCCATCCGGTGACCAGTCCGGATCTCGGGCGCGCAAAGCGGTCGTAATGCGGGTCTCCCGCTTGCGGACCAGATCATACACGTGCAGGTCGAGCAAGCGGGAACCATGGGCACACAGCCGACGCCGGGCGTAGACCAATTGCCGCCCATCCGGCGACCACGACACCTGGCCTTGCACCCCTCGTGCCAACGCCTTCTCTGGAAAGCTGGTGCCCTCGCGCACGTAGAGCGCCGTTTGGCTGAGATAGTCGCGATCGCCCGTGCCCACATAGGCAAAGCGCCGGCCGTCCGGTGCCCATGTCGGGTGAACATTGCTCAGCCCCTTGCCCACCACCACCTGCGCAGGGCGCGGCGTTTGGCGGACCGTTTCCAGCTGCTGCTCATAGCGCGCCTTGAGCCACGCAAGCCAGTCTGTGTAAAGCTGTTCCTCCGAAACCCCGAGAGCACAGCGCACAGCCCCGTTCATACCGAACTGCCATGGCTGGCGAAGGGCCGCGCACAGGCGCCGCAGCGCGTCCTCGCCGAAGCGCTCGGCGATGCACCTCACCAACGAGTAGCCCTGATTGTAAACCAGCTCGTTGCCCAGGCTGGTGTTGCCAAACACTCCCATGGCATCCAGGGACAGGATATTGCCGCTCAGGACTGCAGTACGGAGGATCATGTCCCGATGCGAGTCCCAGAAGTCGTGCCGTGCAGACGCCACCTGGTACTGCGCCATCCCCTCCGCGAACCACATCGGGATAACCGTCATGGGCAAGGGGTAAGAGACAATGCGGTCAGGAAAGCCGAGCACCACATCCGGTCGTCGCTCCTCCTCCCTGCCGACCGCCTGCAGGTAAATGGCAGGGATGCGACGCGTGGCCTTGCGCGCCGCGCCCAGGGAGATAAGGTGGCAAAACTCGTGGGTCACCACATTGGGCAACCAGCTGTGCGTCCCCCGCAGCTCAAAGTCCAAGGGAGGCGCCCAGATTTCTACCTTGTTGTCGTAGTAGTAGGCGGCGCCATTGGAGTTGTCGTCATAGTCCTTGATGATAAAATGCACCTTGCCATCGGGCTGATACCCGTACAACTGCGTCACCGGCTCGTAGATTTGCTCGGCTATGCGGGCCACCTCTCGCGCAGTGCGTTCGGCCCCCGCGTGGAAGTGTACGGCAAAATGCTCCGTTTCCACAGTAAACCAGGAGAGCTCCGGGTGGTTGTACTCCGCCTCTTGCCCTCGGACCACAGGAGCCAACCACAGGGTCCCGACCACTATGCCGACAACCATTTTGGACGCAGCTATTCGCACCACGCCGCCCACCCTGTTACTTCACCACGGCAATCCTGACGAACTCCACCTGGCGACGCCCTCCCTTCTTCGCCTCCACTCGCGCCAGATAGACACCTGCCTGCACCTGCTCGATGCCCCATTCCACTTCATTGTCCCCCACTGCGGAACTGGCTCCTGGGATTTGCGCGACGAGTTCGCCGAGCAAGTCGTACACCCGAACGTCTACCCGGTCGACAGCCTCCTTGAGCTGGTAGCGGACAAAAACCCTGGATCCCTCACTCGGGTTGGGATAGCAGTACACCGAACGGTCCACAAACAACCTCCCCTCTCGAGGCCGAGGCGCCGTGGGTACGCGCAGCACTCCCTGGTGAGCGGCGTCGGCGCGATGCTGGGGCCACGGCAGCGAGCTGGCAAGGCGTCGCCCCGCAGTGCGCCAGGCGTAGAGAAAACCATCGTCGCTCAGAACCAGCAACTCCAGGGCCCCATCGCCGTCAAGGTCATAGACCACAGGGGCCACTGAGACGCTGTGGCCCACCGGACGGAGCCACTCCGGCAAAATCTCCCCGCGCCGCCCGAGCGCGCCGACCCCCTTTGTGGGCAGATAGGCGACGATATCGGCGCCCCCGTCACCGCTCACATCGCTCACTACCGGGGGTGAAGGGACATCATCTTCTTCAGCGTCTCGGGGGAACTTTGCCCACACATCATTGGTCACGACGCCAGTGGCCTCGTACGCGTACAGCCCGCTCGCGGCTCGCACCACTACCTCGGGCGACCCGTCGTCATCCACATCACCGGCTGCCACCCCCGGCACAATGCCCTCCGGCGCTCTTCCCGCGCCTGCCAAGAGCGAGCCATCGCTGGTGCGCAGCGAGAAAACCGCGCCTCCTCCCTGCACGACCATCGCCTCCAAAACACCATCTCCGTCCACATCCGCAAGTACCGGCTCACTCCAGAGTCCCTTGCCAGGAGGAGCATGCCGCCACACTGTTTCGCCAGCGCCGTTCACCAGCACCACTTCCGCTGCAGAGGACGTCGCCACCACCCCTTGGTCGGCCAACGCGATACCCGTTGTGGGCTCCACAAAGAGGGCTACGCTCCAGTTATGGCTGAGTCCTCCGTCCCGCCATGAGAAGGCATGCAATTCACCTCTCTCGGTACCAACATACAGGCGCGGCGTTCCTGAAGAGCTAAGCATCAGGTCCGAGGTGGGGCGACCCCCGACAGTGGCGAGGGCAGCAATGTCGGCCCGCCCATCCTTGTCATTGTCGGCCACGCGCCAGGCGACGATGTCGCCATTGACGAACGCCGCCACCACCTCGGCCCTGCCATCCCCATTCACATCGCCCACCGCGGGGGGATGTGCCACTTCCTGCGGCCATTGAGCGAACAGGGCAACCTGGTGCCAAATCGTATCACCAGAAAGGCTACAGTACCAGCTGCTGTCCTGGTTAGAGATGGCCTTGTTTCCGTCGCCGTACCAGGCAAAGAGCCTCCCATCATTGGTGGCTGCCACGAGCAGAGTGCTGTCGCCCGTGGCAGAAAGAGGCGCGGCAGCCAATCCGGCCCACCTGCGGTCCACTGCAACGAACTGTGGAAAGCCAGTGACAAACATGTCGTGCCGGAGGTCGAAACTCATAACCGAATCCAAGGTGGAAAAAGACGTCAGGGTGATTCCGGTGCGGGCTCCGCTGTAGGCCTGGCTATTGGGCATGGTGGTGGGACCAAAAACCACCTCGGAGGCGGAGTTGGCGACTTTGTGCGACTCATTGTCGCCCCACCACGGGTCCCAGTAGTCCCCGGCGTCATAGCCGAAGGTAGGGAAGCCGAAGTAGTAACCAATATCTTGGGCGGCGTCGCACTCCTCCAAGTCTACGCCGCGGTGTTCTATGTTCACATTGACACGGTTGTCAGCGCAACCGGCCTCGATGACCCGCTCATCGATGTGCCAAATGAGGATCCCAGACCCGGGCAGGCCAAAATCGTATTCGTCCACCTTCACAATCGTCCCCGACCAACCGACGGGCAGGAGGCGTCCGTCCTCGAGGATCTCCACCCTGCGGCCGAGGGCGTCGGCGCCGACGACCCTCCCGTCACGATTCACATCGCGCTGGCGATTCTCAATGAGAAAGTACTCTTTTGCGTCGATGGGTATCTTGTAGATGCGCGGCGCGCTCCTCGCTAACCCTGCTGCCACCCGCACATTCAGCTGAAGACCGGTCAGCACTACCGGCTCCTCCCAGCCCAGGAACACTTTCGACCATGCACACGGCTGGGCAGGGACCAGCCCTTGCAGGTTCATAGACCCCTGGTCCATAAGGCACCAGCGACCAACGCCCGGGCGATTCCGCTGCGTGTCATTCAGGCTTGGCAGCCCCAATTGCGCGCCGAACAGCATGGCCATGGGCCCCAAGAGCCCAATCTCGTACCCCTCCTGGCTCTCGGTTTCCGGCAGGATTATCCCCTCCTGGACGAAGTGGTGCGCATTGTTGACCGCTATGCCCGGGTAGGTGGGGTCGCCGCCCGCGAGAGCGGAACGGAGTGTGCTCAGGTTCACAAAGGCCGACTGGATGTCGTAGGGAGTGGGGTCAAGGTCCAATTCAAAATCCGCCCCAACGCCTGCATGAAAGACGATATAGCAGTGAAACTGGGCAAAGTCGATGTGGTCAAGGCTGTCGGCTGCCTGCACTGCGTCGGCAAGCAGACGGGCCCAGCCGACTTCCTTGCCGGCCGCGTCCCCTGCGCCGCTGTAGTACTTCATGTCATGCGGCAACTGGTAGCTCTCCTCCTCACCGGGCGGATAGACCTCCCAGCTCATAGTCACCTTGCCGTTGGAGACCGTGCGGTAGTAGTTCGACAGGGCGCGAAGTTGCTGGTCAAAGTAGGTGCGATTGTGCGGCGGCGGATCAATGGACACGCCGGCTGCACTGCGCAGATCGAAGGTGCCGTCGCCGGTGGTGGTGGCCAACTCGTCGCGCTGAAACTGCGCGCGGAGGGCCAGCACGTGCAAGTGACGCGGTGCGCGCACCTTGCTTTGCACCCCGAGGAGGTCGCGGTGCGAGGTGCCTGTCACCACAACCTGGGGCCGAACAGAGGGTGTCGCGCCCGCGAGCACACCCGCCATGAGCCCCAACAAAGCCATCTCCAGGAGGAGGCCGATGCCGCGTACCTGTCGCTCCCTGTTGAACAACCTCTGCCAGCTCCTTTCCCGGGCCTTGCCTAACCGACGCCGCCCGCTTGCGGATTCAAAAAAGGCAAGCGCCCCGACGGGCCGCCCGTGACCCGTCTCCTACGCTTGCCCAGTGCTCTCGGTCAGTGGCGCGCAGCCAATCAGAAGCCAATGGTGAGCGAGAAACGCATGGTCCCCGCCAGGGGATGCCCCTCTGCTGCCGCCACGTACCCAAAGTCAAAGCGATAGAGCGAGTACTGAATGCCTGCTCCAAAACTGGGGAACTTGACCTTACCGATCTCATCATAATGATACCCAGCCCGGAGGGCGATCAGGTTCGCATACCAATACTCAACTCCGGCGCCGAGGATCCACTCCTTCAGTTCTTCGCTAAAGGAGTCGTCGGTCCAGGAAGTGAAAATCGCCTTGTAGAAGGGATCAGACGTGCCGTCCTTGTATCGACGCACGAGCTCCTTGTCACCTTGCACCGCCAATGTCAGCTTGTTGTACTCGGTGTCCACAAGGCGGTAGGAAGCACCCAGCGAAAGATTGGTTGGAAGAGGGTCGGCCTGGTCGGCGTCGACGTAGGTGATCTTGGGGCCCATGTTGGAGAGGTTTGCGCCCAACGCAAGGCCGCGCAGCCACGGTGCCTTGTAGAGCACCGACCAATCCACAGAAAAGGCAGTGGCCTTGCCAGGGTCTTTGGCAGCGCCAATGGGCACGTCTGCCAGCGAGGAGCGAATGTAGCGCATGCTCAAACCCATGCCGAGGTTCTCGTTCAGCCTCGTAGCATAGTGTGCCGAAACCGCGAACTCGTAGCTCATGAATCGTCCCAGCTCTTCCGGCCCTTCTTCGCCGGTCCAGATCTGCTCGGCGTAGTTGATGTAGGTGACATTGAGCCCGAAGGTACCCAGACCTTCAATCGGCAGCCGGAAAGCCCCGAACTCGTAATAGAGATCGTCTGCCAGTTGGGGCAGCCACTTGGCATGCATGAGAGTGATTTCACGCCCCTTTTGGAAGGCCAATCCGGCCGGGTTCCAGTAGACCGCTGTAGCGTCGTCAGCCACCGCGCAGAACGACTCCCCCATGCCAGCGGCGCGCGCACCGGGGGCTATGCGCAGGAAAAGCACTGCGGACTTGCTCACGCCACCTGCCATCACCTGGCTGGCGCTCACTGCTATGGCACCCAGCAGTATCCACACTGCCATTGCTTTCTTCATCTCTCAAACCTCCTCATAAGCACCTTGCCGAGCGCAAACTTGCCGGGCAACCCAGCTTTTGCTGCAACCACATCCTTGCTACTCTGAAAAAAGAAAACGCCGAACGAATAGGCTGGTCTGCCCCGGCGCAGTCTCCGCCTCACCACATTCGGCGCACAAAGAGAGAGCTTGCCACCGGGTCTCTCAACCTGTACCTCACGCCCCTCGCAGCTCACCTCGGACGCGAGTCATTTCCGTCTTGGCAGAATTTCCAGGTACAGACCTAGTAGCAAGCTCTCTCGGGTCAATCTCCTCAGTTTTGCGGTTACAAATTTACAAATTTTCCGGGAAATAGTCAAGCCCTTTATTGTGCTCAACGCGGTTCTCGTCACCAATTGCCGTTAGCTGCAGACCCCTGTTAGGGCACTCACGAAGTTATCCATCTCTGCCTTGGTCCGTTTCTCTGTGACGGCAATGAGCAGGCAGTTGGCCATCCCCTCGGAGAAGCGGCCCAGCGGCACGCCCGGCAGGATGCCCCGAGGGGTGAGCATCTCCACTATCTTTTCTGCGCGCACAGGGGTTTCCACCACAAACTCCTTAAAGAAAGGCCGGTCAAATTTGAGGCGGAAGCCCGGTAGCTTGGCGATCTCGCTGGCCAGGTAGTGACTCTTTTGCACGCAGAGGTTCGCCACTGTTCGCAGCCCCTGCTTGCCCAAGAGCGCCAGATACACAGTGGCCGCAAGGGCCACCAGTGCCTGGTTGGTGCAGATGTTGGATGTGGCCTTTTCCCGGCGGATGTGCTGCTCCCGGGTCTGGTAGGTGAGCACATAGCCCACGCGGCCTTCGGCATCCATCGTCTGTCCCACGATGCGCCCGGGCATGCGGCGGACCAGCTCCTTCGTGGTAGCAAAGATGCCCAGGTATGGCCCCCCAAAGCTCAGTGGCGTGCCCAGGGCCTGCCCCTCACCGGTGGCGATGTCGGCCCCGTATTGTCCTGGTGGCTGCAACAGGCCCAGGGAGATGGGGTCATTGGAGGTGACAAAAAGAGCACCCGCCTGGTGGGCAATCGCTGCCAGCTCGGCCACCTCCTCGAGGCACCCGTAAAAGTTGGGGTGCTGAACGATCACCGCCGCCGTGCGGTCGCTGACCAACGCCTTGAGACTTTCCACCTCGGTAGTCCCGTCTTCTGCCTCGACCAAGTGTACTTCGATTCCCTGCCCATGGCAGTAGGTGCGTATGGTCTCCAGATAGAACGGGTTGACAGCACGTGAGACCAACACTTCGCGCCGTTGCGTGTGATTGAACGCCAACAGCGCTGCCTCCGCCAGGGCAGAAGCGCCATCGTACATTGAGGCGTTGGAGGCCTCCATGCCCGTGAGCATGCAGATCATGCTCTGGTACTCGTAGGTTGCTTGCAAGGTCCCTTGGCTCACTTCGGGCTGATAAGGCGTGTAGGCCGTGTAGAATTCCGGACGCGAGGTGATGTGTCCTACCGCGGCCGGCACAAAGTGGTCGTAGGCCCCGCCTCCAAGGAAACAGACGGCTTGATTTACGGTCGTGTTGGCTTCCGCAAGCTCTGCCAAAAGCCGCGTCACCTCGTACTCCGAAAGAGGCTCCGGTAGAGCAAAGGGCTCCTTGAGGCGCAAGTTCTCCGGGATGGGGGTTAGAAGCTCCTCAAAGCTCTTTACCCCGATGGTCTTGAGCATCTGGGCTCGTTCGGCATCCGTAGAAGGCACAAATGGCATTACCATCTCCTCGTGCATCATCAGTCACCCGTAACGGGCTCTCCCCGCGAAGGACATACAAACGCCGCCAGGCGGGCTAAGAGATCTGTGCTTGATATGTTTCCGGCGACAAGAGGTTGTTGAGCTCTGCCTTGTCAGCCATTTTGATCTTGATCATCCATCCTTCGCCGTAGGGGTCGCTATTGACCACTTCCGGCTTGTCGCTCAGGGCCTCGTTCACCTCCACAACCTGGCCGCTGACCGGTGCGTAGAGGTCGCTGACCGCCTTGACTGCTTCGATGGTGCCGAACGGCTCCATCTGCTTGGTCTGTGCGCCCACCGCCGGGAGTTCCACGAACACCACATCGCCCAGCTCTCCGGCCGCATAGGCGGTGATGCCCACCGTTGCGATGTCTCCTTCCACGCGAATCCATTCATGCTCCTTGGTGTAGAGCAACTCCTTCGGGACTTCCATCAGAGCCCTCCTTTCTTTTCGAGCCGTTCAAGGAATCTGGTAGAATACTTGCCTTGGCGAAAGTCGGGGTCGCCCATAATCCGCTTGTGCAGCGGGATAGTCGTCTTTACCCCTTCGATGACAAACTCTTCCAGGGCCCACTCCATGCGGCCGATGGCTTCTTCGCGATTGCGACCGTGGGTGATCACCTTGGCGATGAGTGAATCGTAAAAAGGCGGAATCTGGTATTGGGCATAGACATGGGTGTCGACGCGGATGCGAGGTCCACCTGGGGTATGGAGGCCGGTGATCCTGCCGGGGGAGGGTCTGAAGTTGGCATCAGGGTCCTCGGCATTTATCCGGCACTCAATGGCGTGGCCCCGCAGGCGGAAATCGCCGATCCGTTTGTCCAGCCGCGCTCCTGCGGCCAGGCGGATCTGTTCCTTCAACAGGTCGATGCCGATCACCATCTCCGTGACAGGGTGCTCGACCTGAATCCGAGTATTCATCTCCATGAAGTAGAACTGTCCGTCCTCGTCCAGCAGAAACTCGATGGTGCCGGCGCTGCGGTAGTTGGCGGCTTTCGCCCCGCGGAGCGCTGCTCTGGTCATTCTGCGGCGCAGGTGTCCATCGACAGCCGGTGACGGCGACTCCTCAACGAGCTTTTGATGCTTGCGCTGGATGGAGCATTCGCGCTCCCCCAAACAGACGACGGTGCCATAAGAGTCGCCGAGAATTTGCAGCTCGATGTGTCGTGGATTCTCAAAGTACTTTTCGATGTATACCGCCGGGTTGCCGAAGGCCGCTTCGGCCTCGGAGCGCGCCGTCATGTAGGCGTTTTCAAAATCTTGTCGCCGGCGCACAATGCGCATACCGCGTCCCCCACCGCCGGCTGCCGCTTTGATGATGATTGGGTAGCCTATCTCCTCGGCAATGCGCAGCGCCTCCCTCTTGTCGTTGATGGTGCCATCACTGCCGGGGATTACCGGCACGCCCGCCTTGGCCATCGTCTTCTTTGCCATCGCTTTGTCACCCATCAGGGCGATGGTTGCGGCCGAGGGTCCAATGAAGGCGATTCCGCTGGACTCACAGATCTCCGCAAAGTGGGGATTTTCGGCCAGGAACCCGTACCCCGGGTGAATAGCGTCGGCATTGGTGACCTCGGCCGCGGCAATGATGCGCGGGATGTTCATGTAGCTCAGATGGCCAGGAGGTGGGCCTACGCACACCGCCTCGTCTGCAAAGCGGACATGCAACGAGTCGGCATCGGCCTCCGAGTAAACGGCCACCGTGGCGATACCCAACTCCTTGCAGGCCCGGATAATGCGCAGGGCGATCTCACCGCGATTAGCTATCAGAATCTTCTTGAACACCTTCTCCGCTCCACCACCTTCCATGCCGTTCCGGGGTAGCCGTAGTGCCGCGATGAGCGCACTCACAATTTCTGCACCAAGAACAAGGGTTGGCCGTACTCCACAGGCTGTGCATTTTCCACCAGAATCTTGAGGATCTTGCCCGACACCTCCGATTCGATTTCATTCATCAGCTTCATGGCTTCGATGATGCACAGCACCTGGCCCGGGGAGATGACATCGCCCACTTCCACGTATGGTTCGGCCTCAGGGGAGGGGCGCCGGTAAAAGGTACCGACCATAGGAGACTTGATTTCGATGACGTCTTCGGCTGGGGGCGCAGGCGGTTGGGTTGGCTGTTCCTGGGGCACACCTGGCGCCGGGGGCACCAGGGGCGGGGTCGCCGGGTGAGCCTGCTCAACAACAGGTGGCCTCTGCTCCCTGGTCTCCACCAAGTGCACGGGCCTATGGTCCAAGATCAGCTTGCGAATACGCACGCTCTTTCCCCAGGAGGAGATCTCCAGCTCTTCGATCTCGCTTTCTTCGACGAGCTTGATTAGTTTGCGCAACTTTGCTTCTCTCATCGTACCTCCACAGCAGGAACGCATGTTGCCCCCGGAGCAAAAAAGGCCGTCGCCGCGGCGGCCGTCGCTCACGCTCCCACGCTCCTCCTTCAAGACCGCGCCTTGTCTGCAACAGGTCCACTGACTTGTGGCAATTTAGCAAAAGAAATCAACTTTGTCAACACTTTTTGCTCGCCGGGCGACGCTGCTTCGCGTCCACCTCAGCCAGAAGCGGTGCCACCACCTCTGCATATTTAGCGCCGCTCCCGGTATTGAAGAGCAGCACCTGCTCCTGACGGTCAATCCACCCTTGGGCGACAAGTTGCTTGCACGCAGCCCACGTTGCCGCTCCCTCAGGACAGACGAAGAGCCCTTCATGTGTCGCCAGCTCCCGCAGCGCGACGAGGATGTCTTGATCTTCCACCGCGATGGCCGTGCCGTGGCTCTCCCTGAGCACCTTGAGCATGAGCACGTCCCCGAGGGCCTGCGGGACGCGCAAGCCCAAGGCAACTGTTTGGGCCTTCTCCCATGGCTGGGCGCGCTCGGCACCCTGGGCGAACGCGCGCACAATGGGCGCACACCCGGCTGCCTGCACCGCGACCATGCGCGGCAGCTCACCTTCCAGCCATCCCAACTGCTGCATCTCCGCAAAAGCCTTCCACATCCCCACCAGACCGGTGCCTCCGCCGGTGGGGTAGATGATCACGTTGGGCAAGCGCCACCCACATTGCTCCGCAAGCTCATACCCCATGGTCTTTTTGCCCTCCAGGCGATAGGGCTCCTTCAGGGTCGAGAACTCAAACCAGCCCTCTTGACCCTGCCGTTGGCGCAACGCCCGCCCGCAGTCGGTGATGACCCCCTCCACCAGATGCACCCGAGCCCCGTGAAGCTCGCACTCCTGTCGGAAAACCTGGGGGATATCCAGAGGCATGAACACGTCCACTGCCACCCCTGCTTTTGCCCCATAAGCAGCAAGGGCACTGCCTGCATTGCCAGCCGACGGAATAGCCGCTCGAGCGACGCCAAGCTCCTTGGCCTTGGAGACCGCTACCGCCATCCCCCGTGCTTTGAAGGAACCCGTGGGATTCTGGCCCTCATCTTTTATTGCAAGCTTCGCCAGGCCGACCATGGCCCCAAGCTTTTCCAGATCAAGGATCGGTGTACCTCCTTCTCCCAAGCTCACTATGTGCCGGTCCTCGAACACGGGGAGTAGTTCCCGGTACCGCCACACGCCAGCAGGGCGTCTGTGCAACTCCTCGCGCCGCAAATAGACTTTCGCGCGCTCCAAGTCGTACCTCACCAGCAGTGGTGAACCACAGGAACAGAGGTTGTGCACCTGATTGACAGGATAAGTTGCTGCACAACGCGGGCACTCCAAGTGCTTGACGAAGCTCCGGAAGGTTTCCACTCGCCCTCCTACTCAACTCTATGCGCTGCCTTCGGAATCACCGGAGGCGGCACGCGGCTCCGGGCCGGCAAGCATTTCTCGCAGCTGAGCCATCACCTGCCGCGGGGGCGCCTTTCCCCCCAGCCGCTTCAACGCCTGACCCAAGAAAAAGTGTAGCAGTTCTTCCTTCCCTTGACGAAATCGAGCCAGCAGTTCCTCATGTTCGGTTAGCACCTCCGCGATCGCCTTGGCCACTTCCTGGGGAGTTGCCGGAGGTCTTTGCTCGGCGAGCACCTGTCCCAGCGGCCTGCCGGTGCTCAGTGAGTTGCGGAGCAGCTGCCTCGCCTCATAGTCGCTGAGCAGTCCCTCTTTGACCCGCATGAGGAGCTGGGCCAGCACCGATGCAGCTACCGGGAACTCGGCAACGGACACGCCCAACTCCCCGGCAATCCGCACTACCTCGCCCGTAACCCAATTGCAAACCAATCCTGGCGAGCCCACCAGTCCTGCCACCTCCTCAAAATAGTCGGCCAGACCAGGTTCATCAACCAGCATTTGCGCCCGCACGCCAGGGAGCGCATAGAGGCGTTGCAGGCGACGTTTGCGGGCCAGAGGCAGCTCCGGCAGCTCGCGCCGCAATCTGCCAAGCCAACGCTTCGAGATGCGCACCGGCGGCAGGTCTGGTTCTGGGAAGTAGCGGTAGTCGTGGGCGCTCTCTTTTTCCCGCAAGGCTACCAGCTGGTGCTGCACGGAATCCCAGGCGAGCGTTTCGTGGGCCACCTGCTCCCCCTGCTGGCGGAGGTCGATCTGCCGCTTCACCTCTGCGGCGAGGGCATGCTGCAGCGAGCGCAGGGAGTTGAGGTTTTTGAGCTCCGTGTGCACCTCGTCGGCCGGCTCGTGGACGCCACGGACAGAGACATTTGCGTCGCAGCGCAGGCTCCCGCGCTCCATCTGTCCGTCGCAGATACCCAGGGCGCGGACCACTCGACGCAGTTCGGCCACGAAACTCACTGCCTCCTGGGGTGAGTGCAGGTCGGGCTCGGTGACCACCTCCACCAGTGGCACGCCGCACCGGTTGAGGTCCACAAGTGTTTCGTCCTGTCCCACGTAGGCCTCAGCGTGCACCGACCTACCCGCGTCCTCCTCCAGGTGCGCCCGGCGCAGACGGACCGCCCGCACGGTACCATCCATTTCGAACTCCAGCGACCCCCCGCGGCACAGCGGCCGCTCGTACTGCGTGATTTGATAGCCCTTCGGCAGATCGGGGTAGAAGTAGTGTTTGCGGTCAAACCGGCAATGAGTATCAATCTCGGCGCCCATCGCAAGCCCTAATCGGAGGGCAAATTCCAGCGCGCGTCGGTTGAGCACTGGCAGCGCCCCTGGCAGCCCCAAGCAGACCGGACACACTTGCGTGTTGGCAGGTGCGCCGAACGCCGTGCTGCAGCGGCAGAACAGTTTGCTCGCCGTGGAAAGTTGCACGTGCACTTCCAGTCCGATCACGGGGACAAACGATGCATGCACGCTGGCTACCTCACACCTCTGCGAAGACTTCGCCGAATGGGGCAATGAGGCGTCATTGCTGGCCTACAGCATTCTCCACCGCGCGAGCCACCCTCAGCACCATGCTCTCCGCGAACGGCCTGCCGATGACCTGTAGGCCGATGGGTAGGCCTTTGCCATCCTTGCCGCACGGCACCGAAATGGCCGGCAAGCCGCACAGACTTGCCGGCACTGTGTAAACATCAGAAAGATACATGGTCAAGGGGTCCTGGGTCCGCTCCTCCAGGCGGAAGGCCGTGGTGGGTGCGGTGGGAGTGACGATGCAGTCCACCGTTTGGAAGGCACGGGCAAAATCCTGGGCCAGCAAGGCGCGTACCTGTTGCGCCTTCTGGTAGTAGGCCTGGTAGTAGCCAGCCGAGAGCACGAAGCACCCCAGCAGCAGGCGGCGCCTGACCTCTTGCCCAAATCCGTGGCTGCGGCTCGCTACATAGGTCCCGTCAAGATCATGGCATTGGATGCGTTCGCCCAAGCGCATGCCGTCAAAGCGGGCCAGATTTGAGGACGCTTCGGCGGTGCAAGTCACGTAGTATGCAGCCACCGCATAGCGAGTGAGCGGAAGACTCATCTCCTGCACCACGGCTCCCTGCGCCTCCAGCTGCGCCAAGGTGCGGTCAACAGCACAGCCCACTTCTGCGTCCAATGGCGGCTGGAAGTACTCTCTGGGCCTACCGAGCCGCACCCCTTGGATCCCCCGATCGAGCTCCTGGCAAAAGTCGGGGACAGGGACCCTCCTTGTGGTGGCGTCGCGAGGGTCATGCCCGGCAATGACCCGCAACAAGAGGGCGCAATCAGCGACAGAGCGGGTGAGTGGACCGATCTGGTCAAGCGAAGAGGCGAAGGCCACAAGGCCGTAGCGGGAGACCCTGCCATAGGTAGGTCTGAGGCCGACTAGGCCGCAGAACGAGGCCGGCTGCCGTACCGACCCTCCTGTGTCAGAGCCCAAGGCGGCGATGACCTCGTGGGCGGCGACGGCTGCTGCGGAACCGCTCGATGAGCCGCCCGGCACTCGCTCCAGGCAGTGAGGGTTGCGCGTGGGACCAAAGAACGAGCTTTCGCCCGAGGAACCCATGGCGAACTCGTCCATGTTCGTCTTGCCCAGGATGATGGCGCCGTGGCGCAGGAGGCGCGACACGACGGAGGCGTGAAAGGGAGCGACATAGTCCCGCAGGTGCCGGGAGGCGCAGGTGGTCTTCCAACCGCGGACATGGATGTTGTCTTTGACGCCCAAGACAAGCCCGGTCAGCGCTCCCACTTTGCCACGTGCAATAGCCGCATCCTGGGTGCGGGCGCGCCGCAGCGCCAGCTCGGGGGCCACGCTCACAAAGGCATGCAGGGGGCTTTGCTCAATGCGGCGCAGGCAGCTCGAAACTACCTCATGACAGGAGAGTTCGCGTCGCAGCAGCAGGTGCCGCAACCTGGAGTAGTCACCTTCCCTGGTCACCCCTCGGACCAACGCAGGTCATAGTGCGGTTACTGTTCTTCACCCTGGTTGCCGCGGGAGGCATCGACCTTTCCCTTCGTCTTGGCCTCCTCCTCTGGCGGCTCCTTCACCGCCCTGCGAAACTCGCGGATCCCCTTTCCCAGCCCTTGGGCCAACTCTGGGAGGCGTCGTGCCCCGAACAACAGCAAGATGGCAAAAAAGATGAGCAACAGCTCCCATTGGCCGAACATTCCAGCCAGCATGGTAACCTCCACGTGTGATTGTGCCGCAGACCGCCTGTCTCCGAAATCGCCGCTGCAGCAACGAGCCCTTTACCCTCCGAGCTCGTCATCGGTGTCGTTCACGTTGAGTTCCTGTTTGACTTCCTCGGCGGCCTTGCGGAACTCTTGCACGGCCTTGCCGAGCCCTCGGGCGAGCTCCGGCAGCCGTTTGGGCCCGAATAGGATCAGGATGGCAAACATGATGAGCGCAAGCTCCCACGGCCCGATCGCTCCTCCCAGCATAGCTGCAGACCTCCCCGCTGAGCCTAACGCAGCAAGCGCAGGATGTAGGCCGCGATCAGGATACCAAACACCCCACACACGTTGATGGTGAGGTGAAGGCCGATGGTGAAGTTGAGCCAATCCGGCCCTATGGTGCTGGGGCTCAGCGTAACGATATTTGCACTGCGCGTCAAGAACTGCTTCACGACCCCTTCGGGTACAACCATCCCCGCAATCTGCCCCAAGATGCTGCCGATCACCGCCCCCACAAGGAGGATGAGCGCATACATCCCCAGAGGTCGCTTTCTCATGGCCCTTCTCTTTCGTTTGTCCGACCCGCTTGTAGCTCGCTGCGCCCGCCGCGCAGACCCCGCACTATGCCCGAGACTACATACACCATCATCAACGGGAAAAACACGTATCTGGGAAAGATCGGGATAAAGACCAAGCCAAACAGAAAGATAATCAAGTTGCGAGTGTTGGCAAAGCCGCGGTTGAAGGCAAGGTGCGGCATCTTGTCATAGGGCAAGCTGCTCACCATGAGCAAACTGGCGCCGGCCACGACCACAGGCAGGAGACGCAACCCACCGATGGCAGGTGGCAGAAGTGCATCACACCAGATGAAGGCGCAGACAGTGAGCGTCGCCATCGGCGCAGGCAGCCCAACGTAGAAGGGGCTGGCTCCAGCCATGCTGAGGACGTTGAAGCGCGCGAGGCGCAAAGCCGAACAGAGCACCGGCAGGAACCCAAGCGCCACGCCCGCTACACCCATGTGTTTGAGAAAGATCTCATAGCTCAGTACGCCAGGCAGCACGCCGAAGGAGACCACATCTGACAGGGAATCCAGCTGCAGGCCAAAATCGCTGGGCTTGCCCGAGCGCGCCGAACGGGCCAGCTTGCCATCCAACCCATCGAAGATAGCCGCGGCAAAGACCAGCCACAGCGCGTGCGTCCACCTCCCGCGGCCTGCTGCCAAAATGGCGAGAAAGCCGCAGAACATGTTCAGCGCGGTGCAGACGTCCGCCAAAATGGCACGCCTATTCATGGTCGACACTTGCGACAACGGTCTCTCCTGCCCGCACTCTTTGTCCCACTCGCACACGCATGGCCGCTGTGCCCGGCACACTCAGCTCCACGCGGGAGCCGAACCTGATGATGCCGATCTTCTGCCCTTTCTCCACAGGCCACCCTTCTCGCGGGTGGCAGAGCACCCTGCGCGCCACCACACCAGCAATCAGTTGCAGCAACACGTGGGTGCGTTCTCCCTCAATCCCCATGACCACCTGCTCGTTGCGCTTTCCCGCCTCAGCGCTGCGGGCAGGTGTAAATCGCCCTCGCTGGTAACGAAAATGACTCACCCTTCCCCCAATTGGCGCACGGATGATGTGCACATCAAAAAGCGACAAGAAGATGGCCACACGCCACACCCGGCCGGAAAGGAACTCTTGTGCCTGCTCTGTCCTGACATCCACCACGGCGCCGTCCGCCGGGCTGAGCACAAGGCCCTCCCCCTGGGGAGGGTGACGGGGGGGATCGCGAAAAAAGTAAGCAACAATCCCCACGCCGAGCCAAAAGACGCCGCTCAGCAATGCCAGCGCCAGAGCGCCCGTCACCACCCAGCCGACGGTGACCACCGTCGCCATCAGCGCACAGGCGAGGATTGTCCCTATGCCCTCTCTTGCCACGTTGCCTCGCTCGGCACCTACCCCTTCCTGCTCAGCCTAAGATGCGCTCGCATAGGCCTTGGTACACCTGCTCCGCCCTCGCAGGGTCCGCTACCAGGCGGTCGCGATCGAACTCTTCTCCCGAACCGAGGTCCTGGAGTCGACAGGTGTCCAACGAGATTTCGTCCCCCAGCAGGATCTTCCCCTTGGCACGGCCGAATTCCAGCTTGATGTCCACCAGCCGCAGGTTGCGGCGCAGGAAAAAGTCCTTCAGCACGGCATTGATCTTGATTGCGGTGCGACGAATATGGCCCAGGTCGCCGGCTGAGGCATGACCGAAGGCAACAACGTGGTCCTCGTTGATCATCGGGTCGTGCCGCTCGTCGTCTTTCAGGTAGTACTCCACCACCGGTTGGGGGAGGTCCTCTCCCTCGGCTACGCCAAAGCGTTCGGCCAATGCAGGATTAGCCACGTTTCGCACCACCACTTCCACTGGGATGATGTCCAAGCGTTTTACCACCATTTCCGTGTCCGACAGCACTTTGACGAAATGGGTAGGGACATGGTAGCCTTCCAGATAGCGGAAGAGGTGGGTGGACAGGCGATTGTTGACCACTCCCTTGCCCTTGATCGTGGCGCTTTTCGCCCCATCTGCGGCTGCACCCTCGTCCTTGAACTCCTGGATGAGGAGCTCAGGATTGTCGGTAGTGTAAAGGCGTTTGGTCTTTCCCTCGTAGAGCTTCTTGTCCTTTTTCAATGCATCCTCCTTAGTCACTGCCCAGTGGCGCGCCTCCGGCCTCACGCCAACCCGACGCGCGCAAAGATATAGTCCACATGGCGGAGGCTATGGTTGAGGTCAAAGCAGCGCTCCACCTCGTCTGCAGACAGCACGTTCCGCACCTGTGGGTCGGCAAGGATCAGCTGCCGGAAATCGCCTTCCCCACGCCAGGCAGCCATCGCGTGCGTCTGCACCCAACGGTAGGCTTCCTCCCGAGAGACACCTTTATTTACCAAAGCAAGCAGCAGTCCTTGCGAGTAGATCAGCCCTCCCGTCTTGTTGAGGTTGGCAAGCATGTGCTCTGGGTAGATGAGCAAACGCCTCACGATGTCGGTGAATGTGGCCAGCATGTAGTCCAGGATAATGCAGCTATCCGGGATGATGACCCGTTCGACGCTGGAGTGGCTGATGTCGCGTTCGTGCCACAGGCACACGTTCTCCAAGGCGGCAAGGGCGTGACCGCGCACCAGACGCGCCATGCCAGCAATGCGCTCGCAAGTGATGGGGTTTCGCTTATGTGGCATGGCGGAAGAGCCCTTCTGCCCAGGCGAGAAATGCTCCTCGGCCTCCAGAATCTCGGTGCGCTGGAGGTTTCGCACCTCCACGGCAAACTTTTCCAGCGACGTGGCAATCAGTGCCAAAGTGCACAGAAACTCCGCATGCACGTCGCGCT
This sequence comes from bacterium, assembly GCA_037445575.1. GTDB lineage: Bacteria > Zhuqueibacterota > Zhuqueibacteria > JANLFK01 > Oleimicrobiaceae > Oleimicrobium. The sequence continues at coordinate 26,874 of JBBIKH010000007.1, forward strand.
GTACAATCTGCGTGGACACAGGGGCAGGGCGAAGCCCCAAGCGCGCGCACACCATCTCCTCCACTCGCGGGTCGAGGTAGGCAAAGGTGCCCACCGCACCGGAGATTTTGCCCACCGATACCTCCTCCACTGCCTGTTCCAGGCGGCGCTCCGCGCGGCCAAGTTCATCATACCAAACGGCCAGCTTTAGCCCGAAAGTGATGGGCTCCGCATGGATGCCGTGGGTGCGACCGATGCACGGGGTGTGTTTGTGCTCCAGCGCCCGCTCCCGTACGGCGGCGCGCAATCCCACCAGGCCTTCCAACAGCAGCTTGCCAGCCTCGCGCATAAGCAACGCCAAGGACGTATCCAGGAGGTCAGACGAAGTGAGGCCTATGTGCAGAAAGCGCGCCTCCTCGCCCACGTATTCGCCCACGTTGGTGAGAAAGGCGATCACGTCATGCTTGACGGTTTGTTCGATTTGCTCGATGCGCGCCACATCAAACCGCCCTTTGCTGCGAATGGCCTGGGCGGCTGCCTCGGGGATGAGGCCCAGCTCCGCCATGACCTCGCACACCACGGTCTCCACCTCAAGCCACGTGGCAAAGCGGTGCTCATCTTCCCAGATGGCCCCCATGCGCGGACGGGTGTATCGGGCTATCATCCATACCTCTCAGTCACCGTGGTGGCCGCTCCAGCTTCACCTCCGCCTCAAAAACCCTCCCCTGGCGGAACACCTTGAGGTGGAGCTTGTCCCCGGGCCGCAGGTCTTGCTCACTGATCAGCGACATGATCTGCTCGGGGGTGGTCACTGCTTTCCCGTTCACCTCCAGAATCACGTCTCCAGGCTTGAGGCCAGCCCGTTGCCCTGGGCTGCTGTCGGCAACGTCGGTGACCACTACCCCGCGCCGCGAACTCATGCCCAGGGCGAAAGCCACCATGCTGCTGAGCTCGTCTACCTCAAGGCCGGTCCAGAACTCTCGTTCCACCCTACCCTTTTCGCGCAGATCGCGTACGATGCGCTTAACGGTGTTGACGGGGATCGCAAAGCCGATGCCAATATTGCCGCTCATGTCGCGGCTGCCGGAGATGATCCAGGTGTTCATGCCGATCACCTCGCCCAGGCTGTTCAGCAACGGCCCACCGCTGTTGCCGCCGTTGATCTGCGCGTCGGTCTGAATCATGTCCTGATACACGCGGCCATTCTGCTCGCCAAAGTCCATGTTGACGTTGCTGACCACCCCCACGTTGACGCTTGGCTCCGAATTGATGTTGAACAGGCCGAAGGGATTGCCCAGGGCGATCACCCACTCCCCCCGGATCACATCGTCAGAGTTGCCCAGCGTCACCGTTGGCAGATCCTTGCCATCGATCCTGAGCAGCGCAATGTCAGTGACAAAGTCGCTCCCCACGATCTTTGCCTGGAACTGCTTGCCACCCCAGAGGGTGACCACGATTTCCACCGCATTGTGCACGACGTGCTCGTTGGTCACGATGTAACCGTCCGGGGAGATGATAAACCCTGAGCCCAAGCTCTGCACGCGTTCGCGATACCGGCGCGGGTAGAAAAAGTCCCAAAAGGGGTCGTCCATGAACATCCCCCTGCGCTGGTACTCGCGCACCCGAATGACGTTGATGCCCACCACTGCAGGGCTCGCCTTGGCGACCGCCTTGGTGATGGCGTTCTCGCGGGAGGCAGTGATCTGCCATTGGCGGAGCAGCGCCAGTGAGTCCTCCTGCCCGGCTACATGCGCCTGTGTCAATGCTACCTCCAGGGCAGGCGTCGAGCGTGGAGCCGGCGCCTCTTGGCCACAGTGCGAGACGAGCGCCGTCGCGGCGGCAAAGCCCGCCACGAACAAGATTACCCCCCTTGCCAGCCTGCTCATGATTGTTGTCTCCCCTGCCGGTACCAGGAGCCCTATTCTTTGGGATAGCCTACGGTCTGCGCCAAGACGACCTTCTGCTCAGGCCGCAGCCCCATTTTTTCTGCCAAAGCCGCTTTGTCGACCATGCCCCGCACTACCGTGGCCAACCCCTCCGAAGCGCAGAAAAGGTAGACGTTCTGGCTGATGTAGCCCGTGTCGGTGGCGGAGTAAAAATCCTTTGCCTCTGCCGAGGCGCGCCCCATCTTTGCATAGTCAGCCACAAAGATCAAGTTGAGGGGGGCCTCCGCCACGAAGGGCTGTCGCCCGGTTGCCGCGCGCAGGTCCTGCATCAAGACAAGCTCCAGCTGATGCTCCTTGGCGTTGTAGAGGTACAGCCCTTCTGGAAGCGCCACGTAGACATCGATTTCCTGCATATTCATTGCCGTCGGCGCCGTCCTTTTCCCTGACTCCGGGCGATTAACACCGCATGCTGCCCACAGCAGGTTGGAAAGCACCTGCAACGGCAACGGTTTGCTGCTAAAGCTGCGGGTACTGCAGCGCGCCTTCAGGGCCGCCATGAGGGGCATGCCTCCCTCTGTCTGCGGCGGGGGCAGCTTGATGACCTTGCCACCTTCTTCGGCGGCCATTATGGCGACCATTATGCCCAGCAAGCCAACTGCCAGCACATGCACCATCCACTTTGCCATCGCCAACCCTCCTTTCCGAAAGCTTCCCTAATCCGCCTTGTCCTCTGATGGCTCCACATGCACAATGACTTGGCTGACTTTGGGGTTCAGCTGCACGACCCGCTGTCGCACCGAGCGCGCGATGTCGTGTCCCTGCGTTACCGTGAGCTGCGGGTCCACCTGCACGTGTACGTCCATCTCAACCCTATCGCCGACCTGTCGCGCACGGATGCCGTGAAAGCTGCGCACCCCCGCGGTGTTCGCCACCGCCTCCTTGATGGCGTCCAGCGTTGCGTTGTCAGGGGCGCGATCCATGAGGTCGCCCCCGCTGCTCCAAATGATCTTGGCCGCCAGCACCACCAGGAACGCGGCCAGGAGTAGCGCGGTCAGGTGGTCCACAAAGGCCCAGCGCGGGCCGCCGAAGGCCACCACCGCAAGCCCCAGCGCAGCCGTGGCCGACGCCCAGGCATCGCTCCGATGATGCCACGCGTTCGCCACCAATGAGCTATCAGAAACCTGCTGCCCTACCCGCCGCGTCAGCTGGTAGAGGATCTCCTTGAACGGGACAGAAGCGGCAGCAATAACAAAGGGCACCAGGCCCTGCACCGCGTTGTGCTCCTCACGCATCGTGACCACCGCGGTGTAGCCGATCCACAGGGCAGCGCCCATGAGGGCCAGGCCGACAAACAAAGTGACCAACGTCGTGGCCCGACGGTGCCCGTAGTTGTGGCCCTCATCAGCCGGTTTGCGCGACACCCGCAGCCCGGCCAGCACCGCTACATCGGTCGCAAGATCGGAAATGCTGTGCAGTCCATCAGCCAAAATGGTCTGACTGCTAAACAGCACCCCGGCTATGACTTTCGCGGAGGAGAATGAGGCATTGATGCCCAGGCCGAGCCAGGTTATCCCAAAGGGGGTGGACAGCCGCGCCCAGGCACGCGATACTGACACCGTCATCTTGTACACCCCGTGGCGCTAGGAGTTCCTTTCTCCTCAATCCACGACGCGATGTAGTGGCCCTCCGTTGGAGCTTTGGGTGGAGAAGCCACACGACGCCACGCGCCGCGCAGCCCCACCTCCTCCGCGGTCAAGGCGAAATGACACATGGCGATCCCCATATCGACTCGCTGCAGGTCGATCCCTCCCGGTACGCGATAGCCCCGCGTGCGCACCATGAAAAAGTGGAAGGCCTTCTGATCTTCATCCCGCGATATGCGCCACGGCTGGCGATTGGAAGCTGAGGGCGCCAGGCGTACCATTTCCAGAGGTGCGGCGTAGGCCCCGGCCTGGTCGCGACTCAGCGGGTGCGAAAAGGACTCTGCAAAGAAGAGCTCGTGCCATGGCTTGCGCGTGTCGGATCTGGCCACTGCCCGAAAGGTCGCATCGATGAGCGTAGCGCGGCCTGCGGGGTATCCTACGGGACTCACCGCCGGCAGCACCTCGTTCGGGGCAAGGTCTAGGGCGGCAGCGAACGAGCTCCGCGCAAAAGTGCCACCTAGCCAGCACGTCCCCAGCCCCAACTCGGTCGCTTTGAGTACGGCGCCCTCGAACACAAAACCAAAGTCTTCCAGGTCCATGGGGCCACGGCGCACTGCCCCCGCAAGAAAGGCGCGCGCACCTCGGATCACTCCGTAGGTGCCCAACTTCTCGCTCCGCGGCTGGTCCGGCCTCGCCTCAAGCACGCAGAGGCGCACGGCACTGCCAAACGGCGCCGGCAGCGGCCGCTGGGTATAGGCGGCGAGCTCCTGCCGCACCGCTGGCTGTAAAGGGCGACCATCAAAGACGCGACACGAACGACGCCTGGCTATCAGCTCCGCTACAGAACAGGAATAGATTGCGGAGGCTGCCGTGCCCACCTTTCGCGCCTCCTTTGCTCCCCGAGCGCAACTGCTTCTCGCAAGCTCCCGGGGCACTTACCCTCTTTGCGGCGGCTGCTAAAGATAGCAAAACTCCTGCTCATTTTCAATCACCTTCTTGCTCAGGCACGAAAAACGACTAGGCCTTCACGGACTACCACCTTTCGTAGTGCACGCGCCCCTCCTTGTACCGTTCGCTCCCGCCGATCGGCTCAGCCGGATATCCTACGGCCACGATGCACAGTGGCATGACTTCGTCTGGCAGGTTAAAGATCTTCCGCACTCCGGCCACCCGTTCTTCGCGGGGATAAACGCCCACCCAGACTCCACCCAATCCCAACGCATGGGCGGCCAGGAGCAAATTCTCCGTGGCTGCCGAGCAATCTTGCACCCAGTAGCCTGCGTGTTGCTCCAAGCGGAGGTCGGCACATATGGCAATGGCAATAGGGGCATGGACGAGCATCTTGCCGTGAGGAAGTAGCTCGGCCAACGCCTCCCGGGTGCCCTGCGCCCGCACCACGACAAAGTGCCACGGCTGCTGGTTGCCCGCAGAAGGGGCAGACATCGCCGCCACAAGAAGCTTCTTCACTACCTCCGGCGGCACAATCTGCTTGGTGAACGTACGCACACTTCTTCTTGTTATGATTGCCTCGTATGCGTCCATCAGTCCTCCCAAGTCCTCCCGAACAACCCAGGCGCGGCGATCGCACACCCCGCCGCATATCGGCAATAGCGGCCTGCGCAGACATCACCAGTCTCGCCGGCGCCCTCCGCTCATGCTACCCGTTTTGTGAAAGACCCACAAGAAGCGCTCCATGAATCCCCCAAAAACGGCTGCCATCCCCCATCTTCCCGGCTGGGGTCGCCGTGACGCGAGCAACGCCCCCCCTGCGCGGACATGTCCTTAGGACATAAGCACCTGGCCCGTGCGCGCGTCCAGGATCGCCGTCCCCGCCGCAGGAAGATCCACTGCCATAGTTCGGCCGTTGGCAAGGTGCACCGCCCGCTTACCCCCGTCCCGGCTGTGGATGCAGAGCAAGCCATGACCTGCGTAGAAGACGTCGCCATCCTCACCATAAAGGTGCGCGCCGGCCTCGGAGAGTAGTTTTCGCATCAGCGTTCGGCTGGTAATAGGCAGCGCACAGAACCAGCGCACGCTTTCCGGCAGCTCTTTGCGCACCAAAGCCGGCCGCCGGCTCTTCGCCATCACCCCAATAGCGTGCGCCTCCGGGTCATCGACGGCAAAGAGCGGGTGCAACGCCTTCACCCCCATGTGGATGCGTTCCGCCGGCCACCCGGCGCCAAGGACAATCACCTCCGCGGGTTCAGCCGCTTCCCCAAGGGCAATCCCCGTCACCTCGCTCACGTATGCAGTTCTCAGGCGTCTGCCATCGCAGTATCCCGGCGCGTAGAAAAAGACAAGGTTTCGCCCCTGGGCAGCCACCCGCTCATTGATGAACTCCCGCTCCTCCTTCGTGAGGACAAACAGGTTGGTAAAGATGACCACCCGGTACTTGTCCAAATCCACGCGCCCCAGATCGCAGCGGTGTATCTGGTCACAGACCGCGCCACTCAGATAGATGGCAAGCGTGGTTTCGTCCAAAAGGGCCTGGCTCACGGGGTCACCAAGCGGCGTTGTCGCCAGGTAGTAGAACGACTCTGTGTCATACACCACCAACACATCGGCGTCGCTACGGAACTCCTCATGCAGGCGCGAGGCAAAGAGCTCGTGCAGTTTCCGGATCTCTGCCGCCAGGAACGGGTGGTCCCACCAGCCGGCGTTGGCAAAACCAACCCCAAAGTCATAAAGCCAGAGCCCGTGCCCGCGTGTGAGGGTGGCAGCCAGATTGCGGCGCAGCAAGGCAACGCTTTTCTCGGCTGAGCCTCGGTATCCCGGTGCCAGAGGGTCCCATAGAAGGTCTGGCTTCTGATCCATTTCGTCCAGCCACAACTTGCCGTGGAGGCGACAGCTTTCCAGCAGACTTCGCGACCGGTAGGCGCCGCCGGGCTCGGTTGAAAACGGGAAATAGCACTGCGGCCCGCTCAGGTAGTCAATCCAGGGCGACGTCAATATCCGCTGCAGCTCTAAATGCCCACCCGCTGCCTGGCGCCCGAACATGGGGAAGAGATACCCGTAGAACGTGCCCGTGACCAGCGGGCGGGGCCAGTTTTCCTTTGCCAGCCGGCAAAAGTGCACGATGTTCTCCGCCACCAATTCCTGCTGGCAGCGGTAATAGTCGATGACCCACCTTTCGCTCGTTGGGCAGCGAAAAAGCCCGGCCTCCGTGCGCCTCCGCACCTCAGCCCCTGGCACCTCGGCAGTTTCCAGCGCCACCTCTGGATTGCGCCACGCAGCACGCAATGCTTTGTCGGTACGATACCTCTTCCGCAGCCACGCCCGAAAGTGGCGGGTCATAGCCTCACCATTGTCGGGCTCATTCTTGAAGAATCCCCAGTAGTGCCACTCCCCGTACACCCCACACGCCATCTGCAGACCAGCCAGAGCGTTGCCCTCCTCAGTGGCGGCCAGCTCTCGACAGAGCTGCACCACCTTGTCGCTGGCCTCCTGCCGCCACCTCTCGGACGCCAGGCTCACCCGGTTGACAGGGCCGTTGTCGTATTCGATGATGCGGTGAAACCCGGCCTCGTCCTCAATCGCTATCGGCACATCCACATACCGCGTCCACTCTTCGGGGTGAGCCTTGGTCCACCAACGCGGCGCATTCACATGCAGGCGCACAATGACCGCTGCCTCCGGGCAGGCGGCGAGCACTCCGCCTATCTGGCGCCTGGCCGCGCCGATGTCAAAGCGGCCCTCCTCGAACCACAGGTGCTCCAGGAACAAGTCCACTTGAAACAGACGAAAGCCCAACGCGGCGAATAGCCTCAGGTTGTGCTGAGGCACCTCCTCCCAACTCCACCTCCCTCCAGGGACATCAGTGAGCGCGTAGAGAAGAGGCGCCTGGGGCTGGCCGTTGATGAGAAGCACAGGTTTGCCTCGGTAAGGCCTTACTTCGCTCGACAGGGGAACTTGAGATGACATCGATGCGCCGTTTTCCGTCTCGAATGATTCTGCTTTGCAAAACTGCAGCGTCGGTTCACAGCCCGCCCGCAAGCCGGCTCAGGGGACTGCTTGGCGTGGGGCAGGCGCAGGCACCAGCAAGGAGGCAAGCACAGCCACGATCGCCGCCACCACGAAGGTCATCACGCGCGCCGTGATCAGCTCCTCCATGCCGGTGCGAATCCACACGATGGTGAAGACCAGCCCCGCCACGATGGTGGCTAGTGCCGCCAGTGCGTGAAAACGCTTGCTCATGAGCGATGCCAACACCACCACCGAGAATGTGCCGCCGATCCCCGCCCATACATAGCCAACCAAAATGTAGATGAGGGTGCTCGGCGAAAGGTAGGCCACCACCAGGGCGATGGCCGCCAGACAACCGGTCACTACGCGCGCCTGGCGCAGCCGTCTGACCTCCGTCATCTGACGGCCCCGGAACAAGGGGCTCAGCAGGTTCTCGGAGCATTCGGTGGAGGCAATCACCAGGAGCGAGTCGGCGGTGGAAATCATCGCTGCCACAGCTCCGATGGTGAACAGGGCGGCAAGGGGAGCGGGGAGAATCGCGCGCAGCACTGCAGGCATCACGTATTCGGGGTCGGACAGCCCCTGGGGGCCAAAAAGGGCCAGACCAATCCACCCCAGACTCAGTGCGCCGGCATAGGCCACTATCGTCCAGGCCAGCCCTACCCCGCGGGCGCGACGGACCTGTTGCGCGTCGCGAATGGCCATAAAGCGAACGCTCAGCTGCGGCTGCCCGCCGAGGTAGCCGAAAAACCAGGACAACCCTCCCATGATCGCCACGCCGGCGGCAAAGCCATTGGCTGCCCCCGTCAAGGAGCCAAAGCCTGCGCCGGCCCTGGTCAACGCCTCGGGTATGCTGTGCGCAAAGATCTCCGGGCGCCCGGCGATGGTCACCACCCCCACAATCGGCACTATGACCAGCGTGCCGATCATGAGCAGCGCCTGGACCACGTCGGTGTACACCACGCTGCGGAATCCCCCGTAGATGCAGTACGGAGCGATCACCATGGCTGTCAGCAGTATTCCCCAACGCGGCTCAATGCGAAAAAGGGTGAACAACACCTTCCCGCCGCCCAAGAACTGCGCGCCGACGTAGAAGAAAAAGAAGAAAACAATCGTCAAGCTGGCCACGGCACGGATCGCCCCCTGGAGCGCCACGTGGCGGTTCGCCACATAGTCCGTAAACGTGCGCACTTGGAAGCGTTCTGCCTCTGCGCGCAGACGCCACGCCAGC
>JBBIKH010000008.1:0-32400 GCA_037445575.1 bacterium
CAGCTCCCTCTGCCCCCTGCCGATGGGGATCATCGAGTCAATGGCCTTGATCCCCGTTTGCACCGGTGTGTCCACGTTCTGGCGGTAGACGACCCCGGGGGCGATCCTCTCCACCGGGCGGAAGCGCTCCGTGCGGAGAGGCCCCTTGCCGTCGATGGGCTGGCCCAGAGCATTGACCACGCGGCCGATCAGGGCATCCCCCACCGGGACCGAAGCGATCCTGCCGGTGCCGCGCACCTCGTCCGCCTCCTCGATGTGGGCATAGTCCCCCATGATGATGACGCCCACGTTGTCCACCTCGAGGTTGAGCACAATCCCCATAACGCCACCTGGGAACTCCACCAGCTCCGAGGCCATGGCCTCTGAAAGGCCGCTCACCCTGGCGATGCCGTCGCCGATCTCCACCACGTGGCCCACGTTCACGGTCGAGAGCGGAGCTTCGAAGCTCTCGATCTCACGACGAATGCGGGCGGTAATATCTTCGACATGGATGGGCATGCACACTCCTCACCGCAGCTATCGGCTGCTCCGCAGGCGCTGGTGCAAGGCGGCCAGGCGCCCTGCCAAGCTGCCATCGATCAGCTTGTCGCCGACCTTGATAATCACTCCCCCCAGGATATCGGGTTCGACCTCAAACCGGACGGCCACCTCTTCCCCAAAGCGCTTGCGCACCTGGGCGCGGAGTGCCTCCTGCTCCTTTCGGGTGAGAGGGACAGCAGTGACGACGCGTGCCAGCTCCTGGCGGCCGCCGCCGGCCAGAGCCAAGGCCAACTGCTCCACGACCTCGCCCAACAAGGCCAGTTGCCCGTCGCGGAGCATTACGTAGACCAGGTTGCGCGCGTCCCGATTGAGGTCCGGAGGAAGCAGCGCGTCGCATTCGCGCTGACGCACGGCGAAATCCTTGCTCACATCAGCAAGCCGAGCCAGGAGTTCAGGGTCGGCGGACAGCTTTTCCCACAGGCGCCGCAACTGCGCCACCCACCCGGCGGTAATGTGGGCACAGGCAGCAGCCGTGTAGTCCTGAACCCGAGCCTTGCCGCTTTTGACCTTGAGGCCCCTCACGCCAGACCTCCACTCTCTTCCAGAAACTCCCGGATCAAGCGGCGTTGGGCCTGCTCATCGACGGCGACGGTGTTGCGCAGCGTCTTGCGCGTGAGTTCCACGGCGAGGTCCACCACCTGCTGGCGGAGCTCGGTGAGCAGCTGCTGCCGCTCCAGCTCGATCTGCTGGCGAGCCTGCAGGCGGATCTCCTCTGCTTCGCGGCGCGCCTCAGCTAAGATGGCCTCGCGCATTTTCTCGGTCTCCTGCGCCACGCGCGTGGCGGCCTCCTGGGATGCCTTTCGTGCCTGCTCCAACTCCCGCTGAAACGCCTGCCGTTGCGCCTCCGCCTCCTGGCGCACCTGCTCCGCTTGCGTCAGCGCCTCCTGAATCTTCCGCCGCCGCTCAGCCAGCATCCTCTGCACCGGCCGATACAAGACAAGACGTAACACAAGCAGGAGAAGGACGAAATTTATCAGGTAGGCAAAAAAGAGCGCAGGGTCGATCCCCAGGGGTCTCAGTGCGTCCAAGCGGTCCTCCTATAGCGACGTCCGCTCCTTACTTGCCTTCACAGCACAAACAGCAGAATCAGCGCCACCACTAACGAATAAATGGCGATTGCCTCCGCAAAGGCGATGCCGATAAACATGAACGTCTGAATGCGCGAGGTGGCATCGGGGTTGCGCCCTATAGCCTGGAGTGCGCCCGCAGCAAGAATGCCTATGCCTATGCCCGGCCCCACTGCCCCAAGCCCAATAGCCAACCCTGCTGCTAGAAATTTCGCTGTCGACAGGTCCATACTGTGTGCCTCCCTTTGGATCTACTGCACCTAGTGTTCCGCTTCCTCATGGCCGTGTGCAGAAGTTGCCATGGTGAAAAATGCGAGGGTGAGAATGAAGAAAATGAAGGCCTGAATGAGGCCCACAAACACCTCCAGGCCCAGGAAAGGCAACGTCAGTACCAGGGGCACAAGCGAGGCCAACACCAACAGCATCACCTCGCCTGCGAAGATGTTGCCGAAGAGTCGAAAGGAAAAGGAGATAACTTTGGCCACCTCACTTATGGCCTCCAAGACTCCCACTGCCAAGTTGATGGCGCCGAAGGCGAGCAGACTAAACCGCCTTCTCAGAGAGACCCCCGGGCGCAGCGCTGCTCCAAGCCCCCCGACGTTCACAAACTTGCCAAAGTAGCGCGGCCCTAAGGCGATAACGCCAAAGACTTGCGTCATGAACACCGAGAGCATGGCGAGGGCCAGATTGTTGTTTAGATCGGTGCTGGGCGAGCGAAACAGGGGGACAATGAGCTTTTCTGCCCCTTCTGCGTGATGCCCCGACGCGTGCGCAACATGCTCCTCAACCACGCCGAAGGCGCTCAAGCCCGGCAGCAGGCCAAACCAGTTGGACACCAACACGTAGAGGAAGATGGTAGCTACGATCGCGAAAAAGCGCGGTGCCCACCGTGCGCCGGCCACGGATTCGGTGAGGTGGTACAGGGTTTCGAGCACCCACTCCACAAAGTTCTGCAGCCCTGTGGGCACCAGGCGCATGCGTCTGGTGGCCAGCACCGCCACAGCTACCAAAATGAGGTCCACCACGAGTGCGGTCAGCAGGGTGTTGGTGACCTGGAGCGGCCCAAAGCGGAGCCCTGGGATGATCTCGGCCCGGATCATCACCGGTGGCAGGCGGAACCGCAAATAGAGGTTGCCTGCTACCAATAGTGCCACGGCCCCAAGGAGGATGAGCAAAATCTTGGTTCGCTTCTTCATGCGGCCCACTCGCAATTAGCTCACTGCCGGCGCGCCATAGCTGCCACGCTCAGCACGCACAGCACTACGCCGCCCACCATCCCGACGATCAGCAGCCAGGGGGCAGTGCCCAGGAGGCGATCAAGATACAGACCCAGGGCCAGAGGGCTGCCTACACAGACCACAATCAAGGCACTCACGCGCGCCACGGCGGCCATCGCCACGGCGAACTGGCGGATAGCAAGAATGGTGTCCTCTCGACCCATGCCGACGGCCCTCTCCTCTGCCCACTAAGCGTAGCACTCACACCTTCGGGATGGCCGCTAAGGTGAAGACCATGATGAACAAGGCCACCGTTTCGATGATGCCCAGCACCATGATATACTGCCCAAAGCCTTTGCCCGTTTCTCCCAGGGCGTCCGCAGCCTTGGCCCCGGCCTTACCCTGCATGTAAGCGGACATCCCCATGGCAAAGCCGGCGAAGGCCCCGAGGAGCATCTGATAGAGGTAGGAGTCCGGCGGCAGATTGGCGCTGCGGATGGCATTGCGCAGGATCATGCCGTAGATGGTCTGGGAAAGAGGCGCACCCACGAAGGCGACCATGATAAACGGCGCCGCCTTGTTCTGGGCAAAGGCCCGCTTCCAGGCCCCGACAGCGGACATCCCTGCCACGCCAGCTCCCAGTGCCGAGCCCACTGCTGCCAAGGCCAACGAAATGCTCATGTCACCAAATCCCTGCACCATAGACCTCCTCCTTTCCGCTCACAACCGACCCTCGCGCCCATCATTCACGAAACGGCTGGTAAGGCCGTCCAGACCATTGCATTCCCAGGTGGCCGGAAAATTCTAACATGTTCAGACGCACCCCGTGGACAATGACCGCCATGAAGCCGAGCACGATGTTGAGCGCGTGCCCAAAGAACAGGATAAAAGCGGCGATCAACCCGCGGAGCACGGAGTTGAAACCAAGACTCAGTGCCATTTCGTTGAAGCTGGACTCAACCGTCACCGACGCAAAACCTACCGCGAACAGACGCAAATAGGAAACCACATCGGAAAAGGAGCTGATCACGCTCAACGGCGTCTCCGCCAGCGATTGGAGTACACCCTTGACGAACTTGCGCTGGGCGTGGGCGAAGAGGAGCACCAGCGCGGTACCGCCGCCCACCAACGCCAGGATCACCGCTGCAGAGGGTCCGCTCTTGCCCAGGACCAGTCGTCCGGCGGTGAAGAACAGCCCCCAGACGATGGCAATCCACCCCACCTGCGCCAGGGCACGCACGGAATTGAGCAACCGGAAGGCGTTCATCCCGTGGGCCACGGTGAGGTGGATGGCACCAATCAGGAAGCACAGGTACATCATGAAATCCTGGCTTTCGGCTGCAAAGCTATTCACCGGGTCCACAATCAGTCGGCGTAGGAAGGGCAGCTGCCCAATTTGCGGCACACCGAACCAGTTGCCGGAGATGGCTCCCCATAGCAGAGTGGCGACGCTCAGGACGTACATCAGCGCAAACGGCTCCCGGGGCGCCTGTCTGGCCTTGCGCCGCACCAGCCATGTCACCACGAGAAACAGGAGCCCGTAACCGGCGTCGCCGATCAGGATGGCGAAAAAGACGCTGAAGAAGAGCAGGAACCAGAAGCTGATGTCGTGCTCCTCATACCCTGGGATGGTGCCCAAGAACTTGAAGACCGGTTCGACCACACGGAGCCAACGGGGATTGCGGATGAGGGTGGGCACTTCCTCCGGGTTGTCGGGGTCCTCGACGGTGTAGGCCCACCCTTCGCGGTCGGCAGCTGCGGTCACACGCTTCACCTCTTCCGCCGGGCAGTACCCCTGAAGGAAGGCAATCTCCTCGGCCTGCCCCATGCCGGCCAGGACACGGCTGAATTCCAGTCGCTTGGCCAGTTGCTCACGGTGGCGAGAGAGGGCCTGGCGGTGGCGGGCCAGCCCAGCCACCTCTTTGTCGATGGCAGTGATGGCGCCCTCCACCTCGGCAATCTGCGCCTCCAGAGCTGTCACTTCCACCGCCGGCATGGGTTCCTCTTTAAAGTCCAACCGGTCATCAGCGGAAGTGGCGAAGTAGACGAAATAGACGGTCCGCTGATCTTCGCGCACCACCTGGATCATCTTCTCCGGCGGCAGGGCTCGGATCGCCTGTCGATCGCCCACGTAGAAGCGCAGCACGATCCCTGCTTGGGCCAGCTCCTGCACAGAAGCCAGCGAAACCCGTCCCCAGCGTTCGAACCACGTGTGCTGCTCGCGCAGCTCTTCCAGTTCCCGTGCCAGCTGTTCCCGCTGTCGACACCGTTCGAGGATGTGCCCCACCACTATGGTCGGATCGGCCGCCTCCTCACCTGGCTCTGCGCCCTCGGTGCCGATGATGCTCAGGGCTCGCTCCACTTCGCCGAGGTCCGCTTCCAACCGGGCCACGTCATCCGACTGCGGAGCGGCGATGGGCTGCACGTGGACCACCCCCAGCTTGCGCAGGCGCGCTACAGCTGCCTCGCGCTCCTCCCCCCATACCAGGAGCGTCACCTTCTTCATCTTGACGATCATGCTTCGCGCCGCTTTTCGATTTTGGCCTTTGCGATCTTGCCGCGCACCACCTCGGCAGTCATCTGGTCGCCCAGGAATATCTGAATGACGCGAATATTCTCCTGCGCCTCCGGGATTTTGATCTCCTCGAAGAGCTTGATCCGTTGGATCGTCACCCGCAGCTCCTCTTGCAGAATGGCCAGCTGTCTGTCCACGAAGTTGAGGCGCGTGTAACGCTCGATCTGCTCCTTGCAGGTGGCGATGCCCTGGTCCACCCACAGCGGGGTGGTGAACAGATCGTAGGGCACCTCCTCGAAGCTGATCCCCGCGAAGAGGGGAATGTCGATCCCCGCGATGTTCCCCGTCTCGGTGGTCACCTCAGCCACCTTCACCAACGCAGGCAGGTTCACCTCCTCGGCAAACACGTCCGCCCACTGGTTGACCTCAGCGTTCACCCGTTCGATGTCGGTCACCAGTGCCTCGCGGGTCCGCTGCAAGGAACGTATCTCCTGCAGCAACTGCTGCTTTTTGAGCTCTAAGGTGGGCAGGTAGCGCAAAAAGCGCCGCAGGTTGTCCTTCTGCCTCTTGAGCTCAATCCTTGTCAGTCTGACCTTGGCCATCGCCAGCCTCTGTTATTCGGAAGCCGCCTCGGCGCTCACCACCTCGCCAACCTCTGCGGGCGCCGCCTCAGCCTCCTTCCGCTCCCCTATCCCAGGCCAGAACTCTTTAATGAGCTCCGTGCGCAGCCCCGTTTCCTCCGGCCGGAAGCAAGCTGCCAAGATCTCCCATCCCAGATCCAACGCCCGCTCCAAGGGGATGTTTACCGACAGGTCCATCATTCGCGACTCGAACAGCTTGCCGTACTTGAGCAGCTTGTTATCCCAGGTGCTCATTCTGAAGCCCATGGCGCGCTTTTCTTCTGTCTCCTTGTACTGGGCGTACAGCTGGATCATCCCATCCATGATCGCACGATGGTCCTTGCGGGTGTTCTTGTTGACCAGCTGCTTGAGCCGACTGAGCGAGCCAAAGGGATCGATGCGCCCGCCGTGCAGGTAGAACTGCCCCTCGGTGATGTAGCCGGTGTTGTCGGGAACCGGGTGCGTCACATCGTTGCCCGGCATCGTGGTGACGGCCAAGATGGTGATGGAACCGGCGTCCTCAAAGTCCACCGCCTTCTCGTAGCGCGAGGCAAGCTGCGTGTAAAGGTCGCCCGGGTAGCCGCGGTTGGAGGGGACGTGCTCCATGGTGATGGAGATCTCCTTCAGAGCGTCGGCAAAGTTGGTCATGTCCGTGAGCAGCACCAGCACGTCTTTCCCCTGGAGGGCGAACTTTTCTGCCACCGCCAGGCAGAGGTCAGGAACCATCAGGCTCTCCACAATAGGGTCGGCGGCAGTGTTGATGAAAAAGATCGAGCGGTACAACGCCCCGCCCTCCTCGAGCACGGTCTTGAAGTACATGTATTGATCGTACTTCAGGCCGATGCCCCCGAGAATGATCATATCCACCTCCGCCTGCAGGGCGATCCGGGCGAGAAGCTCGTTGTACGGCTCCCCGGAGACCGAGAAGATGGGGAGTTTCTGCGACACCACCAGTGAATTGAACACATCAATCATCGGGATGTTGGTCCGGATCATGCGTCGGGGGATGATGCGCTTGTAGGGGTTTACGGGGGGTCCGGCCACGGGGATGAGGTGCTCGGTCAGCTGCGGGCCCTTGTCGCGCGGCATGCCCGCGCCATCGAACACGCGCCCCAGCATGTTCTCCGAAAAGGTCACCAGCATGGGATGTCCGAGAAAGCGCACTTCATCATTGACGGAGATCCCGCGGCTGCCGGCAAACACCTGCAGCGACACCAAGTCACCATCCAACTTGATCACCTGCGCCAAGGATTTGCCGCGCTGGGTGGTGATTTCCGCCAGCTCCTCGTAGGCAACGTCGGTGGCGCGCACGGTGATGACGTTGCCGACTACTTGCAGAATCCTGCTATAGACCCTTCGCATCGGCGGTGCGCTCCTCTAGTAGTCGATCGATGGCCTGCTCTTGCGTCTTAAACTCCGGCGAATCCATCGCCAGGTAGTTCCAGTCGATGAAGTGCTGACGCAGTCGGTAGAAGTACTCCCGTGCCTCGTCCTTTGTCGCGAACGACATGGGGGTGGTCAGGACTTTGTGCACCTTGGCATACACGTACTGCTGTCGCTCCTTGGACGTGGCGGCATCGATGGGATCGAACCCGTTCTGCTGGAGGTAGACCGCATCGAGAAACTCCGACTTTAGGTAGACGACAAAATCCTCCATGGAGGTGGCCTCTTCTCCCACCACCATCATCATTTGCCTGACCTCATTACCCGCGGTGAGAATCTGCTTGCCGTCGCGGAGTTGGTTGGCGGGGATAAAGCTGTCGTACTTGCTCCAGCTGTCCAGCGGGTCGATGGAGGGGAAACGTCGAGCATTAGCCCGTTCTCTGCTCAGGCCAAGGAAGGCTCCCACCACCTTCAGCGTGGCCTGCGTCACCGGCTCCTCGAAGTTGCCGCCTGCCGGGCTGACCGTGCCGCCGATGGTCAAGCTCCCCATCTGGCCGTTGGGCAAAACCACCAGACCCGCACGCTCGTAGAACTCGGCGATGCGCGACTCCAAGTAAGCGGGAAACGCCTCCTCGCCGGGGATCTCTTCCAGGCGGCCGGAGATCTCACGCATGGCTTGCGCCCAGCGGGAAGTAGAGTCCGCCAAGAGCAGCACGTTCAGGCCCATCTGGCGGTAATATTCTCCCAGGGTGGCAGCGGTGTAGACCGAAGCCTCTCTGGCCGCCACAGGCATGGCGCTGGTGTTGACGATGATGATGGTGCGCTCCATGAGGGAACGCCCGGTGCGCGGGTCCTCGATGTGGGGAAATTCGCGCAGGGTTTCCACCACCTCGCCGGCGCGCTCACCGCAGGCGGCCACGATGACAATGTCGGCATCGGCGTAGCGACTAATGAGCTGCTGCAGAACCGTTTTGCCGGCGCCAAACGGACCGGGCACGCAAAAGGTCCCTCCCTTGGCCACAGGGAAGAAACTGTCGATGATGCGCGCCCGCGTGATGAACGTCTCCTTCGGAACCAAGCGCTCCCGGTAGGCGCGGATGGGGATCTTCACCGGCCAGTGGAACGACATGGTGAGGGGCAGCATCTTTCCACCATGGCCACGAAGAGTGGCAATCGTCTCGGTCACGGTGTAGTCGCCTGGGTCGGCGATCTCTTCCACCTCAAAGTCGCCGCGAAAGTCGAAGGGGACCATGATGTAGTGATTGAAGATCCCCTCCGGCACCTGCCCGAGCGGCGTGCCCGCCCGCACCAGGTCACCCCTCTTCACCAGCGGCGTAAAGGACCATTTCTTCTCAAGATCCAACCCGGGCCTCTTGACGCCTCGGGGGAGGAAGAAGCCGAACTCCGCGGCGAGCTGCGGCAGGGGGTTCTGCAGGCCGTCGTAGATCTGCCCCAACAGCCCTGGCCCGAGCTCAGCCGAAAGGAGGTGACCAGCAAATTCGGCCCGGTCGCCGACCTTCAGCCCCTTGGTGCTCTCAAAGACTTGCACATAGGCCACATCCTTATTGATGCGCACCACTTCGGAGACCAGCCGCTCCTGGCCGTGCACGATGTGGCCCACTTCGTTCTGCATCACGTTGCCGTCCACGGCAATGGCTACCATGTTGCCGCTCACGCCGATGATCTTGCCTACCGCCGTGTTCATGGCTGCACCTCACAAGTCTTCCGAAAGAGTTGCATCCCCTTTTCCTTGTTGAAGGTGAATAGCCGACGGAGAATCTGCAACTTTAGCATGTAGAGAATGAGGAACTCGAGGTCAAAGTGGTGCTCGCTCTCCTGCTGTTCGATAAAGTCCCATCTCAAACGGAGGAGGCGTTTCTCAATCTCCAGAGGGTTTCCTTCGCGCACCAGGGAGGGCGGGAACGTGGACGGCTTGTACTCCTGCCCGGCGCGCTGAGCTTGCCGCCAGGCGGCCAGCTCGGAGCGAAGACGTCGTTCAAAGTCCTTGTACCGCGCAAGCACGGCAGGACAGTGTTTGCTAACCGTCACGTCGGCCAAGTCCACTGCCGCCAGCACCGCATACTCTGCCGCCGACAGCCACTTTGCTGCCTCTTGGAGGAAGGCGTCGACCGTCAGGTAGGTTTCCCTGTCGAAGTAGAGGGTCGGCAACTGGGAAACGAGGTAGTAGTGCTTATCCATTGTTCTGGCCGTTCAGCAGCGCCTGCAACGTGGGGTTAAGGAACGATTTGAGCACCTCGGCGATGGTCTGGTCGGAAAAGTCATAGTAGACCTCCTCGCCCCGCATGCCAATGCGGAACCCCTTGCCCACGGAGTCGCCCACCCGCAACACTACGCCATCACGCAGCTGCTGACGAAGGCCGGAAAACAGGAGCGCCTCCAGTTTCTCCTTATCTTCCGCGCTCACCACCACCTCGGCTGCTCCGTCACGTGCCCACTGGGTAACGAGGTTTTGGATAAGCTGGCTGAGGAACTCTGGCGATAGGGCTTGTCCCACCTCTCGCTTGAAGACTCGATCAAAGAGCTCGTTGATGCGCTCTTTGAGGCTGAGGACGGTGTCTCGAGCTGCCTGCTGCAGGGCCCGCTCTGCATTTTGCTGAAAGCGCGCCGCCGCCGCCTTCCCCTCCTCCACGATGCGGGCGGCCTCCTTTTGCGCCTGCTCCACCGTGGCAGCGGCCTCCGCC
This sequence comes from bacterium, assembly GCA_037445575.1. GTDB lineage: Bacteria > Zhuqueibacterota > Zhuqueibacteria > JANLFK01 > Oleimicrobiaceae > Oleimicrobium. The sequence goes on from JBBIKH010000008.1 coordinate 10,045, forward strand.
TGGGCCTTGGCGACAATCTCCTGCGAGGTCTGCCGTGCTTCCTCGATCCCCTCCTGCTTGATCTTCTCGATCAGGCTCTCAAGCTTGACTTCCATCACCCTTCTCCTCCGCTTGGCACCCGCCAGAAACTTGCCGCTCTTTGCATGGAAATATATCTCCTTTTGTCATAAGGTGCAAAGACTTTTTTGCCCGCACGAGCACGTGCCGCCAGACTCTCTCCCTACCGCCAGCGCCACCAACCTCACGAACACCAAGGTAGCAATGCCCCGCTGCCGACGGTGGCAACGGCCGCTGATGTTTCCCCCTCCTTGCCGGTGCACGGTATACGCAGGCTACTCGAGGTCTCCCAACCTCCCACGTCTCACCACCCACTTTGCAAGCTCTACCACCGGAGAGACGGTGCAGGCAGCCCCACCCACCAACAGCCAATCCCGCAGAGACAGCGCGTAGGTGCCAAAAGCGCGTTGGGCGAAGGGAACATAAACGAGGGCCACCAACAGGAGAAGCTCCACAACGATCGTTATGTTCAGCCACTTGTTGGCAAAGGGGCGCTGCAGTCCCGAATGGCGATCGGAGCGGAAGTTGTAGGCCTTGAAAAATTGGATTCCTACCAAGGAAATGAAGGCCATGGTCATGGCCTCCTGCAGGCTCCGCCCGCTGTGCAGCGCGAGGTAGAACAGACCGAGGTTAATGAGCATCGACCAGAGCCCGGCCACCGCAATGAGGAACACCACGGGACGGATGAATATGCCAGCGCGCGGTCGGCGAGGCGTCCGTCGCATGATGTCAGGTGCCTTCGGGTCGGCAGCCAACGCCAAAGCCGGGAAGCCATCTGTCGCCAGGTTGACGAAGAGAATCTGCACCGCTGTAAGGGGAAGAGGCAATCCGGCCAGGAGGGCCCCGGCCATCAGGCCGATCTCCCCCACGTTCGAGGACAAGAGGTACATCAGGAACTTTTTGATGTTGTCAAAGATGCCCCGACCCTCTTCGATGGCTGCCACGATGGAGGCAAAGTTGTCATCGGTCAGGGTCATGGCGGCAGCTTCTTTGCTCACGTCGGTGCCGGTGATCCCCATTGCCACGCCGATGTCGGCCTTCTTGAGCGCGGGCGCGTCGTTGACCCCGTCGCCGGTAACTGCCACCACGTGCCCCCGTTTTTGCAGGGCGGTGACCACCCGGAGCTTGTGATTGGGCGACACCCGGGCGTAAACATCAATCTCCGTGACCCGTTGCTCCAGCTCCTCATCGGTCATGGCGTCAACCTGGCTACCGGTCACCGTCACGCCGCTATGGGTCAACCCCAGCTCTTTGGCCACGGCCTGGGCCGTCACCGGATGGTCACCGGTAACCATGACCACTCTGATCCCCGCCTGGCGACACCTATCCAAGGCGTCTTTTGCCTCCGGGCGCGGCGGGTCGATCATGCCCACCAGGCCCAGGAACGTCATCTCCTGCTCAGCCGTCTCCACGCCGGCGTCCGGTTTCCAGGCCACCGCCAGCACGCGCATGGCCTGGTGCGCCATCGCTGCTGCCTGGCTGAGGATGCGCTCGCGGCGTGCGCGATCCAGCCTCGCGGCGCCTTTGCGCGTGGCCACAAAGGAGCAGGAGCTCAGGATCACCTCCGGCGCCCCTTTGGCACACGCCACCATCCCTGCAGGGCCGCGATGGAGGGTGGTCATGCGCTTGCGCTCGGACGTGAAGGGTACCTCGTGGACGCGAGGGTACTGTTCTTCCAGCTCCGCCTTGTGCAGGCCGGCTTTGGCTGCCATGGTCACTAGGGCCCCTTCGGTGGGGTCGCCTTTCACCGACCACCGCCCGTCATCCTCGTGGTGTACCAGGTGGGCATTGGAGGAGAGCACCGCCGCGCGCAGCAACCTGAGGAGCACCTCATCGGCAGCCGGATCGATGGTCTTGCCCTCGTACAAAAAGTTGCCAACAGGCTCGTAGCCGACCCCGCTCACCTCGATGAGGCGGTCGTCCACATAGAGGCTGCGCGCGGTCATCTCATCCTTGGTCAAGGTGCCAGTCTTGTCGGTGCAGATCACCGAGGCGCTCCCCAGCGTTTCCACGGCCGGGAGGCGGCGAATGAGGGCATTGCGTTTGGCCATCCGCTGCACGCCCATCGCCAGGGCAATGGTGACCACCGCCGGCAAGGCTTCTGGCACCACCGCCACAGCCATGGCGACGGCAAAAAGGAACATCTCCAGCGGGGGCTTGCCGCGCAGCATGCCCAACAGGGCCAGCAGGGCCACCAACACCAGCGCTGCCTGGGCAAGTATTGACCCCACCCGATTGAGCTTCTCCTGCAAGGGAGTCTTCGCCGACTCGACCGTCTTGAGCAGCTCGGCCACCCGACCGAATTCGGTGTCGGCACCGGTGCCTACGACCACCGCCCGACCTCGGCCGTAGGTAACCACCGTGCCGCTGTAGACCATGTTGACGCGGTCGCCCACGGCGAGGGTACCATTGCTGAGCGCTGCTGTGCTCTTTTCGACCGGATGGGACTCGCCGGTTAACGCCGCCTCATCCACCTGCAGGTTGACCGCTTCCAGTAGGCGGCCGTCAGCCGGGACCTTGTCGCCTGCTGCCAACAGCACCACGTCCCCTGGCACAACCTCTCGTGAGGGGATCTCCTGCTCGCTTCCGTCCCTGATCACCGTGGCGTGCAGGGCTGCCATGCGGCGCAGGGCTTCCAGGGCCCGCTCCGCCCGATGCTCTTGGATGTAGCCGGTAAGCGCCGAGAAAAGGACAATCAGAAAGATGGCGATGGCTTCGGTACCATGCCCGAGGCCAGCAGAGAGGGCAGTGGCGATGAGAAGGATGATGATGAGGACGTTCTTGAACTGGCTGAGGAAGATTTTCCAGCGCGAGATCTCCTCGGCGCGCTGCAATTCATTCGGGCCGTGCTCGGCCAGGCGCCGAGCCGCCTCAACGCTTGTGAGGCCTTTGCTCCCACTGCCAAGTCTGCCCAGAACCTCCTCACAGGAAAGGGTATGCCATAGGGGCTGGCTCATTGGCTCACGAACTCCCGATCCTCACACCCATCGCCAGGCAATTGCCCTCCAGACTTGTGGCACCTATTCACTGCGTGATGCTACCGACGGACATATTGCAGGAAGACGCGTACCCCCTTGACCAGCGCTCCCACCGTTCCCACGATGCCCAAGAGGGGTTTTTCGATGCGGTCGCGCAGAAGAGTCTCCACGTCGCGCAGTTTGACGACGGTGTCCCGCACCGCGTCGACGCTCTCCTCCACCTTCCCCATCTGGCGTTGTGCTTGTTTGACAATATCGCGCACGTCATCCATCACCCGCGCCACATCGTGGGCAATGGGTGCAATCTGAAGACGTGTTGTCTCCAGCAGTTTCTCGGCCTCTTTTGCCGTCCGCCTGAGCTGCACGAGCAGAGGAATGAGGGCAATCACGAAGATGACAATAAAGGCCGCAATGACCGTGACGCTAATGGACATCAGCATAACAGAGCTCCCTCCTGGAGGCACCGGACCGGTGCAAACGGTGCGGTGGGGTCAGAGCGGGGGTCGGTGCCGCCGCACGAGCACGGCGGCACGCCTCCCCCTGGCTCGGTTTTGTCCTGGCGCTTAGCTTTCAGCGCCCTTCTTGCCTTTCTCCTCGGCAAAGGCGCGGGCACCTGCCTCCACCGCGCGGCGCAGTCGCCCAGTCCTTTCGGCGATGGTGTCCTTTGCCTGCTCCACCTTCTCCTCTGCCTCTTCTGCCAGCTCAGCGGCCCGACGCCTGCCCTCGGTCACCAGACTTGCCGCGCGGCGCTTGAGCTCCGCTATCTCGCGCTCGGCGTCTTCCAGAAACTCCTCCGTGCGCCGCTTGATGTCCTCCCGCGTCTCCTTGCCAGACTTGGGCGCATACAGCAGGGCGATGATGGCGCCGACAGCACCACCGATCAGGAACCCTTTCAGAAATGCACCGCCTTCTTTGTTCATAGGTGTCTCCTCCGTGAGAGTAAGCACTCTACCGCACAATGACTACTTGTTTCCTGCTCGCAGTTGAGCCTTGATGTCGTGCCATTCCGGCTCGTCACTCACGAGTCCGTCAGTCAGGGTCAGGCGCCGCAGCTCACCCTTGATCCACCGCAGGCGCTCTTTGGCGGCGTCGTGGGTTACGCGCCATTTGGCCACTGCAGGCGCATCCTCTTCCTCGAGGGCGCGCAGGCGCTCCACCGCCTGCGCGAGTCCCCGCGGGTCATACCCTGCCCGCAGCAGGTATGCTACTGCCAGCTGATCAGCTTCCTTTTCGGCCTGCCACCCGTACGCGAGCATCCCCTGCGGGGTGAACAGCTCGGCTACAATCCTTCTGCCGATGGCCGGATTGTCCCCCAAGAGCGACTGCACCACCAAAGCCAAGCCATACCGACGGCTCACCTGTTCGGCTCCGTGCCGGCCGGCCACATGGGCCACTTCGTGCGCCAGCACTGCTGCCAGTTCCGCGGCCGTCGCCACCGTCTGGATCATCCCGCGGGAGACGTACACATGCCCGCCGGGTAGCGAAAAGGTGTACACCTCATCGGTATCGATGATGCGGAACGAAAACCGCAGGCCAGCCCAATCCGAGCGTGCGGCAATGCGCCTGCCCATGTGCGTCACATACGCTTCAGCCTGCGTGTCCGCGAGCACCGGGTAGCTGCGCGCCACCTCGGCTGCGCACAGCTTCCCCAAGGCAAGCTCCTGGTCGACGGTGATGATGCTGACCTCGTCGGACTTGCGCGCCGACGAGGCACAGCCCACGAGCAGCCACCCCAGCGCCGGCCCTGCGGCAAGCAAGGCTATCCTGGCTGCAGCTCTGGTCGTTGCGAACACCAGCTACCTGCCAATGAGCTTCTTGAACTCCTCTTCCGTGAGCATCGGCACCCCGAGCTCACGGGCCTTCTCTGCTTTCGAGCCTGGGTCGCTCCCCACCACCACATAGTCGGTCTTCTTGCTCACCGAGGAGGCGGCGTGTCCACCCAGCTCTTCCACCAACCGCTGCGCCTCCTCCCGCGTGAAGGAGGTGAGGGCGCCGGTGAAGACGAAGGTCTTGCCTGCCAGGGCTCCGGCCGTCACCTTAGGCGCAGGTGCCATTGCCACCCCAGCCTGGCGCAGCCGCTCCAAGGTGCGAAGATTCTCCTCCTGCGAGAAGAATTGCCGCACGCTTCCCGCCACCTGCGGCCCGATCCCATGCACAGAGGTCAGCTGGTCAATCCTAGCACGGGCCAGCGCCTCGACGCTGCCAAAGGCACGAACCAGCACTTTGGCCACGTGCTCTCCCACAAAGCGAATGCCCAGGCCGAAGACAAGACGGTCCAGGCTGCGCCTGCGGCTGGCGTCGATGGCGCGCAGGAGGTTGTCGGCCGACTTTTCGCCCATCCGCTCCAGCTCGGCCAGCTCTTGCCGTTGCAGAAAATAGATATCGGCCACATCTTTGACCAACCCTTTGTCCACCAGCTGGTCCACCAGCTTGTCGCCTAGGCCCTCAATATCCATGGCGCGGCGAGAGGCAAAGTGGCGAATGCGCTCTTTGAGTTGCGCTGGGCAGCGCATGTTCTGGCACCGGTGCACCGCCTCTCCTTCCAGGCGCACGACCGGGCCACCGCACACAGGGCAGGTGGACGGCAGGCGATAGGGGCGTTCCTGGCCGGTGCGACGCGAGGTAACCACCGCCACCACTTCCGGGATGACGTCGCCGGCGCGTTGCACCACCACCCAATCGCCGATCCGCACATCCTTCCTGTCGATCTCGTCCTGGTTGTGCAGCGTGGCTCTGCTCACCTCTACGCCCCCAACCCGCACGGGGCGCATCACCGCTACCGGCGTGAGCGCCCCGGTGCGCCCCACCTGCGCCACGATGTCCAGGATCTGGGTCGTCTCCTGCCGCGCCTCGAACTTGAAGGCGATGGCCCAACGTGGGCTCCTGGTGCGGATGCCAAGCCGCTCCTGGAGGTCAAAGCGATTCACCTTGACCACCACCCCATCAATCTCGTAGGGCAGACTGTCCCGGAGCTGCTGCATCTCCTGGTGATAAGCGATGGCTTCTGCCACGCTCCTGCACAGGCGGATGTGGGGGTTCACCTTCAGGCCCCACGCTTTGGCCCGTTGCAGGAACTCGTATTGCGTCGCAAACGAAGTGCCTTCCACCCTGCCAAGGGCGTAGCAATAGTAGTCCAAAGGCCGCGAGGCGGTGATGGCGGAGTCCAATTGGCGCACACTGCCCGCGGCGGCATTGCGGGGATTGGCGAACAACGGCTCGCCAGCCAACTCCCGCTGCTGGTTCAGCCGTTCGAACGCCGCCCTCTCCATGATCACCTCCCCGCGCACCTCCAACCTGGGTGGCGGCGGTTCGCTGGTGGCAAGCAGCCGCAGCGGGATGCTCTTGATGGTGCGCAAGTTGTTGGTGACGTTCTCGCCCGTGAAGCCATCGCCGCGGGTGGAGCCCAAGGTAAACTGCCCATTCACATAGACCAACTCCACACCAAGGCCGTCTAGCTTTGGCTCACACACATACTCCACATCTTCGCTGGTGCCCAAGGCCCGCTTGATGCGCGCGTCGAATTCCACCAGCTCGGCCTCAGTCATTGCGTTGTCCAGGCTGAGCATGGGTACAGCGTGAGGGACCGCCTCGAAGGCTTCAAGCGGTGGCGCACCGACGCGCTGCGTGGGGGAGTCCGGGGTAACGAGATCGGGGAAGGCGCGCTCTAACTCCACCAGCTCGCGCATCAGCCGATCGTACTCGGCGTCGGAGATCTCCGGAGCGTCAAGCACATAGTAGCGGTAGTTGTGGTAGTGGATCTGCTGCCGCAGCTCCTCGATTCGCCGCTTGGCCTGCTCACGTTCCACGGCACACCCCCGGCGATTTTCAGCCTTTGATCACGCCCATAGGCCGCAATTTGGCCACCTTGACCGAAATACCGGCTCCGTGCACTGCCTCCACCACCTGCGACACGTCTTTGTAGGCATCCGGCATCTCCTCGGCAATGGTCTCGCGGCTGGAGGCCATGACGAAGATGCCTTGGTCCTCAAGCTCGCGATGCAGCGCCCGCCCGCGCGCGCTCTTGATGGCCTGATGCCGGCTCATCACTCGCCCTGCCCCATGACAGGTGGAGCCGAAGGTTTCCTCCATTGCCTTTTGCGTCCCCACCAGCACATAAGAGTAGCGCCCCATGTCGCCAGGAATAAGCACAGGTTGCCCGATGGAGCGATACTCCTCAGGCACGTCCGGGTGACCGGGTGGGAAGGCACGGGTGGCACCCTTGCGATGCACGCACAGTTCCACCTCCTTGCCGTCCACAGTGTGGCGCTCCAGCTTGGCGATGTTATGCGCCACCTCGTAGACCACCTGCACATTGATGTCGCGCGGGCTCATCCCCATGGCCTTTTCAAAGGCATCACGGGTCCAATGGGTAATCATCTGGCGATTGCAGAAGGCAAAGTTGACCGCACACGCCATGGCCGCCAGGTACTGCTGTCCCTCCGGCGAGGTGACCGGCGCGCAGCAAAGCTGGCGGTCCGGCAGTTCGATGCCGTATTTTTGGCTGGCGCGCAACATTACGGCGATATAGTCGTCGCAGACCTGATGGCCAAATCCCCGCGATCCCGTGTGCACGGTGATCGTTACCTGGTCCTTGAAGATCCCCAGCACCTTCGCCAGTTCCTCATCAAAGACCTCCTCGACGTAGCCGACCTCGACAAAGTGGTTGCCAGAACCGAGCGTGCCCAGTTGCGGGCGTCCTCGCTCCATGGCTTTGGCGCTCACCGTCGATGGGTCAGCCCCTGGCATCCGTCCGTTCTCCTCGATTTTGTCGAGGTCTTCGGGCCTGCCGTAGCCGTTCTTCACCGCCCAGTGGGCCCCTTCTGTCAGGACCTGCTTCTCCTCCTGGGCGCTCAGGCGCAACTGCCCCTTTGAGCCCACGCCGCTGGGGATGGCCCGAAAAAGGGCTGCAACCACCTCCTTGATCTTCGGCTGCACCGCCTTTCGCACCAGATCGGTGCGGAGCAGGCGCACCCCACAGTTGATGTCATAACCTACGCCACCCGGCGAGATGATCCCCTCCTGCACATCAAAGGCCGCCACTCCCCCAATGGGGAAACCGTACCCCCAATGAATATCGCGCATCGCCAAGGAAAACTTGACTATGCCGGGCAACTGGGCGACATTGGCCACCTGCTCATGAGCATTATCGCGAGTGACATCGGGCAACATGGCCGCCGAGGCATAGATGCGGCCCGGGACTCGCATTTTCCCCTCCTTGGGGATCTCCCAAAGGAAGTCGCTCACCTTGCGCAGTTTTGGCTCACTCATGTGTCTCCATCCTCCCCTCTTGTCCGGCTCGGGTCAGATGTCGAAAATCACCTGCGCTTCCCAGCCATTCTCCTGCTGGGACACGTAGAGCTTATGATAAGTGACCGCTTTGATCTCGGTGCGAATCGCGTGCCGTCTGGGGTCCACCTTCTCGCCAGCCACCACCGCTCGCAACGAGCGCCCGTCCAAGGAGCTAACGCGAAACTGGCCATAGAGTTCCTGCTCGGTACAGAACCAAAAATTCAGTTCCGAAAGCCAGTTTACCAGCAGCTGCGCCAGGTCCTCACCAGCTACAGTCACGTGGCGAGTGAGCACCCTGCGCACGACGCACCGCGGACAGATGATCTGGAACATCGCCTTGGCGGCGAGGGTGAACAGCTGTGGCAAATCGGCTGCGCGAACGCGCACACCCACGTCACCGGTGTGGTCCAGTAGCTCGATGCGCCGTCTGCTTGCCATGGTCACCAGCGCTTTGCGCGTGCTACAATGTAACAAATTCCAACCGATTAGTCAACTACAATCACTTCGCGAACTCGATGAGGCTCTGGTCATAATCCTCCGGGGGCGCAAAGCCCAGAAGCTCGATAATCGTCGCCGCGATATTGCTAAGTCCTGCGCGCGGCAGATCCTGGCGCAGCCGATACTCCCCGTGGTAGTCAGGGTCGAAGATGATGAACGGGACAGGGTTGAGGGTGTGGCTAGTTTTCGCTTTGGGGTTACCGGCCTTGTCGGTCACCACGCCGCCGTTCTTCCGCTCGAACATCTCTTCGGAGTTCCCGTGGTCAGCAGTCACGATGGCAATGCCATGCAATTCCTGGATCACCGGCAGCAAGCGTTTGAGCCCCAAATCAACCGCCTCCACCGCCGCGATGGCCGACTGCAGAACACCGGTATGGCCCACCATGTCACCGTTGGGGTAATTGATGCGGCCCCAGCGGTAGAGACCACTCCGCAGGAGCTCGATGGTGCGGTCCGTGATCTCGGCGCTCTTCATCCAGGGGCGTTCCTCAAAAGGCACGATGTCGGAAGGGATCTCCACATACTCCTCAAGCTCCTGATTGAACTTGCCGCTGCGGTTTCCATTCCAGAAATAGGTGACGTGCCCATACTTTTGCGTCTCGCTGCAGGCGAACTGGTGAACTCCCGAGTTCACCAGCAGCTCCCCCATGGTGCGGTCAATAGCAGGGGGCGCCACAAGGTAGCTTTTGGGAATCTTCAGGTCGCCGTCGTACTGCATCATGCCCGCATACTCCACTTTGGGCCTGGGGCTGCGGTCGAATTTGTCGAACTGGTCGTCCTCGAAGGCACGACTGATCTCGATGGCTCGGTCCCCGCGGAAGTTGAAAAAGATCACGGAGTGGTGGTCTTCAATCTTGCCGATCGGTTGCCCGTTTTCCGCGATGACGAATGGAGGGAGGTCCTGGTCAATGATCCCTGGATGCCGCCTGCGGAAGGTGGTTATCGCTTGGGCGGCAGAGCTAAATTGCTCCCCTTGGCCGTGCACATGCGTCTTCCAGCCCAGCGCCACCATGTCCCAGTTGGCCTCGTAGCGGTCCATGGTGATCTTCTGCCGGCCGCCCCCGCTGGCGATCCGATAGTCGACGCCTTCGCGGTTGAGCTCTGCCAGAAACTCCTCAAATGGCGCCACATAGTCCAAAGCTGAAGTCTCGCCGACATCGCGGCCATCCAAAAGGATGTGGATCCTAGCTCTCTTCACTCCTTCGCGCTTAGCCTGGCCGAGCATTGCCTTCAGGTGGTCGATGTGGCTGTGCACATTGCCGTCAGAAAAAAGGCCGATAAAATGCAGGGGCGTATCGTGCCGCAGGCAGTTATCGACAAGGCGGCGCCACACAGGGCCGCGAAACATCTCGCCCGTGTTGATCGAGCGATTGACCAACTTGGCCCCTTGGTCGAAGATCCGCCCGGCGCCAATGGCGTTGTGCCCCACCTCGGAGTTGCCCATGTCACTATCAGAGGGCAGCCCCACCGCCGTGCCGTGCGCCTGAAGAAGCATGTGCGGGCACGTAGAGAGCAGCCGGTCGAGGGTAGGGGTGTATGCCAGGCGCACCGCGTTCCCTTCCTCATGAGGGGAAATGCCGATGCCGTCCATAATTACGACAAGCAGCGGGCCTTTGCGCGCCTGCCAATGCTCCAGTCGCTGTAGTTTTTCCACGCAGATTCTCCTTGTCAGACCACAAACGGTTTGCAAAAGTCGTCACAAGTTGATAGATTTGGGTGTCACACAGCAACCACCACGAGAGGAAGCTCATGCGGATCTGCGCCCTCTTCCCGGCAACCATCGGGCTTGCCTTGTCCACTATGGTCCGCAGCGCCACTGAATGGCCGTCGGGATCACACGTGGGCCCGACTGCGCGCTCCCTGCCTCGGGGTGAGCTCTTGGCGCTCGCTTACTCCGAGGTCTACTTCAAACACGTCGAATACACCCAGGCCTCAGGAAAGGTCTTTCGTGTGACCTACTGGGACATCCAGGGCACCGTCGGCCTGCGCTATGCCGTGACCGATCGCCTGGAACTTGGCCTTCGCCAGGTCATGTACCAGGACAATCACAAGATCAGTCCTGGGTTCAACCTTCCCGATGATCTCTTCCTTTCGGCGACTCTTGCCGGCTTCGGTCCTGCCAGCGGGCACCTGCGGCTTGGGGCCCATCTCACGGCACGGGTCCCGTTGGCAAAGTACCACAACGTTGTGTTGGAGCCCTATTCGGCCGGCCGTATCGAACTGTGCAGCCGCGCCCTCTTCTCCTTGGAGACGGCGCCCGGCTCGCCGGAGCGGGGCCTTACGGTGGACGGCACCCTTGGGATCCTCAACCACAACGACATGGGCAAGCGCCTGACGACGGGCCGGCTCGATAGCATCGCAGCACGTGTTCCGTCGCAACAGTTCGTCTGGGCCATTGCCGTCAAGCTGCGCCGCGCGCCGTTCGTTTTTTCCTTAGGGGCAAGCGGCAATCGCTTCTTGCGCCAACCGCCACCCATGGCCTACAGCCGGGAGAACTACCTGTATCTGTCCCCGTCGGTGTACTATCGCCTCTCTTGGTGGCTGACGATAGGGAGCACCTTTGACCTCCGGCTCCATGAGGGGCCAGACCAGACGGCCTATTCAGAGGCAGCCCCGCGCGTCGGTCGGGACTTTGACAACTACCCCCCATGGCGTCTGCGCGTGAGCGCGCAGCTGGCGTTGCGCACCACCCGTCCCCGCCTTTTGCACCGTCAGCAGCCTGCGCCGGTGCCGGAGCAGGCCCCGGCTGCAGAGCGTGAACTGGTGCGCCAGCTTGCACAACAAAAGCTGGCGGCCGAGGAGGCTGAGCGGCAGCTGGAGCGCATCCGCGAGGAGCGGGAACGCGTGGCCCGCATCCTGGCCAAGCTGCGGGAGATGATCGCCGCCCAGAAGGCGACTCCTCCCGGTCAACCCCAAAAAGAAAATCCCTAATTGCCTTCGGCCCATGTTTAGGCCACACGCTCGCGGAGCCAGTCCACAAGCCGATCGATGGCCACCCGCTCCTGCCGCATGGAGTCGCGCTCCCGCACCGTGACCGTTTGATCTTGGAGCGACTGCGAGTCCACAGTGATGCCGAAGGGGGTGCCTGCCTCGTCTTGGCGGCGGTATCGCCGGCCGATCGCCCCCGATTCGTCATAGAACACCACAAAGTGCGGGCGCAGCATGTCCACAATCTTGTGGGCGAGTTCGGGCATGCCGTCGCGCTTCACCAGGGGGAAGATCCCCGCCTTGATGGGGGCCACTTTTGGAGACAGGCGAAGCACCACGCGCAGTTCTCCCTCCACCTCCTCTTCGTCATAGGCATCGACCAGGCACGTGAACAGGGTACGATCCACACCCGCAGATGTCTCGATGATGTAGGGCACGTACCGCTCGCGCGTCTGGTCGTCAAAGTAGCTCAAGTCCTTGCCTGAGTATTGCTGGTGGCGGGTGAGGTCGAAGTCGGTGCGGTTGTGGATCCCCTCCAGCTCTTTCCACCCGAACGGGAACTCGTACTGGATGTCAAAGGCCCGCGCTGCATAGTGCGCCAGCTCCTCCTTGCCGTGCTCGTGAAAGCGCAGGCGTTCGCGGCGGATGCCGAGGTCGTAGTACCATTGCATCCGTTGTTCGCGCCAGTAGTCGAACCATTCGCCGTCGGTCCCGGGCTTGACAAAGTACTGCATCTCCATCTGCTCGAATTCGCGGGTGCGAAAGATGAAATTGCCGGGTGTGATCTCATTGCGGAACGCCTTGCCGATCTGAGCGATGCCGAAGGGGATCTTCTTGCGCGCGGAGTTGAGCACGTTGAGGAAGTTGACGTAGATGCCTTGCGCGGTCTCCGGCCGCAAGTAGACGACACTGGCCTCTTCCTCCACCGGCCCCATGTGAGTCTTGAACATGAGGTTGAATTGCCTGGCTTCTGTCAGCTCGCCGCCGCACTCTGGGCAGCGCGGACCCTCAACCTCATCGGCACGAAAGCGCCGTTTGCACTGCTTACAGTCCACCATCGGGTCGTGGAAGCCCTCTACGTGCCCGGAGGCCTCCCACACGCGGGGATGCATAAGAATGGAGGCGTCCAATCCGACGATGTCATCCCGCTGCTGTACCATCGCCTTCCACCAGCACTCTTTGACGTTCTTTTTCAGCTCCACCCCCAGGGGTCCGTAGTCGTAGCAGCTGGTGATGCCCCCGTAGATTTCGCTTGACTGGAAGATGAAGCCCCGCCTTTTGCACAGGGAAACCAGCTTGTCCATTAGGTCAGGAGGTCTGTTGGCCATCGTCTTTCTCGCTTGTTGTTCCCGCATCATGTCCTTGAAGCGTCTTGGTCGCAGTGCGCAGTCCCTCTTGCATCTCCGCCAGCACGTGCGGCACGCGGGCGTCGCGCAGTGGCTCCAGGTGGTAGCAAGCTAGTTTGTGGAGGGCCTCATCCACCTGTGCCCCCGCCTCTGGGGGCACGAGGACGTTGCTCGCCTGAGCCGGTCGCGTCTGCGCAACCCAGCGCAGGAGAGTAAACGCCGCCTGGCTCATGCTTTCATCCGATGGGGGGCGGCACTGACTGCAGAAGAAGCCTCCCCCTTCCACGTCAATGAGCACTGGCCCTTGGACGTCTTTTGCCCCGCACTGCGCGCAGCGGTCCAGGCGCGGCTTTACCCCGTGCTGCTCCAGAAAGTGCATCTGAAAGCTACGCACCACATTCTTCAGGCCGCGCTCGGCCCGGTCCAGAGCGCGCAGGGTCTCCACCAGCAGGGCGAAAAGCGCTGGTTGTGGGGCCTCGCTCACCTCCGCACGCAGCACCCATTCGCAGACCATAGCGGCCAAGGCGGCGCGTCCCAACTCCGCCCGCACGCGCCGGAAGGAATCCACAATGTCCACTTGGCTGAGGAACTGGAGTTCTCGAGTCTCCTTCCGGTAGAAAACCACGTGCACGTAGTTGAGCGGCTCCAGACTGCCCCAAAAGCGGCTCTTGGTGCTTCTCGCCCCCTTGGCCACGACGCTCATTTTGCCGAAGGCCTTGGTGTAGAGGGTGAGGATCTTGGTGGTCTCACCCTGCCTTCTGCTACGCAGAATCACCGCTTCGGTCTTGACCAGAGCCACCGCTCAACCCCTGCGCACAGGGCGCCAGTCGGTTGCACAGCCGCACCAATTCCTCGAGGGACAGCTGCTCCGCCCGCGAAGCCAACGCCGGCTCCTGCAGCTCCGCCAGCGCGCTCTTGTCACACAGCCGGCTGAGGGCGTTGCGCAGGACCTTGCGCCGCTGCCCAAACGCCGCCCGTACGAAACGCAAAAAGAACGCTCGATCGGCAACCGCACAACGTGGGCCGGGCAAAAACACCCACTGCACAACGGCCGAGTCCACTCGCGGTCGGGGCCGAAACACTTGGGGCGAGACCTGGAACAGGAGGCGGACGTCCGCAAGAAGCTGACTGTGCACTGCTAGGGGTCCGTACTCCTTGCTGCCCGGGCCGGCTACCACGCGCAGCGCCACCTCTTTCTGGAGCATGAGCACCATGTCCTGCACCACGTTGGCCTGCTCCAGGACGCGAAAGATGAGCGGCCCGGAGATATTGTAGGGAATATTGCCAATGAGCCGCACCCGCCCTCCGACCGGGGCAAAGGAAGCCAGCTCAACCTTCAAAAAGTCTGCCTCGACCACCTCCACGTTGGCAACGCCGCGAAAGCGCGCCGCTAGCGCTGCCGCGAGGAAGCGATCCAGCTCCACGGCGACCAGCCGCTTGACGCCAGGCGCGAGGAGCTCGGTCAGAGCACCCCGTCCCGGTCCGATCTCCACCACCGTGTCCGCAGGCTGCGGCGCGAAGGCGCGCACGATCTTGCGCGCCACATTGGCGTCCACAAGGAAGTGCTGCCCCAAGCTGCGCTTCGGTCGCGCGGGGATCGCCTGCATCTCCCCTCCGGAGGACGGTCAGTTCGCCTGCACCCGCGCAGAATCGCCCAGCCCGAATAGCAGGCGGGCGTTGTGCGTAGTGGCGCTCGCCACTTCAGCAAGCGGCAGGCGCAATACCTCGGCCGCCTTCTGCGCGATCAGGTGCACGTAAGCAGGTTCGTTGCGCCTGCCTCGGTGAGGCTCAGGTGTCATATACGGGCAGTCGGTTTCCACAAGGAGCCGGGCAAGCGGCACACGGGCCAGCACCTCCGCTGCGCGCGCATTCTTGAAGGTAAGCACGCCCGTAAACGAGACGTGAAAACCCATCTCCACCACCTGCTGCGCCTGGTGTGCCCCGCCAGAGAAGCAGTGAAACACACCGCGCCCCTTGTCGCCGACCACTTCCCGCACGATCGCCATCACATCCTCCCAAGCATGCCGAGTGTGGATGATGACCGGCAGGTTCGCCTCCATGCTCAGGGTAAGCAGCCGGCCAAAGACACGCCGTTGGACCTCCCTGGGCGAGTGGTCGCGGTAGTAGTCGAGGCCTATTTCGCCTACTGCTACCACCTTGGGGTGGTGAACCAGGCTGCGCAGCTCCGCAAACGCCTGCTCCGTAGCACCCGCCGCGTCATGGGGGTGGATGCCCACCGCGGCGAAGAGGTCCGGGTGCTCCTCCGCCAACCGCACGGACGCAAGGCTGCTGTTCAGGTCCACGCCGACGTTGATGATGGACACCACACCCGCTTCCTGCGCCCGGCGGATCACCTCGGTCCGGTCGCGCGCAAACTCGGGAAAATCCAGGTGCGCGTGCGTGTCAATGAGCTCTGGGCTCACTCTACCTGTGCCCCGGCCGGAAACTCCTTATCGGTGGTGAGCAGAGCCAGTTGCCCGCTTTTGTCGACTGCCGCCAGGAGCATGCCCCGCGACTCCACGCCACGGATGGTGGCAGGTGCCAGGTTGGCCACCACCACGATCGTCTTGCCCACGAGGTCCTCCGGCCGGTAGTACTGGGCAATGCCCGCCACGATCTGCCGCTGCTCACCCCCAATGTCCACCTGCAGGCGCAGCAATTTGTCGGTCTTTTCCACTGCCGCGGCTGCCACCACCTTTGCCGTGCGCAGCTGCACCCGCTTGAACTCTTCGAAGCTGATCTGCTCCGCCACTTCTGCCTCCTTGTCTGCTGCCTTTTGTTGCCCGGCCGCCAACTTGCGGATCTCCGGCTCGATCTCCTCCCACTCGATCTTCCGAAAGAGAATCTCTGGGGCAGAGAGCCTGTGCCCGGCGGGCAGGCGAGCAACTCCCGCCTCGTCCCATCGCTGCTCTTCCACCCGCCCGCTGAGCCCCAGCATGCGCCATACGCGCGCCGCCGAAAAGGGGAGGATAGGGCTTTGCACCACCGCCAGCGTGCGCACCGTTTGCAAGCACACGTTGATGGCGGTGGCACAGCGCTGGGGGTCGGTCGTGAAAGTCGACCACGGCTCTTGGTCGTTGAAGTATTTGTTGGCCGCGCGCGCCAGATCCATGAGGGCAGCTGTCGCCTTGCGCAGCTCGAAATTCTCCAGCCATGTGCCGATGGTTTGGGGCACCTCCTCCAGGAGATTGAGCATGTCGCGGTCCGCCTCCTGCAGGTGGCCAACCTCGGGCACCCTGCCGGCGAATTTACTGTGCGCAAAAGAGAGGGTGCGGTTGACAAAGTTGCCCAGAATGTCGGCCAGCTCGCCATTGTTCTTCAGGCGAAAATCTTCCCAGGTAAAGTCGGCGTCTTTGGTCTCTGGCGCGTTAGCTGCCAACCAGTAGCGGAGCGGATCGGGTTCAAACCGCTCCAGGTAGTCACGGAGCCAAACCGCATAGTTTCGGCTGGTGCTGAGCTTTGCGCCCGCAATGTTGAGAAACTCATTGGCCGGAATGTCCGCCGGCAGGATGAACTCGCCATGCCCCATGAGCATCGCCGGCCAGAGAATGGCGTGGAACACGATGTTATCCTTGCCGATAAAGTGCACCAGGCGCGTGTCCGCCTGGAGCCAATAGTCACGCCACCGCTCCGGCTGGCCGATTGAGACGGCCCAGTCCTTTGTCGCCGAGATGTAGCCGATCGGTGCCTCGAACCAGACGTAGATGACCTTGCCCTCATAGCCCGGCAGGGGCACAGGCACGCCCCAGCGGAGGTCACGTGTCACCGCCCGGTCCTCCAACCCCTCCTCGAACCAACCCCGACAGTAGTTGAGCACGTTGTCCTTCCAAGTGGTCTTGCCTGCCAGCCACTGCTGCAACCTCTCCTGAAAGTCATGCAACTTCAGGAACAGGTGCTTGGAGGGACGCAACTCTGGATGGCCGCCGCATACCTTGCAGTAAGGGTCAATGAGATCGGTAGGGCTGAGCGAACTGCCGCAGCGCTCGCACTGGTCGCCGCGCGCCCCTTCTGCCCCGCACTTCGGACATTTGCCTTCGACGTAGCGATCTGCCAGAAAGCGGTCGCAGGTGGGGCAAAAGTACTGCTCCACCGCCTTCTCGGTGAGGTACCCGGCTTCATAAAGGCGGAGGAAGAAGTCCTGGGCAGTCTTGTGATGCACCGGCAGAGAGGTGCGCGAGAAGCAATCAAAGCTGATACCGAACCGGGCAAAGCTCTCTTTGTGATCCATGTGCCAATAGTCCACTACCTCCTGCGGCGACACCCCTTTCGCCTCGGCCGCGATGGTGATGGGCACGCCATGTTCGTCGGTGCCGCAAATGAAGATGACGTCGCGGCCTTTCAGCCGCTGGTAGCGCACATACACGTCAGCCGGCAGGTAGGCTCCTGCCAGGTGCCCAAGGTGAATGGGACCGTTGGCATACGGAAGCGCGGCGGTCACCAATATGCGCGCAAAACCTCCTGACGGGGTGGCTACATTCTCATTGACCATGCAGTGGCCTCACTTTTTCTTCTTGCCCGCCTTCTCACCTTTGGGCAACACTTCACACTGTTCCAGCTCTGCGCGGGACAACACCTGCACGCTGTCATCCTCGTAGCGGATGTGCGCGCGATCCCGAAAGATGTCCACCTTCTCCAGAACGCCCGTTCCCTTGGAGGTCTTGATGCGCGAACCGATCTCTGGAAACGCGGCCAGCGCCGTCTTGTAGAACTGCCTTTCGTAGACCAGGCAGCACAACAGGCGCCCGCACAGGCCCGACAACTTCTGCGGGTTCAAGGGCAGATTCTGCTCCTTCGCACACTGGGTCGTCACCGGCTCGAACTCGCGCAGGAAGGTGTTGCAACAAAGCTGTCGCCCACAGGCGCCAAATCCGCCAATGCGGCGAGCTTCGTCCCGCACGCCGATCTGGCGAAGCTCGATCCTCACCCGATACTCGGCTGCCAGGTCCTTCACCAGTTCGCGGAAATCGACCCGCTTCTCCGCGGTGAAGTAGAAGGTGATCTTGTTGCAGTCGAACTGAAACTCCACATCCACCAACTTCATCGCCAGGCCGTGCTTGGCGATCTTTTCCTTGCACAGCTGAAAAGCCTCGGCCTCTTTCTCCCGGTTGGCACGGTAGCGCTCCATATCCGCAGGGCTCGGCTTGCGCAGAATGCTGCGCACCGTCATGCCTTCGGCCTTGCGGCTGATGAGCGGCCCGACCTGATTAACTACCCCCAAGTCTTCGCCCCGTGCCGCCTCCACAATCGCATAGTCCCCCGGCTTGAAGGGGAACTGCTGCGGATTGGCAAAAATCTCCTTCCTTTCCCCCTTGAACACAATCTCAATGTAATCAGCCATTGCTCTTCCTCCTGAGGGCGCTCCTCAGGTGTTGAAACAGAACTATCAAGACCAGGCTGAGCTCCAGGTTGCGATCCAGACGCGCCATGGCCTCCTCGACGGCGCCAATGGCCCGCTCGAAGTCTATGTGCTCAAAGGCCCCCACGAACTTTTCCAGCCAGGGCAGCCTGTCGAAGTTGACCAACAGCCGCTGGGCATCTGGGTCGCGGCTGGCAAAGGTCAGCACCAGGGCATCGTGGAAAATGCCCAGCAGCAAACGCAGGTACTCCTTGACCATCGCCTTGTCCCCGAGGGCGCGGAGCTGCTCCGCATAGAGCACGTGGTCGTGGTCGGCGCGAATCACCATGCGCAACAGCTCGATCACCTCGTCGCGCCGGCGATCCACATCCTCCTGCAACCACTCGATGGCCTTGCGGTAGCTGCCGTTGGCAATGCCTGCGATGAGGTGCGCCTGCTGCTGGGGCACCTGGCGACGCTCTGCCAGAGCACGTTCTATCTGCTGCGGCGTCAGCGGTGCAAAGCGCACCTGCTGACATCGTGACACGATCGTCGGCAACAAGGCCTGAACCATGGTCGTGGTCAAGACGAGGGTCGTTGCCGGCGGTGGCTCCTCCAGCAGCTTGAGCAGGGCGTTGGCCGCCTCCGCAGTCATGGCATCGGCCTCGGCGATAATGACCACCCGACCGCGGCCCTCAAACGACTTGAGGGCACTATCGTGACGGATGGCGCGAATCCGCTCAATAGAGATCACGGGGTTCGCCCATGGCCTGAGCCGTGCGTACGGCTCCTCGGCAATGCTGTCCAACACCTCCCGTTCCCGCGCAGGATCCAACTCGCGAGGCGCAGGAAAGATGAACAACACGTCAGGGTGCGTGAGGGTAGCCACTCTGCGACAGCTGGAGCACTCCCCACAGGCACCTGCCCGTTGTTTCTCGCAAAGGATCGCTTGCGCCAGAGCGAGCGCCATCGCCTCCTTGCCCACACCCTCCGGGCCGAAGAAGAGGTAGGCATGGGCAAGGCGGTCTCGCTCCAACGCACGCAGCAGTATCCGCTTCGGGCCTTCCTGACCTATGACTTGCGCGAACGACATGTCCTCATCTGTGGGCACTGTGCTCAGGGACGCGCCGTCAGCCAATCCAATGGGTTGAGATGTTGCGTCCCTTTCCACACCTCAAAGTGGAGCACCGGTCCTCCCAACACCCCCTCTTCCCCGACCGAGCCGATGGCCTGGCCGGCCGTCACATCTTCCTGCTGCGTCACGTAGATCTCCCCGAGACGGGCGTATACGGAGTAGAACCCCTCGCCGTGATCTACAATGACGATGTTGCCGCCTCCCCGTTGCCAGGTGATAACGGCCACTCTGCCATCGGCCACGCATCGCACCGGCGCCCCCTCGCGGCCCTCAATGTCCACCCCGATGTTCTGGGTAATAGTTCCCAGCTGGGGGTGCTTGGTGCGGCCGTACTTGCCCACTACCTTCCCTGGCGTTGGCCAGGGCAGGCGCCCCTTCTTCGCGGCCATGCCGCCGGAGGGTGTGGGCTTGGGGGTCGGAGGTGCCGCAAGCCGCTGCTGCTCCGCCGAGGAGATCAGCCTTTCGATGCGCGCCGCAGCCTGCTCGTACTCCTGAAGCCTACGTCGCAGCTGCGTCTTGTCGCGCCTGACCTCACCCAGCAGCTTGGCGCGCGTACTCCTGCTGGCTCGCAAATGCGCCTCTTCCTGCCGCTTTTCGGCCAGGATCCGCGCCTGCTCCTCCAGTTTCTTGCGGAGCAGCGCCTGTTGCGTAGCCAGCTCCTCCTGCTTGAGGGCAAGGCTCCGGAGGCGCACCCGGTCGGCCTCCGCAACCCTCTTCTGCAGCTTGACCCAGGCGCGCGCCTGCGTCAACGACCGCGCCCGCAACAGGAGCTCCAGATCCTTGCTGCGACCGTATTTGTAGAAATGCACGATGCGCGTGCGCAAGCGGTCCTTGACCAGGGCGGCCTCCTTTTGCGTCCGCGTCGCCTCCGACTGTAGTCGCTGGACGGCTGCCCGACTGTCCTTTTCCTGCCGCTCCAACGACTGCAACAGAGTGCGAGTAAGGGCTATCTCCCGGTCGAGGCTGGCCAGCATGTCCAGGAGGACTGCCTCCCGCTTCTCCTTCTGAGCCAACTGGGCGCGATAGCGCTCAATCTCGGCGCGGACCCGCCTCAGCTCCCGTTGCTGGTCATCGCTGATGTTCTGCGCCACCAACCATAGCGGCACCAGGCAGAAGAGGCCCGCCATGCCCAGGGCGCCAAGCTTCAAACCCCGCATGCCTTTGTAAGATACTCCTTAGCGCCGACAAAATCAACAGGAAAGTTGGCGCAATTATTGCAGAAACCCCCGCGCAGTGCCCAAGCTTAGGCACCCTCACGGCAGACAGATCTTGCCCAGCACGGTTCTTATCCTCGCGCCGGTAGCTCCCGGAAGGTTGCCCGGCAAACCGGCCACCGTCTCGTTGGCCAGCACAGCGAAGCAGATTGCCTCCTTTGCGTCCCCAGGGACCCCGTGCGCATCGCTTGGCTCGACCACCGTGCCGGGACCAAACCTGCTTGCCATCAGCTCCATGAGCGTCGGATTCCTGGCGCCCCCACCGCTGACGATCAGGCGATGGAGAGGTTGCGCCGAGCCGGCAAAGCGCTCCATTGCCTGGTGCACACTGAACGCGGTGAGAGCGGTGGCCGTAGCCACCATGTCCACCTTCGTCAAACCCTTCTTCTCCGCCTCGGCAATGAACCGGCTGACGAACTCAGCACCGAAGGCTTCTCGCCCTGTGGATTTGGGAGGCGCCTCTGAGAAAAAAGGGCTTGCCAGCAGCTCGCTCACCAGAGCTTCGTCGCATTGCCCCTGGGCCGCCACCTGCCCATCTCTGTCCAGCGGGCGTCTGAAGAGGCGCCTCATCAGGCCGTCGATAACCATGTTCCCAGGCCCGGTGTCGAAGGCCAATACATCAGCCGGCGAACAGGCAGTGGGCAGCACGGTCACGTTGGCAATACCGCCGATGTTGAGCAGGCACCTATTCTCCAGCGGCGACCGAAACAGCAGATAGTCCACGTAGGGGACAAGGGGAGCGCCTTGGCCACCCACGGCCATATCCGCCGGGCGAAAGTCCGCCACCGTAACAATCCCGGTCCGCTTGGCCACCACTGCCGGCTCGCCGATCTGCAAGGTCCCCGTGACCGGTCGCTCGCAGAACAGAGAAGGCGTAGGAAGGTGGTGGATGGTCTGGCCGTGACTGCCGATGAGGTCCACCTGGGCGGGCGTAAGCCCGGCATCGGCGATGGCCGCCAGCGCTGCTTCGGCAAAGAGCTCACCCAGGAGGAAATTGAGGCGACAGATGCGGTCCACCCGGCCGGTGCGCGGCGAGGAGCAGGCGAAGATTTCGCGTTGCACCTGGGGAGGAAGGGGCTGCGAGCGGAAGCCCAAAAGCCGCAGGTCCATCTCCTCGCCGGCTCCGGTGATCTGGCAAATGGCAGCATCGATGGCGTCGGCAGAGGTCCCGGACATCAGCCCCACGACCACCTTCTGCCGCCTCTGCCACAGGCTCTTCAGCTGCATGTGGCCTCACGTTGCGCAGGAGTGCCGCAATCTGGCGAGCACCTGCTCGGTGATTGCGACCCCAGCTTTGGCCAACGCCAGGATTACCGCCCCTGCCACTGGCTCAAAGCGCGGCCAGTCGATGTGTACCTGTTGCGAGACCTTGGTCAACTCTTCGCGCATCAAAGGTTCCAAGACAGCTCGCTGATGGAAGACGCTCCCCACCAGGGCCACGTCCACTTCTTGTCCCTCTAACCCGAGCCGGCGAGCCACGGTGGCCGCCATCCTGCCCAATTCGCGCCCTGCGGTGGCAACAATGCCTCTGGCCACACCGTCGCCCGCGGCCGCCTCCTCGAAGACCAATGGGGCG
>JBBIKH010000009.1:0-7687 GCA_037445575.1 bacterium
CGGCGAGAAACTTCAAGGCGGGGAGGGTATACATCATGGCTGCCTCCACGGCTTTGTGCAAACCATACCCTTTGCCTGTTCGGCCATAATATAGCACCTTCCGGGGAGGAAGTCAAGAAAAACAACGGTAGGCAGCGCCACTCGGGGGTTCATCTCTTGGGGAACTGGCAGGCAAATCGAGAGAGCTATTGCCGGTGGAACCTCGCTCTTTGCCCTCACTGGAGGTGAGGACTCTTCTCTTGCGAAGGGTGCCTTTAGAAAAGCGCCACCGCGGCAAACGTCACGATCGAGCCGTTCCCATCCATGTCCGCATGGTGGTGGTCCAGCACGACTCCCTTCTGGATGTCCAGGGCTTTCAGCATCGTGTAGACGGGGGGAAAACCACAGACGCGAAAGCGGTTACCAGAAGCAGCCAGCGCTTGCGCCATACCGTCAGCATCCCCCTCTGTTGCAAACGTGAGCAACTCTTGGTCATGCTGGCGCACCACTGCCAGGCGGTTCCGATCCGCGGACCATGGATCGCCATAGCGCGGCCCCACGTGGGAAAGGTCGGCACTGGCCACCATGATGAGCCGCCCGGCAAAAGCCTGGCTCACGGCGCGCAGTGCCTCCGCAAGCTCGCGAATTCGCTTCCCGCTGCCGTTTTCGGCAAGAGCCTCAGCTGGTGAGAAAGCGCAAAGCAAGGGAGCTATGCGTACCTCCGGGCCGAAGAGGTGTTGGAGGAAGATGACTTGAAACTCGATTGTATGCTCACTGCGATGGGCAAGTTCGCCGAGGTACAGATCCTCGCCCCACTGGCGGGCAAGCGCGTCCATAAAGGACTGGTCCGTGCGGGCAAGCCCGAGCGGCGTCTGGAAGTGCTTGCGCGTGCCGGCACACAATGAAGGAAGAGGCTCGTGGCAAGTGCCCAGCACCACGTAGAGATCGGCTGGACCTGCGGCGGCCAACCAGCGGTAGGCATGCCCATAGGTGCGGCCCCCTGCGCGCAGGTCGATGTGCGGCACCATGCAGCCTTTCAGTCGATGCGGAGCGGGAAGCCCCTGCGCAGCCGAGCCGCTTTCAGCAGCCTGACAGTAGCCATGGAGCTGTTGCCGAAGTTCCACAGGATCCGCAGGATAGCTCTGTCCGGCATGTGCGCTCTCGCGCACCTGGGCGCGGCGAAATGCCTCCTCCACCTCGCACCGGTGTCGGGCAAAGTGCTCGTTGTCCAGCAAGAGCTGCTCGTCGAGCATGCGCAGCAGCTGCGCAAGCTGCTCCTCGAACAGGAAGTTGCCGAAGCGGCGCATATAGGCGGCGCGGAGGTCCAACGTCGAATGCATCCCATCCATAAACTGCAGCAGATAGGCCAGGTCCTCCGACAAAAGCACCACTCCGTCGGAGAAATGGCTAGGGTCATGCACCGCGACCACCCGCCGGCCACCATGCATCACCGGAGCGACGCTGACCGGGCGCAGTTTGGGAAATTGTGGCTGGGTTTCAGGCAAGGCGAGAAGGCTTTCAGATTGCTGACCGGCTCCAGAAGCTCAGTCGTAGAGCAGGTACTTCTGGCGGAGGGAAAGGAACTGCTGCAACTCCTTGGCCCACGAGGCAATAATTGCCTCGGGCGCCTGACCACCCATGAGGGCAGCGGTGACCGCCGTCGAGCCAGTCATCAGGCGCATCCCCGACTCGCGAATGATGAGCTTGTCGGGGTGCAGATCCCGCACCGCAGCAATGAGGTAGATCCCAAAGTCGACCGCCCGGAAAAGCTCCGGCTGGGTTACACGCAGCCGCAGGCCTCTGCACAGCTGCCCCTCGTACTTTGGGTTGGTAGCCATGCCCGGTATGTCCACCGGCACAAATGAGGTCGAGTCGTACTCCAGGCCGGGGAAAGAGTAGCTCCGCAGGGCGCCCAGGAGCTTGCCTGCGTCGATCCAGGGCGCGCCACAATGCTCAAACGGGGTCTGGGTGCCGCGTCCTTCTGCGACGTTGGTCGCCTCCAAAAGGCCGATTCCCGGGTAGAGGAGGGCAGTGGCGGGCGTGACGATGTTCGGCGACGGTCTTACCCAGGGCAGCCCCGTGTCCTCGAAGCACATGCTGCGGCGCCAGTTCTTCATGCACACCACGGTGAGATCCGCCTTCTTGCCGCCGGCCAGCCAACCTTCCTCGTTGAACAGGCGTGCCAACTCCCCTACGGTCATGCCATGCCGCAGGGCAATCGGTTGGATACCCACGAAGGAGCGATTCTCCGGCGCCAACACCGGCCCCTCCACAATCGTGCCCCCGATCGGATTGGGCCTATCGAGGACCACAAAAGGAATCTGCTGCTCGGCGGCGGCCTCCATCGACAGCGCCATAGTGCTGATGTAGGTATAAAAGCGCGCACCCACATCCTGGATGTCATAGACCAGTACATCCAGGTCGCGGAGCATCTCCGGAGTGGGCTTCTTGGTCTCGCCGTACAGACTGAGAATGGGCACGCCCGTCTTTGCATCTACCTCGGAGCTTATCTCTGCCCCGGCCTCAGCCGTCCCGCGAATGCCATGCTCCGGCGCAAAGAGCTTGCTGAGGGTCACCCCTGGCGCCTCGTGCAAGAGGTCGGCGATGTGCCTTCCCTTCCGGTCTATGCCCGTGTGGTTGGTGATCACACCGACCCGTTTCCCCTTGAGCAGGGCACAATCGGAGCTCACGAGCACATCCAGCCCACTTTCCACCTGGGCCGGTGCAGTCTCTTCGGACGGGGCACACAACAGCGCCCCCAGTAGCACCACCCACCAGCTACAGAATAGAACGCGCATCGGCCTTCTCGCTCTTGCCATTCACCGCCGAGACGATGGGTATGCGAACAATATCACCGGGATGCAGTTTTTGCAGGTCTTTGCCCACGTTATAGTCCACTACCAGCCAGTAAGGGACGTCGTAGACCTCTTTGCACAGGGAGTAGACATTTTCACCTGGTGCGATCCGATGGGTGGCCACGCTATCCACGCGGAACCGCTGGAAAAAGTCCTCCCTGATCCCCTGGTGGTATTCGATCCTGCGCCGCCGGAACTCTTCCACCGTCACCTTGCTGAAATTGACCAGGATCCGCTGACCGACGTAGATGTCCTGGTTCGGGCGCAGTCCGTTCAGGGCACGCAAGCGCTGAGCGGGGAGATTAAGCCAATCGGCAAAATGGCCGATCGTCTCGTCGCTCAACACCACGACAGTCCTGCCCACCGGATCTGGAATGTCCACATAGAACGTATCCGGTTGGATGGCAGGGCCATAGGAGCCGGTAGGAGTGGAAAGAGCAGGCCCAGGTGCCTTTAGGGTCACAGCCGGCTGACCCACCGTGTCGACGATAACCAGGGGTGGAGAGACGTCGGCAGGCGCAGTACCGCCGCCCTGCGTCTCGGTTGGGACACGAGCGGTCGCCGCTGCCAGCTTGGTCTCGGCCACCACCAGCAGCAGCTGGCCCGGGCGCAGCCTTCGAGGATCATCGAGGCCATTGATGGCCATCAACTCTTGCACGCTCACTCCAAACCGCCGCGAGATGCTCCACATGCTGTCCCCCTCGCGCACCCGATAGTACCCGGAAGCGGTCTTTTCATGCATCTGCTCGCGGGAGCGTTCTTCCTCTGGAATCTGGGCGTACAGCACCTCCGCCACCCCCTGCTTGTCGGGCGGCAACCGGAGCTCGTAGCCTTTGGGGACATAGCGACGGTCCTCAAGCACCGGGGAGCGCAGGGCCGGGTTATAGGCGACAAACTCCTCCTTGCTCAGTCCGAGTTTCTTCATCAGGGTTGAAGCCTTGACATAGTGGGGCACGTGGAACACGGCGTAGCGCATCGGCGGCTCACTCCCCACCGGTCCAAAGTACTTGTCACTGTTCATCAGCACATATCTGGCTGCCAGAAACTCGGAGTAAAAGTTGCGGGAGGCGAATCCAAAGGCTCGGCCGCGGTAGTTGGCAGCGATTTCCCCCATGTCGGAGCTTTCCAGGACCTGCTGGGCGCGCTTCATGCCGTTGAGACCGTGGTTGTAGGCCGTCACTGCCAATGGCCAGCTGCCAAGCTCCTCATAGTTCTTCCTCAGCAGCTTGGCCGCCGCCTCGGTAGCCTTGATGGGGTCGAATCGCTCATCCACGTCATAGTTGATCTTCAGGAACAGCCGGCCGGTGCTGCGCGTAAACTGCCACAGTCCCGCAGCTCCAGCCCTGGAATACGCACGGGGGTGATAGAGAGACTCCACCAGCGGCAGGTAGACGAGGTCTTCGGGCACATTGTGTTCGCGAAAAATCTTGCGCATCTCCTCCACGTAGCGGCCGGAACGCTGCAGCGCCTCGCGCACCGCCTCGCGCAGCCCTTGTTGCCAACGCAGGTTGGCCGCCGCCTTCCGGTATTTGTACGGGTCCTGCACGTCCTTCCATAGGAGGTAGGCTCGCTTCTCCCGCCCTTTCAAGCCAACGGTATCGATAGGTGGGTTGTGGTCAAAGTGGTTTAGGATGGCCCGGTACTCATTCTCAATCGGTCGGACACGGGCATAGCGCGAACGCTCGCTGCTTCCCCAAAGGCTGTCCAGGTCCACGACCTCGTAGACGATGTCCAAGCGCTCGGCGTCGTGGAGCAGCATCTGGCGACGGCTGTACACTGCGTAGACCTTGACCCAAAAGTCCACGTTGGCCTTGAGACTGGGCGGTACCGGGAAGTGCTCTTCGTTGTCGGCCGGACCCCCGGGCAGGGCACCACCCACCCACACACTCATCATCCCAATCCCCAGCAGTAATGCGATCTGCCGTGTAATGAACTGTCCTCTCATGGCGTTCCCGAACCGATCCTTTCTTGTACACTGCCTTACTTGATGGCGAAAAGAACCCCTTCCACCTCCTGCTGTGCAGCTTGGAACCTGCAGTACCGTGGCCTGTTCCCTGCCCGAGCCAGAGTTACCCGGCTCAGGGCACGCATCGCCTACTCGAACCCCTGCTCGAACAGCGGGTCGTCCTCGATGAGGGAGTCATCATCGTCCGCGGCATCACGTCCCAGGGCGAGAGGCAAGAACTTGGGCTCTCGCACCAGGATGCGCCGCACGATCCGCAGCAAGTCGGCCTTGTCCAGCTTCTCCAGCTCATCCATGGACTCCCCCACGTCCAGGAAGCTCTCGCCATCGTTGACCCAGGAGTACAGGACCGCCAAGGCGTGATTGCAGATGCCACCGCGATGGGAGCAGGTACAGGAGGTATAGATCTCCCGTCCGCGCACCTTGATCTCTACGATGTTCACCATGGTGAACTCCCGCACCTGTCCGATCAGGGTGTCGCGGAACACGGTGGCGCCGCTCACAAAGCCGTTAGCGTAAAAGTCCCAACCGTGGCCTCCGGTGCACTCCTGGTCCAACTGGGCCACCTGCTCAGCAGTGAGGCTGAGAAGCTCAGGGGCGATTGGGTATTTTGACGATTGACGCAACATGGTCAGTTCACATCTCTTTCTGTCTGGCGCAGGGCACTAGCAGCCTCCGGCACCTCCGCTAGGGGTTGGATCTCTCTTCCTCTTAGCACTCCCTCCTGCCACGCCATCTTCATCCGTCGCGCCAGGGAAGGGTGACTGTAGAACAAGAGCTCCACCAGGCGGGGCGGGTTCGGGTCCAGCAGATTCACCTGCGCCAAGCGCCGCAACGCCGAGCTGAAAGCACCCGCCGTGCTCTCATGGCAAAGGGCAAAGCGATCGGCCTGGGCCTCAAAGTGACGCGATAACGCATGCATTGCCGGTGCAGTCACGAGCCGATAAAGTGCAAACAGCAGTCCCAACAGCGGCAGAGGAACGAGACTGCCCGGCGCAAAGTGCCCTACCCTCAACACATTGTCGAAACACCACGCGCTCAGGCCAAGCCCCGCGCTCACTTGCACCGCCCCGGCGGCCAGCATTTTCGCCAGATGCCGATAATGGTAGTGCCCCAGTTCGTGAGCCAGCACGCTTTCGATCTCGGCAGGACTAAAGTGCTCCAACAGGGTATCGCTGAGCACAATGCGCCGGGTCCGCCCCATGCCTAACAGCGCCGCATTGGCCTTGCGCGTCCTTCTGCCAAGATCAAATCGCGCCACTGTTGCTACCTCAATGCCAACAGCGGAAGCCAGGGGAGCGATGCGTTGCTGCAACCCAGGGTCGCCAATAGGCTCAAGGCGGTAGAACAGGGGCAGGATGACCCGGGGCGCCACAACCACCAACGCTACGCTCACCAGGATCATTGCCGCGGCATAAGGAGCCCACCAGCTTGTCGGCAGCCGACGGAAGAGGTAGTAGAACAAAAGAAGCGCCGGGATCCCCACAACCGCCCCGAGGGCAGCACTCTTGGCCTGCTCAACCATCCACTGCCCCACGCTCTGGGTGGACAGGCCAAAACGCCGCTCGAGCACCAGGTCCCTCCACACCGTCAGGGGAGCAACCACCAGCGCCTGCACACACGCCACCAGGCACACAAAAAGCAAAAAAGAGCCGTACGGGTTCGCCCCCGTCGCCTTGGCCAGTTCCTCCAACCTGACGCTCATACCACTAAGCACTATTCCAAGCATCAAGGCGAAGGACAGGGCAACCTGGGCTACCTCTAGCACTAACTTGTCGCGCTGGTAGCGAACGGCATTGCTGTCCGATGGCAACTCTTCAGCAGTTTGCCGTCTCGAGTCTTGGCTCAGTTCAATGTACGAATTTCCCGCCATTTTTTCAAGGGGCAATTAGGGCAGGCTTTGCCCGCCACGCGCCCTCCTTCCCATGCTGCACCGCAGTCCCTTAGCGCACTTTAAGCACCTTGGCGACGCGCGTTACGCCGCCAGCCTGCACACGGCAGAAATAAAGGCCCGAAGGCAACACTCTCCCCATATCGTCTTTGCCGTGCCAGCTGAAGCGATGTACCTTTGGCAGCAAGGGACGCCGGTCAAAGATGGTGGCCACCTTCCGCCCCATGAGATCGTAAATCGCAAGCGAAACCTCTGTCGGCTCGGCAATAGCAATCTCCACCGTGGTATACGGCCGGCCGGCGGAGGGAAATGGGTTCGGGTAAAGGGGTCGCAGCGCAAAGGTTTCGGGCACCTCCGGCCACGGCCGCACCGTAGAGTCGCCGGGACCATGGATGAGGCGCAACGTGGAATCCCCGGGTTGCAAGGAGAAAAGGCTGCGCGGCGCATCGTGAGGATGGACGAACACACGGCCTTTGCTGTCACGCGCCGCAAAGTGCAGGTAAAGGGCGGCACCAGCACTTGGCCGCGGCAAGGCGACAACAAAGTAAGGTGCCTTCTCGGCAGGCGCCATGTACGTGAACTGCTCAAGGCTGTCCGGATCCCTCCCCCAGAAAACAACCACCTCACCCTGGCCTATGGGCGGCTCAGCTGCCACGGCCAGTGACACCTCTACGCCGTCGCCGGATGAGAACGTGAGCTGCGGCAGGGGACTAAAAGCAGGGCCGTGGTAGACGAGCGCTTTCCACGCATCGATCAGGCCCCAACCGTAGTCGTTCCCTGGGTCCTGCGCCCTATCGGCCGTCTCGCGCAGCGCCTCGGCCACTTGCATTGGCGTAAGATAAGGATGGGCAGCCAGGAGCAGTACTGCCACCCCGGCCACTAGGGGACAGGAAAAGGAAGTGCCGCTGCCCAGACGAAAGTCGGGGGCATGCGCCGGTCCGGCCATGTACACACCCACCCCCATTGCCACGACGTCGGGTTTGACGCGACCATCGGCAG
>JBBIKH010000009.1:7753-8739 GCA_037445575.1 bacterium
GGGCCCGCGGGAGCTAAACGAGGCCAAAACGCCGTTGCCGTCCACCGCCCCCACAGCGATTACGCTATCGCCGTCTGCCGGGGCAATCACATAGCGCCAGGCACCATTGCCCTCGTTGCCCGCACTGTTGACGACCACCACCCCTTTGCTTACCGCGATGTCGGCCGCCCGGGTGGTCACCGCTGTGTTGCCGTCCATGTCCTGATAGGTGTACCAGTCCAGGTAGCCCAGCGAGCTGGAGACCACATCCACCCCCATGGCTTCCAACCACTCAATGCCGGCCACCCAAAAATCCTCCTCGATGGCCGTTTCCGTAGGCACATATTCGGTCTTGGCCAACACGAACTCGGCGCCAAAGGCCGGGCCGATAAGCCGGCCGGGGCTGAATCCCCCTATGACCGACAGGGTCTTCGTGCCGTGGTCCTCCTGTGCGGTAACGTCTTGTCCTTCCTCGTTGTGCGTGACGCTGTCGTTGTTGATAAAGTCGAACTCTGCCATTACCCGCAGCTGGCGAAAGGCCTCGCTGAGCTGATAGCGGAAGCCGGTGTCCAGCATGCCGATGCGCACCCCCGTGCCGTCAATGCCCAGGTCATGGACCTCTGGCACCCGGATCATGGCGTTCTGCTGGTAGGAGGGCCCATAGTCAAACCTGTGCTCAGAGCGCTTGGCCACCCCGGCCGCCTGCTTGGGGCAAGGCGGATCTGGAGCCGCTCCCCTCTTGCTCACCAGGTGCACCTCCCTGACAAAGGCAAGCTCGCGCACGCGCGCCAATTGCCGCTGGTCCAGAGGTGCACTCACCGCGTTTAGCCACCTGGAGGTTACCACCGGCACAACGCCCAGGTCGCGCAGCCTCTCCACATAGGGCTGGTACAGTGGCAGATCTTTGTCGTCGACCAACGCGTGCGCAGGCAGCACCTTGGCGCGTCGCTGCAATGCCCGAGGCGACAGGTGCGCCTGGGCCAGCCCCGATTTGAGCATGGCCACGC
>JBBIKH010000009.1:8749-26992 GCA_037445575.1 bacterium
GATCCATGGGTGGAAGATCGGCTCGCCCGGTCTCATGCCGAAGCGGGCCATGAGCATGGCCACGCTCTGGGATGGGGGGCCTTTGTCCACGAAAAAGATCCAATAGCGCTGGCCGCTGCCGGCACCCGCCTCACCTGCCAGTCCCAGCAAGGCGAGGACGACTATTGCCCCCCCTGTGAGCCGCGCCAGCTTCATCTATCGCTGCTCCATGTGGATTTCCTCGATGAAGAGCGGCGTCTTGGGCACGGCCATCTGCGGATTGAGCTGCACCGTCTCCAAGGCGTTGATCTTGTCCAGCACCTCCATGCCTTCGATCACCCTGCCGAACACAGTGTACTTGCCGTCCAACGGCGCCGTGCGGGCGCGCGTCAGGCAGATGAAGAATTGGCTGCCGGCGCTGTTTGGGTCAGGCGTCCGCGCCATGGAGAGAATCCCCTTGTCATGCGGGGTGTCGTTGAATTCGGCGGGCAAGGTGTAGCCCGGGTTGCCGGTACCGTCGTTCTGCGGGTCTGCGTCCCGCGACAAAATGTCGCCCCCCTGCACGACAAAGTCTTTGATTAGACGATGAAATTTGGTGCAGTTGTAAAAGCCTGCATTCACCAGACGTTTAAAGGCCGCGCAGTGCAACGGGGCGTTTTCCGGGAAAAACTCGATCACCATGGTGCCCAGATTGGTGGTCATCACTGCCACTTCCTTGGGGTTGACGGGCTCCAGAGGCATCCCCTTCACCTGCTCCTTCAGGGCCTCGATCTGCTCCGAGGTAAGCGTGGGGCATTCCACCTTTGCTGCCTTCTTGCAGCCCGCGAAGCCGACCGCCACCCCAATCATCGCAACAACCACAATTCGCAGATGCATGCTTGGTCCTCCTTGCGACTCCTCAGCTCCCCATCCGGCATTTACCCTGTAGCAAGATACCAAAATGCCGGGTGAAAATCAAGTGCAAACGCTCTTCTCCAGGCGGGACCGCTACTTTTTCCGTTGCAAATCAAGGTGAACTTTTCTAACTTGCAACACCGCAGCGCAGATGTCGCGAAGCAAAGTCATCTCTTTGAAGGAGGCACATGTTGAAACAACGCACATGGTGGGCCTTGGCATTGCTGGTGGTGGCGTGGGGCCAGGCGAGTGCCCAGGAAGCGCCCACCGAGCTCGTCATCCTCCACACCAACGACATGCATGCGCAGTTCTTGCCCTCCTCCCCGGAGCAAGGCCGCACGCAAGTGGGAGGCATGGTAGCTTTGGAGTATTTTGTTCGCAAAGCGCGCGAGGAAGGCAAGCCCACGCTGGTGCTGGACGCGGGCGACTATATGACCGGTACCCCTGTCTCCAGCATAATGACCCACGGCGCCCGCGGCGGCGGCATGATCGAGATGATGAAACAGGTAGGCTACGAGGCATCCACGCTTGGCAACCACTAGTTAGACAACGGTCAGGATAAACTCAACAAGCTCATCGCGCTTGCCAACTTTGACGTGCTCTGCGCGAATTTATGGCGGGGCGACTCTCTCTTTGCCCCGCTTCCCTACAAAGTTTACCAGGTGGGGTCTCTGCGCGTGGGCGTGGTGGGCCTGATTCTGGAAAAGCTCTTTGATGAGGTGGCGCGCAAGCAGGTGGAAGGGCTGCGGGTGGAGAGCATCGCCCAGGCAGCCCAGCGGGCCATCGACCAATTGGACCCGGTGACCGACGTCATCGTTCTCGTCACCCACCAGGGCGACTATGAAGACCGAACCCTGGCCCAGGCCATTCGTGGCGCCGATGTGATCATCGGTGGGCACAGTCACACCCGCATCCCCAATCCGGAGAAGGTCAACGGTGTTATCGTCGCACAGACGGGCGCCAATTTGCAGAGCCTTGGCCGACTGGATCTGACGGTGGCCGCCGATTCGGTGGTGAGCTTCCACGGCCGCCTCATCCCCCTGCTAGTCGATAGCGTCCGCGCCCCCAACCCGCAGATGGCAGAGCTGGTCGCATCCTTCCAGAAACGCATCGACGAGGAATACGGGAAGGTGATTGGCCATCTGCTGACCGATTGGCGCGGGTCACGGTATGGGGAGAGCAATGTGGGCAACTTTGTTGCCGACGTGATGCGCAAGGCGGTTAAGGCCGACTTTGCCACCATCAACAGCGGAGGCATCCGCAAGAGCATCAAGGCCGGGCCGCTGCGGAAGGTGGACATCGTCGAGCTGTTGCCGTTTGCCAATACCCTGGTGACCTTTACCTGTACTGGCAAAGACCTGCTCACCTTCTTGGAGTTGAACGCCACCAATGTGGCGCTGCAGCGCGGGGGCCTCATGCAAGTCTCCGGGATCACCTGTGCCTACAAAGTGACCGGTGACCGGGCCGAAGTGCTGGCCGCATCCGTGGGCGGCAAACCACTCAATCCACGCGCCACCTATAGCGGCGTGACAGTGGACTTTGTCATCTATGGGCAGGCGGAAAGATACCTCGGATTCGAGCCCAAAAACCCCCAAAATACCGGCCTTGTGCTCTCGGAGGTGGTGATCGACTACATTCTTAAACACCCCCGGGTCTCATCAAAGGTCGAAGGGCGAATAAAGCGGGTGCAATGACAGTGTCCATGGAACCGACCAGTAGCTGAACAGAGGCGGAAAGGAGTTGGACGATGGCACTACCGCAGGCGCACCAAGAGGCACCTCGCCATTCATGGGCATTCCGACGGCGCCGGTTTGCAAACTGGTTTCCCCTGGGATTGACCTACGCCACCTTCTACATGGGGCGCTACAACCTCTACAATGCCAACCCCGAGCTGTGCAAGCAGTTCAACTGGTCTAACGAACAGATCGGATGGATTATCACCGCGGGGTTCTGGACCTACGCGCTGAGTCTCATTTTCAACGGCCCGTTGACGGACAGAATCGGCGGCAAGCGGGCGATGCTCATCGGCGCCGCCGGCACGCTGGCCATGAATCTGGCCATCGGTCTGATGTTGGGCCTCAGCGGGTGGCCGTTCAAGGTGCTCATAACCATGGCGATGCTGTTCGCGGTGAACAGCTACTTCCAGAGCTTTGGTGCCATCTCGATTGTCAAGGTCAATGCCCATTGGTTCCACGTGCGCGAGCGCGGGGTGTTCGGCGCCATCTTCGGGGCGATGATCCAAGGAGGCTACTACTTGGCCTACGGCGTCGGCGGCTTTATCCTCGTCCATCTGCCCCTCCAATACGTTTTCCTCATCCCCTCGGCGGCGATTGGACTGATGGCCATCATCGACATCTTCGCCCTCAAAGACACACCGCAGCAGGCCGGGTTCCCGGAGCTGGAGACCCACGACGCCTCTTTCGGCGACGACGCGCCGGTTGACTGGGGATTTATCGTCAAGAAGATTTTCACCAACCCCATCCTCATCACGATTGCCTTGGCGGAGTTCTGTACGGGCTTTGTGCGCTCTGGCGTGCTCGCCTGGTGGACCAAGTATTTGGACAATGTGTTCCAGGTGGGCAAAGACACGGCCATCTTCAAGTTCGTCTCCACGGGCATCCCCTTGGCCGGGATCGCCGGTGGCTTTGTGAGCGGCTTCCTGTCGGATAAGGTCTTTGGATCGCGACGTCCGCCGGTGGCCTTTCTCTTCTACTGTGGGCAGGTGGCGTTCCTGTTTGTGCTGGCACACGCGGGGCGACCTTGGGCGGCAGCAGCGCTGATCGTCACGGTCAACTTTTTCATCAACGGCGTGCACGGCATCCTGTCCGGCACTTCCTCCATGGACTTTGGAGGGCGAAAAGGGGCAGCCAGCGCCACCGGTATGCTGGACGGGTGCCAGTACCTGGCCGCCGGATTCGTGGGCTTTGCCATGGGCCGCCTGCTGGATACGCTCGGCTGGGGCGCGTGGGCCTACAGCATCATGGGCTTCGCCGTCATTGGTGCGTTCCTCATGACCCGTCTGTGGCGGGCGGTGCCATCATCCGCAATCAAGGGGTACGCCGAAACACATCAGGAGCGATCTATGGAGCAAAAGCACAGCAAGTCAACCTTCGACGTGATTGTGTTGATCGCACGACCGGCTGCGGGCAAGTCGGAGGTCATCGATTTTCTCAAGAAGGTCGAGGTCGGCGAGCGGGTCCGTCGGTTTCACATCGGCCAGTTCGAGGAGATCGACGACTTTCCCTATGTGTGGGAAACCTTCGAGATCGACGACATTCTGACGCGCCACGGCCGCAAGCGATTGTGGACCGATGAGAAGTACTACTTCACTGACGAGTGGGTGTGGAACCTGTTCATCGAGCGCATCAACCTGGCGTATGCCAAGAAGATAGCGCGCGATCCGGCATACCACGATCACACCACGGCAATTGTCGAGTTTGCGCGCGGCGGGAAGAACGGCTTCCGCGAGGCCTTTTCCTACCTCAGTGATGAAATCCTCACGCGGGCCGGGATTGTCTACATCCAAGTCTCCTACGAAGAGTCGCTGCGGAAGAATCGCCTGCGGGCCCGGCCTGGCATGGAGGACTCGATCCTGTATCACTCCCTCCCGGACGAGAAGATGGAGTACTACTACAAGACCAACGACTGGGAGGAGCTGAGCGCGGCTGACCCCCACTTCATCGAGATAAAGGGGCACAAGGTGCCCTACGCCGTGTTTGACAATGAGGCGGATCTCACTTCTACGCACACCGAACTTCTGGGTCCAGCCCTGGAACAGGTGTTTGGCCATCTTTGGGAGCTGTGGGTGAAATCGCGCTGAGGCCGAGGCAAGGGGCCCGGCGAGGGTGGGAAAGCACCTGACCGCGTTGCCACTCCGCTGAGGCGGCTGCTGCATGCAATGGGCAGCATCCGCAGCTCGGCACGCTACAGGGCACGTCCTGTGCTCGGGTGGCCTTTGAGGCAATAGGAGAAACGTCCTTGGCGGCGTGGGCGGGTATTGCCCGAGCCCGCCGCAGGCAAAATCACCAGACAAAAAGGCGGCCGCCACACTTCCTCTGCGGCGGCCGCTCTGCTTTCCTCGAGTCTTGCGCGGACTGCTTCAAAGACTACAGCACTGCCAAAATCTCATCCTCAGTGAGGAAGAGGTAGTCTTCGCCGTCGATGGTCCACTCGTTGCCAGCCCACTTGGCGAACAGCACAATGTCACCTACCTTGACCGTGGGCGGCACAGACTTCCCGTGCTTGTCCACGCGGCCCCTGCCCACCGCAATGACCTTGCCCCGCTGCGGCCGCTCCTTGGCTGTGTCCGGCACCACGATGGCGCCCCGTTGCGCCGGTTCTTCCAATCGCTGCACAAGGATCTTGTCACCTACGGGTCGAATATTCATAATGATTCCTCCATGGTTGATGGCCGGCGTTCAGCAAGGGAGCAGCTGTGCTGTTCACCGGTAACGAAACAGGGGCTCCAGTTCCCGGACGCTGCAGGGATGGCCGCCGTTCTGATATTCGCAGTCGCCCCAATAGAAGCATCGCACTGAGCAGATCGTTTCGCTCCCCTCGAGGCTGGCTTCGGGATAGTCGTGGGCAGCAGTCTGGGACTCCTTGCGAATGCGCCGGCTCATGCGCTTGCTCTCCCACCCTTGCTTGCCCAGGATCTTGACGGCGATGATCTTCGCCAAGCTCCTCGCAGCTTTGGAACGCGGGTTGTCGAGAATGAAGGGGCGCAGTCGCTTCCCCGATTCGCGGACGCTCTCATCGTACTCGATGTAGCCGAGAAAGTCGACATCGATGGCAAGCAGGTCCGCTGCCGCGGTCTTGATGGCGAAGGCTTCGCGCACCTCCTCCTGATCGTACACCATGTTCATGAGGAGCCTGGGGCGAAACTCGCGCAGAACCGACTCGAATGTGGCCCCTGCCGTCGCATCCAGCTTTTGCACCTCCGCCAACAGGCCCTGCATGGGAGAGCGCAGCAGGCCAGGCTGGACGAATTCGTGTTGCTCCAGCAACTTGAGCACTTCGGCGTGCTCACGAAATGTGAGGCGCAGCTTGCGCAACAGGCAGATCTTGATAAAGTTGAAGCACTCCTGCACTGCCATCGGGTCGGGCACCGTCACCACGATCCCCTCATCGCTGGCCAGGAAAAAGTCGATGACGGTGTAGCTGGAGCCGGCGCCCAGATCCAGCAGCACAAAGTCCACATTGATGTCGCGAAGCTGGTTGATGAGCCTCTGCTTCTGCCAGTAGCGGGGGTTAGCCAGGCCGAGAGTCCCGCATGCGCCGCTGATCATTTGCAGGTTTTGGACGGGGGTGTCAAGGACAATGTCCTCCAGCCGCTCGCGGCGCAGGGTGTAAAAGTCGAAAAACGTATACTCGGGCTCCAATATGCCCATGCAGGTGTGGAGGTTGGCTCCGCCTAGGTCTCCGTCCACCATGAGCACGCGCTGGCCGAGGGCTGCCAGGCCCACGCCTAAGGAAGCAGTCACTACGGTCTTGCCCACGCCGCCTTTACCGCCCCCGACGGCGATCACCCGCCGTTGGCGGGCAGCCACTTCGCTCTGCGGGAAAATTTCCCGCAACTCATCCATCTTGGCGGCTTCGATCCACTCTTCAAGCTCGGGGTGCCATACCAGGTCACTGGCCACAAACTTACCCGTCTTGGCCATGTCGCGCAGTTCCTGCCTGCTGAACGGGCCAAACTGTCTGTCCTTCGTCTTGACAAAGATGTTCCCGACCAACCTACCCAGGGCGCGCGATTTGCTTTCCATTGGCAGTCTGTTCACCTCGTGCTCTGCAACCAATCCCTGTTGCCTGCCCCCACTGCCTCTCGGCTTGTGCCACCGAGTGCATACGTAGGGGCCGCCATGACCACAACCGTAGCCCCGAACAAAGCAGTCCTTCCCTGAGCGCAAAACGGCTCAGGGCAAAGGCGCTGCCACCAAAACGCGTACCCCATCACCCAGCGTATCGACGTGCACGATACGTACGCCGGGCACATGCCCTTCTACCGAGCCAAAGTCCGGCGTCCGGTAGTCATCTTTCCAGCGTGCAAGGAGAGCAAGCCAGCGGTACGCATCGACGAGGGCAGCGCGTTCTGCTGCCTGCAGGGCAACTGGCCGGCTCGCCGCCCCTTCCGGGGCCAGCCCTTGACCCGCCGCCCAGAGCACCCGCTCGACAGTGTCCACTGCCGCCGCCACCAATGCGCGGCGAGGCTCAGGATCGGTGGGGTGAGCACGGACGAGCTCCTGTAGACCGGCAATGCGCTGAGCCGCTGCCTTGTGGTCGCCTCGCGAGGCTGTCCCCTCCAGGTGCACCGCCTGTCCGCTTTGCTCGCTCTTGCGGCCGCACCCCCACGGCAGGACCCCCAGCAAGAGCAGCAGGCCCACCCCCATGGTCCTGCTCCCGATCGCCTTTCTCATGTTCCCATCTCCCAGGAGGCAAGGTAGGCACGCTGCTCCTCAGTGAGCTCATCGATGGTGATGCCCATCGTCTGGAGCTTGAGGCGTGCGATCCAGTCCTCGATTTCGGATGGCACGCGATGCACCTTCACCTCCAAGGTGCCCGCCTTTTTGACAACCCACTCGGCGGCCAGCGCCTGGGTGGCAAAGCTCATGTCCATCACCGAGGCAGGGTGCCCTTCTGCTGCCGCCAGGTTCACCAGCCTCCCTTCTGCTACCAGGTTGATGCGGCGGCCGTCGGCAAGCACATACTGGTCCACAAAGCGCCGCACCCCTTTGCGGCACTCCACCGCCATCGCCTGGAGGCCGGGGATGTCGATCTCCACGTTGAAATGACCAGAATTGGCCACAATGGCGCCATCCTTCATCACCGCAAAGTGCTCCGGGCGGATGACATTGATGTCGCCGGTCACCGTACAGAAGAGATCGCCGATCTTGGCGGCCTCGGCCATGGGCATGACGCGGAAACCGTCCATGGCCGCCTCCAGGGCGCGAATGGGGTCGACCTCGGTGATTACCACGTTTGCCCCCATCCCTTTGCAGCGCGCAGAGAACCCCTTGCCGCACCAGCCGTACCCGGCCACCACCACTGTCTTGCCTGCCAACAACACGTCCGTCGCACGAATGAGCCCGTCCACCGTGGACTGGCCGGTGCCGTAGCGGTTGTCGAACAGGTTCTTGGTCATGGCATCGTTGACGGCGATGACCGGGAATTTCAGCGCGCCGTCGCGCTCCATGGCGCGCAGACGAATGACCCCGGTTGTCGTCTCCTCCATGCTCCCCAGCACCTGGGGCCACAACTCGGGATAGTCGAAGTGAATTGTGGAGACCAGATCGGCGCCATCGTCCATGGTAATTGCCGGGTGGTGGGCGATGGCTGCGCGAATGTGGCGATAGTAGGTGTCGTTATCTTCGCCCTTGATGGCAAAGGTGGGCACATCATAACTTTTCACCAGCGCCGCGGCCACGTCGTCCTGGGTGGAAAGGGGGTTTGAGGCGCACAACACCACATCTGCCCCACCAGCCTTCAGCGTTCGCATCAAGTTAGCAGTCTCGGCCGTCACATGCAGGCAGGCCGACAGCCGCTTCCCTTGCAGCGGCTTCTCCTTCTCGAACCGCTCACGAATGAGGCGCAGCACCGGCATGTCGTTATCGGCCCAGGCAATGCGTCGCACTCCCTCCTCGGCCAGGCCTATGTCTTTGATGTCATAGTCCACTGCATCCCTCCCTCCGTGCATCACGCATCCTTGGCCAAATCTTTGGCCTTGTCTGTGCGTTCCCAGGTAAACTCTTTCTCAGTGCGGCCAAAGTGGCCGTAGGCAGCAGTTGCCTTGTAAATGGGCCGACGCAGGTTCAGCATCTCGATCATCCCGCCAGGCGTGAGATCAAAGTGCTTGCGGACGAGCTCCACGATGCGGGAGTCTGGCACTTTGCCCGTGCCAAAGGTATCGACGCTGACGGAGACCGGTTCGGCAACGCCAATGGCGTAGGCAACCTGGAGCTCGCACTTGTCCGCCAATCCTGCAGCCACGATATTTTTGGCCACATAGCGGGCGGCGTAGGAGGCGGAGCGGTCGACTTTGGTGGGATCTTTGCCCGAGAAGCATCCGCCCCCGTGACGAGCGTAGCCGCCGTAGGTGTCAACGATGATCTTCCTGCCGGTGAGGCCGGTATCGCCTTGCGGCCCGCCGATCACAAAGCGGCCGGTTGGGTTGACGTAGTACCTGATGGCGTCCGGCTGAATGAGCGACTGCGGGATGACCGCAAGGATCACCTGCTGAATAATATCCTCACGGATCTGTTCATAGGAGACATCAGGCTCGTGCTGGGCGGAGATCACCACCGCCTCCACACGCAGGGGCTTGCCGTCGGCGTAGCGCACGGTGACCTGCGACTTGCCGTCCGGGCGGAGGTAGGGTAGTTTGCCCGTCTTGCGCACCTCTGCCAGGCGCCGTGTCAGCTTGTGAGCCAGCATGATAGGCAGGGGCATCAGCTCGGGGGTCTCGTTGATGGCAAAGCCGAACATCATCCCCTGGTCGCCGGCCCCGGCCCGATCTACGCCAAGGGCGATATCAGGCGACTGCTGATCGATGGTGGTAATCACCGCGCAGGTGGCGTGATCAAATCCGTAGCGGGCGTCAGTGTAGCCGATCTTGCGAATGGTCTCGCGCACCAGAGTGGGGATGTCCACGTAGCAGTCAGTGGTGATCTCGCCCCCCACTAAGGCAAGGCCGGTGGTGACGTAGGTTTCGCACGCAACCCGGCCCAAAGGGTCCTGTTCAAACACTGCGTCCAGCACTGCGTCAGAAATCTGATCAGCGATCTTGTCTGGATGGCCCTCGGTCACCGACTCCGAGGTGAAAAGTCCGTCAACCATGTGGTCTTTCTCCCGTGTGAAGTGAAAGGTGGAGCGGTCTGGAGGCAACCCACACCGCTGTTATTACTGTCATCCGCCGCCGATGCAGACGGCGCTCCTACGAGTTGCGCAAATGCTCCTTCAACGACTCGATTATCTTGACCGGAGTGGGATCCACTCCATTGCGCAGCGCCAGATAGTAGCTTACCCAATCGCCAAAGTGGATGAGCGACAGCATGCGCGCCAGGCGCCCGCGGCCTTGTGCGAACAGCTCCACCGGGGGGCCGCTGTGGCGCATGATCAACTCCTTGATGAACTCCATGCGCAGCTGCACGCGCGGGTGATCCTGGTGGTCGCGCAGCAGGACCACCTGCACCATGCGGTGCACCGCCTCCAACAGACCCCAGCCTACGATCTCGTTGTGGTTCATTTCCGGCAAGGTGCTGCTGTAGGCCAGCACTTTGCTGTTTTCCGCCAGCTGTCCCCGCCAACGCATGCCCACCACTTCCCAGGCGTGTGCTGTGTAGATGACGGGCAGCTTGCCCTCCAGGAGCTGGGCCACGCGCAGTGCCGGATTCCCCTCGTGCGCACGATCGTACTCCGCAGCCAGGCCCGTGAGCAGGGCTGCTGCTTCCTGAATCGGCTCCTCTTGCGGCGGAACCAACCCCAGCTTGGCCAGGGCTACCAGCGGCGGCACGCACAGGTAGGCCAAGGCAGTCCGTGGCGGGTATCCTCGCGGGATGGTGACCTGCGGCACGCCATCGGCCGCGGCCCGCCTTGCCAGCTCCCCCCCCGAGGTAATGCACAGCAGCTTTGCGCCCCGTTCCTTAGCCTCACCGTACGCCGAAAGCGTCTCCTCGGTATTGCCCGAGTAGCTGCAGGCGATGACCAGGGTCGTCGGACCGACGAACGCGGGGTTGTGGTAGTCGCGGTTGACGATGATCGGCACGCTGATCACATCTGCCAAGTAGCAGCGCAGCAGATCACCACCGATGGCTGACCCTCCCATCCCCAGGAAGGTCACCGCCTGCACGCCCGCATAGTCAGCAGGCAGGCTCAGGCCCTGCCCCAGCTGCTGCGCCTCGGTGAGCTGAGAAGGGAAAGCGCGAATGATCTCCCGCATATGCGCAGCATCGAGCTCGTAGGGCACTGGCTCCGGCTTGGTCTGGTCCCTCACACGCCCTCCATCAACTCTGGGAACTTTTCTCGCATCACCCCCTGCAAATAGGACTTGATCTCTCCGGCGGCGCGCATGCGCAATACGCGCTCCGCCACCTGGCGCGCCTCTTCGTAGGAGATGGCGCGCACGATCTCCTTCACCCGCGGCAGGTCCACCGGGCTGACGCTCAGCTCGTCCAGGTCAAGGCCCACCAGCAACATGGTGGCGAGGGGATCGCTGGCCATCTCGCCGCACATGCCCACCCAGATGCCGCGCTCGTGGCCCGCTTCCACCACCTGCCGAATGAGGCGCAACACGGCCGGATGGTAGGCCTCGAACAGATGGGCCACCCGTTGATTGCCGCGGTCCACGGCCAAGGTATATTGGATGAGGTCGTTGGTGCCGATGCTGAGAAAATCCACCTCCGCCGCCAGCTGGTCGGCAGTGAGCGCCGCCGACGGAACCTCAATCATAATCCCCAACTCGATGTCGCGGTCATAATCAAGTCCGCGCTCGTCCAGTTCCTTCTTGACCTCGGCGATGACCCCCTTGGCCTGCAGGAGCTCGTCCACCGAGGAGATCATCGGCAGCAGCAGGCGCACCTGCCCATCGGCGCTGGCGCGGAGGATGGCGCGCAGTTGCGTCTTGAACAGCTCGATGTGCTGCAGGCAGATGCGGATCGCCCGTCGCCCCAAGAACGGGTTCGCTTCCGGTGGCCCACCCTCCTCCTCTGGGATCTTGTCCCCACCCAGGTCAAAGGTGCGGATAATCACCGGATGGGGCGCCACCCCCTCCACCACCATGCGGTAGGCCTTGTACTGCTCCTCCTCCGCAGGCAGGCCGTTGCCGGAAAGGTACAGGTACTCCGTGCGAAAGAGGCCCACGCCCTGCGCCCGGTGCGCCACCACCGAGTCGATCTCTTCTGGAAACTCGATGTTGGCGGACAGTTCCACATCTTTGCCGTCCAGCGTGCGCGCCGGAAGATCGCGCAGCCGCTCCAGACGATGCTGAACCTCACAGAATTCCTCTTGGCGCTGCCGGTACTGGGCAATGGTTTCAGGGGTTGGGTTGACGATCACCAGCCCGTGCAGCCCGTCCAGGATCATCCACTCGCCGGTCTGCACCATAGACGAGACTTTGCCCAACCCGACTACCGAGGGAAGCTCCAGCGAGCGCGCCAAGATCGCCGCGTGGGAGGTGCGGCCGCCCAGATCGGTGGCGAAGCCCAGCACCTTGGCTTTGTCAAGCGACACCGTGTCTGACGGAGAAAGGTTACTGGCCACGATGATGGCCGGTTCGGCCAACGGCGCCAGATGGTCGTGGCGCTGCCCCTGGATGTGGCGGATCACCCGCCGCTTCACGTCGCGCACGTCGGCTGCCCGGGCGCGAAGGTACTCGTCTCCCCCTGCGGCCAGGCTGCTTTGCACGGCGCGCATCACTTCGTAAAAGACCAGGTCGGCGTTCTTCCGTTCGTTTCGGATGCGCCTGATGGTCTCGTCGATGACCAGCTCGTCCTCGAGCATCATCCGGTGGGCGTCGAACACCTTGGCGCTCTCTTCGCCCAGCTCTTTGCTCACCTCGTGGCGAATGCGCTCCAACTCCTGCCGCGCCTGCTCCACCGCTGCTTTGAAGCGCTCGATTTCGGCCGGCACCTCCTCCTCCGCCAGCACGCGCGGGAAGATGTGCACCACGTCGCCGCCGAGGACGAATGCCCGCCCGATGGCTATGCCCGGCGAGGCAGCCACGCCCTCGAGCCTCTGTTCTTGCTTGTCCTGCGTCACTTCTACCACACCCATGTGCCGTGCTGTTGCCGGCTACTCTTCATCAAACGTGCGCACGTCAATGAGCTCCTCCAGGGCCGCCATGGCCGCCTCTTCGTCCACACCCTCGACGCGCACGGTGATGGTGCTACCCATTTCGGCCGCCAGCATCATCACCCCCATGATGCTCTTGCCGTTCACCTCGCGGCCGTCTTGATTCTTGGACACGTACACCTGCGACTTGAACTTGCCGGCGGTTTTGACGAACAGCGCCGCCGGGCGCGCATGAAGCCCCAGTTGGTTTTTGATTGTGAACTGCTTAACGATCATGCGCTCTTGGGCATACACTTTCGCCATGAGGGCGCGGCTCTCAGGAGGCAGCCACGCCTACCAACACCCCCAC
Organism: bacterium; assembly: GCA_037445575.1. Taxonomy (GTDB): domain Bacteria; phylum Zhuqueibacterota; class Zhuqueibacteria; order JANLFK01; family Oleimicrobiaceae; genus Oleimicrobium. The sequence goes on from JBBIKH010000009.1 coordinate 21,756, forward strand.
CACCAACAGGCCCACCATAAGCGCCGGCAGCGATACCTTGCCACTGCGCAGCGCCAAGCACGAAATCAGGGCGCAGCCGGCGCACATTCCCATCGACACCGCGCGCGGTGGGCCCAGCCACCTGAGGCTGCTCGCCATCACGACGCCGAGGACCGCCGCCCCTGCCAGGGCCAGGCGATCGGCAAGGGGCTGAAACCTGCGCACCGATATCCTTCGTACCACATCGAACCCCTCCCGGAACCCCTGGAACAGGGCATGCGCGCGGAACCACAGGTGCGGCAGGTTGTAGACGACCAAAAAGAGCGGCACCGCCCACCAACCGGCGTGCATGGCGACAATGACGCCGATCATGGCGGCGATAGGCTTGGCGCGCGCCCAGAAAAGAGTGTCACCAATGGCGCCCAGCGGCCCGCACAGCCGCTCCTTAAACAATCGGATCGGCCGATCCTCCTGCCACTTTTGCCGGAGAGCAGATTGCTCCAACTTGGCCACGGCGCCGAGTACCAACAGCGCCGTGAACGGGTGGGTATTGAAAAACTGCAAATGGCGCTGCAAAAAGGCCACCCGCCGTTGGTCGTTTCTGGCCACTCTTTTGGCAACGGGGATCAGGGCGAAGCAGAAGCCGAGGGCGAGCATCCGTTCGAAATTCCAGGACCCCTGGATGAAGAAAGATCGCCACCACACCCGCCAGAGATCACTTTTGCGCACCAACGCCCGCATAGGACAGTCCCTTCGCCTTCACGCCCACCAGAGCCAGACCAGACCCGCGCCCAGGCCCGTTGCCGCCGCCCACAAGTTCTTGCGGCTGAGGAGCAATGCGCACACCGCCCCAAGGCCCACGCCGAGCACCACCGCCCGCGTCAGGCCAAAGGCGGCGTCCCAGGAGGGGGGCACCGCAGTTACGAGCGGCGGCAGTACCGCGAGCCCGCCCAGGACCCCGGCGCAGGTCATGAGAACGCCGGCGACGGCCATCAAGGCTATGGCGCCCACATGGCAGGCCGACAGGCCCCGCACGTCACCACGCGCAGCAGCTGCGTCAGCCCGATGCAGGAGGAGCACATTCACCCGCCTGCAGGCGATGACTACCCAGCCGCCGACAAAGGCCACGGCGATGCCCCACAGAATCGTCACAAAGAACACCACCTCGGGCCGGTTGACCGCCCTGGAAAGGACCACAGCAAGGGTGGCGCTCACCAGCGCTCCCACGTTCCCTTCATTGATGCGCACGCCGCCGACCGGCACCTCGGCAAGCCAGGGGAGCTCCAACAGCACCCCCATGGTGAGCCCCACCTGCAAGTCGCCCAGTATTAACCCCGCCAGGGTGCAGGCCACCAAGGGGTGCGACACCAGCACCTGGAAAGCCGCGGTGGTGTCGGTGGCAACAATGCCCCCCAAGAGAAAAATCAGCGCAAGCTCTGCTGACATGCACAATCTGCCCGGCTACATGAGGAGGCTAATTATATGCATTTCTCATGTAAGAATCAATCCCGAAACGGCGGTCGAAGGAGCTTGTTCTTGGCCGCCCTCAGGCGGCCCTGGCCGCCAGCTGTTGGCTCAGCTCGGCAAGTGCCTCCACCGCTTCACATGGCGTCAAGCTGGCGAGCGCTCCGCGTGCGGCGGCCAGCTCATCGCGCACCATGGCCTCTGCCTGGGCGACAACTCCCAAGGAACGGAAAAACGCTTCCAGCTCGTCCAGCTCCCCGTTGCTGAGGGGCCGCCCAAGGTACGCGGCCAGCCACTGCTGTTGCGCGGCGGTCATGCGCGACTCGGCCGCCACCATCAGAAAAGTCTGCTTCCGCCGCGCCAGGTCGCTGCCGCGCGGCTTTCCCGACACTGCCGCAGGCGACAGCAGGTCCAGCAGATCGTCCTGAATCTGAAAGGCCACGCCCAGGTGCCGGCCATAGCTGCCCAGCGCTGCCACCTGCTGCTCGTCACCGCCGCCCACCAGCGCCCCCAGCTGACAGGACATTGCCAGCAGGCAGGCTGTCTTTTTGCCGATCATCGCCAGGTACGCATCCATCGTCACCGTGCGCCGCGTCTCGAACTCTTTGTCCAGGGCCTGTCCTTCGCAGACCTCCACAATTCCCTCGGTGAAGGCGCGGGCCATCTCCGTCAGGCGTGGCGACGGCCGGCTGAGGAGAGCGCGATAGGCGAGCGCCACCAGCCCGTCTCCCGCCAGAATGGCCGTGCCCACATCCCATTTGGCATGGACCGTAGGCTTGCCGCGGCGCGTGTCGTCCTGGTCCATAATGTCATCGTGCACTAGGGTGAAGCTGTGCAGGAGCTCAACTGCCGCCGCCACATGCGCCGCCTGGCCGGCATCGCCCCCCACTGCCTCCGCAGCAAGGAAAACCAGCAGGGGCCGAATGCGTTTGCCGCCGCTTGCCATCACGTAGCGCACCGGCTCGTAGAGGAGCAGCGGCTCTTGCGCCAGGCAGATCTGCTCCAACTGCGCTGCCACCAGTTGCTGCAGTTCGTGCGACTTCTTCTCCAGGAGGCTCACCTCACCGCTCCTCCATGAAGCGCCCTTTGACAAAGTAGCGAACCTGCCTGAGCTCGTTCACCTCGGCACAGCCGGTGAGGAACATCGCCAGGCGGAACTCTTGGCGCCACTGCTCAATGAGCGCCTCCAGGGACAATCCGTCTTTGTGGAACAGGGCGCGCAGAAATGGTGCGGCGGCTCCGGCCATTTCCGCGCCCAGCACCAGTGCCTTGGCAACGTCCACTCCGTCGCGCACTCCACCTGACCCGATAAGATACAGCCCCGGGATTGAGCGGAGTTGCTGCAGGCAGAGCGCCGTGGGGATGCCCCAGTCCCAGAACTTTTCCGCCAGACGCGGCTGGGCGCCACGATAGTACTCCACCGCCGCCCAGGAGGTGCCACCCGCCCCGCTGACATCGATGTAACGGACCCCACAGTCCACCAGCCTCAGAGCAACCTCGCGGGAAATCCCCGCGCCGGTCTCTTTGACGATAACGGGGACAGGCAGATCCTCCACCAACTGTTGCAAGGCAACCAGCACGCCGCCAAAGTCGGTATCCCCTTCGGGTTGGAGCGCTTCGTGCAAGGGGTTAAGGTGGACGGCCAGCGCATCGACCGCCACCAGGCGCATGATCTGCTCCACAGCCGCTAACCCGCCTTTTTGCGCCACCTGCGCCGCCCCGATGTTGCCCACCAGGGGGATGTCCGGCGCCAGTTCGCGCACGGCGCTGAAGCTGCGCAGATAATCCTGGTTTTCCAACAGCTGCCGTTGGCTGCCGAGGCCGAGTGCCACGCGCTGCCGCTGGCATGCCTGCGCCAAGGCCGCGTTCACCTCCTCGGCCTGGGCAAAACCACCGGTCATGCCCGTGATCATCAGAGGCATGGACAGCACCTTGCCCAGGAAGCTGGTGCTGGTGTCCACCTGCACCAACGCAACCTCCGGCAGAGCACAGTGCATGAGCTGAATCTGCTCGAAACCACTGCGCAGCGAACGGAAGCTCACGTCCTGCGACAGGCAGATCTCCAGGTGATCGGCCTTGCGCGCTGCGATAGGGCTCTGCCCACCGCCGGTCTGTTCCTCACTCGCCACGGCCCATATCCTCTGAACGCCTGCACCACCAAATCGATGCCCCAAAGGTAAACAAAATCTCTTTCCCTGTCAAGCAAAACTTCCCCGCCTCGGCCTCGGGGATGGAGTCCACCTTGCAGGGTGTAGTTTTCCGGGGCCAGCATCCCCGGGAAAGCCAGGTGCGCCGGACACGGAGAGGCTGACATGCCCCCAGCGGATGGAGCAGATCCCATTGTGCCTTGTACTGCCCAGGCCACCTGCGGGCGCGCGCTGGAGGGCACGTGCAGAATTTGCTTGCGTCTGTCCGCTTTTTTTGCTAAGATATGGACCGCCGAGACGGCACAACGCAAAAAATGCCGGCACACGAGGACCCACAGAAAGGAGGCTGATTGTCGGACTCCCTGTACAAGAGCCTTCGCCTGCTGCGCCTCTTCTTTCGCTACGAGGTGGTGGGCCTGCCCAATCTCCCCAAGACCGGCCCCTCTCTGCTGGTAGCCAACCATGTGGGAAGTACCGGCCCGGTCATGCTCTTCTTCTCGCTCCCCTTGCGCTTCCATGCATGGGTGATTGCCGATCTCACCGACCGCCGCCGCTCGCCGGACTATCTTCTGGCCCAGTTTGTCCAACCCTCTCTCCACCTGCAGGGCTATTTCGGCCGTAGCCTGGCCAAGTTGATCAGCATGATCACGGTGCCCCTGCTGCGCGGGCTGGGGTGCGTGCCGGTGGAGACGCACGGCCCTTGGACCGGCGCCGCCTTCAGGCGCAGTTTGGCGCTATTGAGGCGCGGCCGACATGTGCTCATCTTTCCGGAAGACCCGGCCCTCCCTCTGGACCCGGAGACGATGATCTACCAGTTCAAGTTCGGCTTTGTGCACCTGTGCCAGATGTACCACGACCGCACCGGGGAATCGCTGCCGGTGGTGCCCATCGCCGTGCATCCGCCAGCGCGCACAATCGTCATCGGTCCCACCCAATACTATGCGGGCAATGGGTACGCTGAACCCGACGTGGCCGAGTTCGCCACCCGGTTGCACAGCTTTGTTCGTTCCCTGTACCAGGGCGTCCCCGTGCGATCGCGACGCCCGGTGACAAGCTCATCGCCAGCACCATCGTGAAATCGACAAAGGAGTAGCTAGCTATGCGCATGCGATTGATGCTGCTTGCCGCTCAGGTCCTCCTCGCCTCAGTCGCCCTGGGACAGCAAGGGGTTGTCTTTGAGCAGTTCTTTGTGGACAAGGCGTTGCGCCTGGAGCTCTATCAGGTTGGCGACGCACACGAGGAGTTCATCACCTTACACCGCGCCTACCAAGAGGACACATGGCCCGAGACCAAGACCGAGCTCCTCGACCCTTTCAACAACGGCCGCTATCTGGTCAAGCTGTATGACGTCGCCAGCAATCGTCTCATCTACTCCCGCGGGTTCGACTGCATGTTCGGGGAGTACAAGACCACCACCCCGGCGTTGCAGCACAGCAAGCGCGTGTTCCAGCGGGCGGTGCGGGTCCCCTTCCCCAAACATCGGGCGCTGCTGGTAGTCGAGGCACGCGACCGCACCAACATTCCTCGCCCTGTGTTCACCACCGCTATCGATCCTGGTGACTATCACCTCATTCGCGAGACCTGCGCAGGCGACGCGGGGGTCTATGAGGCGCACGTGGTCGGCCCTGCGGTAAGATGCGTCGATTT
>JBBIKH010000009.1:27002-32100 GCA_037445575.1 bacterium
GGGCTACACAGCGGCCGACCGCGACAAATTCCACCAGGACGTCGACCGCTTCACAGGGCACCTGCTCGGCACCGCCCCTTACGCGCAACACAGCGATCGCATCAATGTGCGCGGCCTGTTCAAGCCCTCGGTCGAGGCGGGGATGGATGAGCCGCGCCAGGGTTCCTTCAAGCACACCGCCTTCAATGCGTCGTTCAATGCCTTCGACCTGGACCGCTACATGCTGACCGAGGAGAACTGGCTCCTGCGCGCGACCGCCGCCCAGGTGCCGTACGACGCCATCGTGGTGTTGGTGAACAGCTCCCGTTACGGCGGTGGCGGCATCTACAACGACTATTGCATTACCACGGTGGACCACCCTGCGAGCAAGCGCGTGTTTCTCCATGAACTGGGTCACTCGTTCGCCGGCCTGGCCGACGAGTACTATGCTTCGGAGGTGGCATACAACGAATTCTACCCCCCAGGTGTAGAGCCGCTAGAACCGAACATCACCGCCTTCCTGAACCCGGAGTTGCTCAAGTGGAAGGATCTGGTCTCACCTGGACTCACCTTGCCCACCGAGTATGGCAAGGAAAAGCTCGACAGCCTGCAGGGCGAACGGCAGAAGATAAACCGCGCCATGATGGAGGAGATGGAGCGCCTGCGTCGGGCAGGAGCGGATCAGCCGCAGGTTGACAAGGTACGCGCCAAGTACCGGAAACAGACCTCCCGCCTGGATGAAGAGATGGAGCGCGTGCGCGCGCACTATGCGCACCTGCGCGACAAAGTCGGGGTCTTTGAGGGGGCAGGGTACGCCTCTAAAGGCCTGTACCGCCCGATGATGTACTGCCTGATGATCTCCAGTCCCGACGATCAATTCTGTCGCGTGTGCCAGCGGGCCATCGCGCGCATGATAGCTTACTACTGCGGCGAGTGAGGAGCCAGCGCGGACAAAGGTGGAGGATAAACGGTGATGCTCATGAGTCGGCGTGGGTTTTTGGCTTCGATGGGTGCAGGAACTTTGGCGACCATGTTCGTGCCGGCTGAGGGTGGCGGCCTTTCCGCCCCGCGGCTGCGGATACCGTGGCGGGCACCGCGCAGCAAGGGCCTGCGGCCGCCGATGCTCAGCCCCCTGCCGGTGACGGCTATCCGCCCGTTGGGCTGGCTCCGCACGCAGCTGCGCATTCAGGCCGACGGTCTCACCGGCCATCTGGACGAATTCTGGCCCGACGTGGCGCAGAGCAAATGGTTTGGCGGCGAGGCCGAAGGCTGGGAACGCGCCCCCTACTGGCTGGACGGGCTAATCCCCTTGGCCTGGCTTCTCGACGACCCCTCTCTGAAAGAGAAAGCCACCGCCCGCATCGAGCAGATTCTCGCCGGCCAACGCCAGGACGGCTGGTACGCACCCTACGTCCCACCTGCCGAGGGAGGGCGCCAGCAGTACGACCTCTGGGCCTTTTTCCTCATGAACAAGGTGCTGGTTGAGTACCACCACACCACGGGGGACGATCGCGCGCTGCAGGCGGTGCTGCGCTGCCTCCGCCAGATGCATCAGAGCCTGCGCGTGCACCCTCTGTTCAACTGGGGCAAATTCCGCTGGTTCGAAAACCTCATCGCCATCTTCTACGCCTACTGGCACACCGGCGAGCCCTGGCTCCTGGAGCTGGCCCGGCTGCACCACGAACAGGGGTTCGACTATCCGGCCTTTTACCGGCAGGAGGACGTAACCGTGCCAACTCCGCGCCGTGGCCTGTGGAAATGGACCAAGCACGTGGTGAACACCGCCATGGCAGTCAAGGCCTCCGCCCTGTGGTGGCAACTAAGCAACACCCCCCAGGACCGAAGCTTCCCCTTCGAGATGTTGGCCCTGCTTGATCGCTACCACGGCCAGGTCACAGGGGTCTTTAGCGGCGACGAATGCCTGGCCGGCAAGAATCCATTGCAAGGGACCGAGCTGTGCGCGGTGGTGGAGCTCATGTACTCGCTCGAACACCTCCTGTCGATCCTTGGCGAGCCCGAGCTCGGCGACCGGCTGGAAAAGATCGCCTTTAACGCTTTGCCCGCCACCTTCTCGCCGGACATGTGGGCGCACCAATACGACCAGCAGGTCAACCAGGTGCAATGCACCATCAACGAGCAGCACCTGTGGACCACCAACGGACCCGAGTCGAACATCTACGGCTTGGAGCCAAACTTTGGCTGCTGCACGGCGAATATGCATCAGGGGTGGCCCAAGTTCGCCGCCCACCTGTGGATGCGCACCCCTGACCATGGTCTGGCAGCGGTCGCGTACGCCCCGAGCATGGCGCAGGTGACCATCAAAGGTGTGCCGGTAACCGTGACGTTGGAGACCGACTATCCCTTCCGCGAACAGCTCCATTTCACGGTGGAGAGCGCCAGACCGGTGCGCTTTCCCCTCTGGCTGCGCATCCCAGCATGGGCGCAAGGGGCTGGGGTTGACCTCCCCGGCCGAGTTGGCGTTGCGGCACCGGGCAGTTTCCTGAAGGTGGAACAACAGTGGCAGGGCACCAGGCGATTCACGCTGACGTTGCCCATGCGGGCGCGTACCCAGCGTCGCTACAACGACGCGGTGGCCATCGAGCGGGGGCCCCTGGTCTATGCGCTCCTCATCGGCGAGCAGTGGCGGCAGGTCAACCAGGACAAGCCCCATCGCGAGCCACCGCATGCCGACTGGGAGGTCTACCCCACCACGCCCTGGAACTATGCCCTGCACATCGATCCGCACGACCCGCAGGCATCGCTCAGCTTTACGGAGCGCCCCATAGGCACCCCGCCCTTTTCGCCGGAAGGCGCAGGCATCGTCGCCAGGGTACGAGGGAGGCTGCTCCCCAACTGGAGGCTCCAACACGGCTGGGCGGGCGAGACACCTCCGAGCCCGGTGCACTCTGACCAACCTCTTGAGGAATTGACGCTCATCCCCTACGGCTGCACCAACATCCGCATTGCCGAGTTCCCGGTGCTCGCCGAAGGAAGCTGAGCCGAGGTGCCCCTCTTTAGGCTCGGGCAACGTGCGGCAGACAACCGCTTGCTTATGGGGGAACAAAGCCTGGTGGGCGAAGAGTGGCCTTGTTTGGCGCACCCAGGCTGAACAGCGGCTTACTGCCAGCCGTACTCCAAACCGGTCTGGTACATGGCCACCACATTCTCAGGCGGGGTGAGCGGCTGGATGTTGTGGCAGGGGGCCAGAATGTAGGCACCACCCTCCCCCAGGATGCGCAGGTTGTCGATCACCTCCTGCTGCACCTCTGCCACCGTGCCGAAGGGCAGCGTGTACTGGTTATCCACCCCGCCGTGCAGCACCACGTCCCGGCCAAAGTCCTGCTTCAGCCCCTCGCGCTCCATGCCGGGCGTGCGCCACTGCAACGGGTTGAGGATGTCGATCCCGGCGGCGATCATATCGGGAATGATGCGCCGGATGGCCCCGTCGTTGTGGTGAAACACAAAGACGCCCGCCTGGTGCGCCAAGTCGATCATCTTCTTCATCCGCGGCAAGAAAAACTCGCGGATCAGCGCCGGCGAGAAGAGCAGATCATGCTGTCCCCCCATGTCCTCCGCCACATAGGTGTAGGTCACCTGGCCAGGCGCCTGCTCGTAAGTGCGCAGCGCTTCCTGGTACGACAGCTCCAGCAACCGATCCAGGCAGTAGTGGACCATCTCCGGATTCTCCACCAGATCGATGAAAGCCTGGGCGTCGCCGCGCAAATATTTGTAGGTCAAGAAGGGCTCATAAAGCCCTCCAGCCAGGGGCCAGCGTTCGTTCTCCTGAGCCTGTTTGGCAATGTCCGAATAGTCCCACCAATCCGGATCGGGCCAAGTGTAGGTGCGCACAATGTCATCCACCGACTTGCACAAAGCCAGAGGGTGGGAGATGCACTCGCTGTAGGTGCCGGTGCCATAGTCCACTTCTCGAAAGCGGCAGCCGAACACGTCGGTCCCTTCCGGGAGCGGCGGGCCGACGTAGCGGGGGTTCAGCCGTACCACCGCGTCGATGTGCAGGGCGGCAAAGAGTTCTTCTTTGCTGCTGCAGCCCACATGACGCAGCAATCGCTCGGTGGTCTCCGGGGTGGCCCAATAGTCCATGGGCACCCGATCTGGCTTCTGGCGGGTGAGCACGGCAAGCCAGCGCTCCCGCGGTGTCATCGTCTCCTTGCGCACGTACCTCCCTCCTTATTCGGCCGCAGACAGCACGGCCGCCGGTATGCACCGACGGCCGTGCAACGCCCTCGCTCGCTTTCGCCCCACCAGGCCTACTCTTCCATGATCTCCGCTTCCTTCTTCTCCAGAAGCTGGTCGATCTCCTTGATGATCTCGTCGGTCAGCTCCTGCACTTTCTCCTGGTAGCGGTGGGAATCGTCCTCCGAGATTTCGTGGTTTTTCTCGGCCTGCTTGAGCTTCTCGTTGGCGTCGCGACGCACATTGCGCACGGCGATGCGGCCCTCCTCGGCGATCCTTTTGCAGATCTTGACCAGCTCCTTGCGCCGCTCCTCGGTCAGCTCGGGGATAGGCAGCCGGATGAGGTGGCCGTCGTTGATGGGATTCAGCCCAAGGTCGGCCTTGAGGATGGCCTTCTCGATCGCCCCGATCACCGAGCGGTCCCACGGTTGGATGGTGATCAGGCGCGGCTCCGGCACGCCGATGTTGGCCACCTGTTTGAGGGGCACCTGCGCCCCGTAGTACTCCACGCGCACCCCGTCCAGCAGGGCGGCAGAGGCCTTGCCCGTGCGCAGCTTGGCCAACTCGGCACCGATGTTGTCGATGGTGGCGCGCATGCGCCGCTTGGCATCCTGAAGAATCGTCTCGGGTTTGTCAGCCATTGCTCTCACCACTCACTTTCGTGCCAACCTTCTCACCCAGAACCACCCGTAACAAGTTGCCGGGCTTGTTGAGGTTAAAAACGACTATGGGCAGTTTGTTGTCCATGCACAGGGTGACGGCTGTAGCGTCCATCACCTTCAGCCCCCGGTTGACTACTTCCATGTAGGAGATGGTGTCGAACATGGCGGCGTTTGCATGTTTCATGGGGTGGGCGTCATAGACGCCATCCACCTTGGTCGCCTTGAGAATGAGCTCGGCGTCTATCTCGTGGGCGCGCAGGGGA
>JBBIKH010000010.1:0-31060 GCA_037445575.1 bacterium
ACCGTGGCCAGTACGCCACGGTGCACAGGCGACGAGGCTCCCAAATGCAGGGCTACCGGTCTCTCCCTCCGACTCACCGGCTCGTTCAGAACCCGAAGGTATACACTTGACGGAACGTCGCCTCGCCCTTGGAGGCGTCCACCACACCGAAATCGTCCCAGCGTTGGATGCGTCGCAGGATGCAGTTTTCTAGCTCCGGGCTGTTGAGGGTAGACGAAACGATGGTGACGGTGCTCACCTTCCCCTGGGGGTTGATGGTGAAGCGGACGACTAGCTTCCCCCGTAGCGTCGGGTTTCGCCTAAGCTCCTTTTGGTAGCAGTATTCGATGGCATCGTTATGCCCATTGACCACTCTTGCCACCTGGTCTGGATCGCGGCCTGCCTGCGTAGTCACTTCTCCCTCTCGGGTCAAGGGGGTCACAGGCCCCACAACCAGGCTGCCGCCCCTCGCCACGGTCGAAGAGGTGGCCGTGCCAAGCTCTCCCACCAGGGTATCGATAGTGCCTGCCTCCGTGGCCCGCGTGCCGCGTACTTCGCGCTGCTGGGAAGGCTGGCCGGTGCTCTTGAGTCCTCCAATGCCCCCGAGCACGGCGTCCAGATCGGACCCTGTCGTTTCGCCACCGAGCAGGGCCTGGACCTCCTGTCCCCCTGCCGAGGTGCTGGAGGTCGAAGTGAGCAGTCGTAACACACCGGTAGCTCTCGCCTCTGCTGCCAGGCGTTCCCGTGTGCGCGCATGAGCAGGTGACAGGGGCGCCTCATTCACAGCCGCGCCGCCTTCACCTACCTGGATGGCGGAGCCGCTCTCGGCCCTTGAAGTGCGCCGGGCGGCACCCTCTGCAACCGGGGGCTCTTCCTTCTCGGTTGGAACCGACGTCGCCCGCTTCGAAACCACCGGCTCTTTCGGCGGGACGGCATGGCGGACAACAAGCGTGGCCAGTCGCGCCTGGGCGGATGCAATGGCACCCGATTCCTCTGGCGGCTTGGGCCGCGACACCAGCAAGGCCATCAGGCCAAAGTGCACCACGATCGACGCCAAGAGAATTGTCACAAAGGTCCAGTTGACCTCTGCAATCCAACTCTTGCGGTATTCCTTGGGCAACACCATCTGACTTGCAGCCACAATACTCCTCCGCTGGCAATGCCAGCCGGCTCGTCTACTCCGAGCGAGTCTGCTCAGGCGCGCTGCCTACCTCACGCTCCAGTTGGTACACTGCCAAACGCAGATTGGAGTAGTCACAGGCCCCGCACGTTGCCAGCACCTTCATTAGCACCCCGTACTCCAGATCTTTGTCGGCCTGGACGTTCACCCTCCCGGAGAACTTGATCCCGTATTTCTGCTCCGCCTCCTTGGCACGATCCGCATACACCTTGAGTTTGTCCCTGAGCCGTGGTACGATCAAACCCTCCTGGCGGGCGACGTTGGCCACCAACTCCACCACGTCATCGTTCACCACAACCGTCTCCTTGGAGATGATCACGTCCAACGCTGTCTCCGGGGCAGTTTGCACCGTGGACTTGGGCAAGGTCAAGTTCTCCGAAGGGTGAATCAATGCCCCTTCGGTGGAGTAGTTCTTGAGCAAGAACACCAAGATGATGGTGAACATGTCCATCAGCGAGGTGAGGTTGAGGAACTGCTTGCCCGGATTGGTATCGTGCTTCTTGATACGCGAAGGGATATATGCCATTACTTACTCCCAAAGAGAAGCGTTCGCCTTTACCCGACCCTCCAGGTCAGAGCATCCCCGCAGCTAACGCCACCTGCGGGAAGAGGCTCACGGTGCGACCGTCCACTTCGCAGGTGCGCGCCGCGTCCATGGTCGAAACCACTACCTGGTAGCGCACTCCCGGCTCGGCCTGGATGATGACGCGTTGGTCGTCGGCAAATCGCCCTTCCACCCTGCGCTTGATCTCCAGGAGGACGCTGGACAGCCTCTCATAGTCGTACACCTCCTCCCCGTCGGCGCCCAGCTTCTTGGGGATGTACGGACCGCCGTCTGGGCCCCGCAACACCCCCAGCGCACTGGCAAGGTAGAAGCCCTTGTCAGTGATTGTCACCGACAGGTCCAGGGTCCGCGCCTCCTCCCGCGGCATGCCCGCAGCCTCTTTGGCCGGTACCAGCGACGCCGGCGGGAGGTCGAGCTGGATAACACCAATCCGCACGAAGGTCACCGTGGAGAGCAGCAAGGGGATCAACACCACCATCAGGTTCATCACCGGAAAGAGATTGATCTCCACCTGCTCCGCAAAGGTCCGGCTACTTCTCAGCGACGGTCGAAACGCCATGCTATTGGTTCCCAGTTATCAGGTTGATCAGCTTGACCATGTGCTCATCGATCTCGTCGATGATCTTGGTGGTCTTGTTGTGCAACCACGTGTAACCCACAATAGTGGGCACTGCGATGATGAGGCCGAAGAGGGTGGTATTCATCGCCACGGCGATGCCTGCAGCCAGCAGTCGCGCCTTTTCCGCCGGGTCGATGCCCGGACCGGAAACGCTGCGGAAGGCGACGATAAGCCCGTACACCGTACCCATCAGGCCGATCAAGGTGGCCACATTGGCAATCATGGCCAGATAGCCAGTGCGGTTCTGCAGCCTCGGGATGACTTCCAGCGTCCCCTCATCCACGGCATTCTGGATGGAGCGAAAGTCCACCCTTTCCTTCTCGCTCACCTTCTGCAGGCCGGCAGAAACAACCCTCGGCAAGGCACGATCCTTTGCGGCCTCGCATAGGTCGAGAGCCTGACGGTAATCGCCAGCCTTCACCAGCTTGCGAATCTCCGCCATGAACTTGGCCGCATTGATGTCGCTCTTTATCTTAATGTAGATAAAGCGCTCGATGAAGATGGCCACGGCCACGGCGGCGATAAACAGGAGGATCCACATGAACACCCATCCCGCGCTGCTGGGACTGAAACCGCTGACAAGTTCAAGCATGCAACACCTCCATGTATGAGTTCCTTGTGCTGCTCACCGAGAGTGACAGGATGGCCGAGCAGGAGCCGCCACCCTTTGGCATGGCAGCAATACTACTTCTTTTCGCGAACGAGGAGCTTCTCCAGACGCCGGATCCTCTTGGCAGACTCCAGCTCTTCCTGCACCCCTGCCCCAGGCAAAGGGAGCTCGCGCAGTTCGCGGTCGAAGCTGCGCTCCACAAAGAGCGGCGTCTTGAACTCCGGCTTGACGCGCTTGGGGAGGAGGGCCACGCTGGGTTTCTCAACCACAGCGACGATAACAATGGGAGGCAAAACCTCCTCTTTGACCTGCTGCGGTGCAGCCGGCCTGGCATCCTGAGCAGCCACCGGCCAGGCCTGTGCCAGCACTACTCCCCAGATCGCAATGACCAGAATCCACGCTATGCGCATATGCTACCTCAGCCTAGGGGATCCGCTCCCGCTCTTGCAGGAGCCGCTCCCGCTCTTTTTCGTCCAACACGATGGGGGCTAGGCGTTGGCGCGCTTCCTGCCACTGAGGAAGGCTGCGCCAGCTCAGCAGCAGGTTGATGCCCTCGATTTCCCCGTCCACGTCGCGCGCCTCCACCGCTACCACGTTCGCCCCTTCCCGCAGGAATTCGGACACATCGTGGACATAGACCCCAAGGGGTTTCTCTGCAGGTTCCACCACTTGTGCGACAAAGTTGCCGTTCACAAACAGGTTGTACGAGCCATCCGCTGCCAGGCGCACCTGTCCTGCTACCGGCAGTCCCTCTAAGCTGAAGGTGCGGCGCAAATAGCTCACCGGACCGAGACGCTGCGCCACCTCTGCCACAACGGCCTGGGTGAGGGAGTCAAAGCGAACGCTTACCGTTTCCGGACGCACACTCCACAGATACAGGCCTGCCGGCCTCCGTGCTTCGCGAGAAGGTGTTACCACATGGGGCACCGCCCATGCTTGATCGGCGAAATCCAGGGCCGGCCAACCCTTCGTGTACCCCGAAGCGACGCGCCATTGCAGATCGGTCGTCACGGAATCAGCCGCCACGCTCAATCCCACGCGTGGCGCGTAGGTGTCGGGCTCAAAGCGCGCCAAATGGAGCACCAGATTCTTGGTCCACAGATTGTCAATCCCCAATGAGTCGCAGGCAGCCACGCCGGTGCGCAAAATGCGCCCCAGTCCGTCCATCCCGGCGAGGTAGTTATCCTCAAATGTCAGAATGGCATCTCGGTATGATGGCTCTTGCCGCTCTCGGTACCGGGCATCAAAGGCATATTTGTGCGTTCTGGTGCGGTGGCAGAGGCTGTCCAACCGCTCCACATAGTCGAAGAGACTTTGCGTCAGCTTCTCTTCAGTCCTGGCCACCCCCTCACCGTCGAAACCATATTCCTGGGCGCGCCGGAGCGCCCGCTGGTACTCGCTGACGAAGTTGATTGCAAATGCCGCGCCAAACTCCAAGAGATTGGCCATCTGGTCTGCCACTTCCACCGGGTCTTCGCCTGCTTGGGTGACCTGCGCGCCGGTCTCCAGGAGCGCAAGGTACTGCGCCTCCCTGTTCACATAGTCGTCCAGCGCTTCCTTCGCCAGTGCCGCGTAGAGGTCCGGGAGCATGTTCGAGACCTCGATGACGTCGCTCCTGGCGTCCTTGGCCAGTTGGCTCTCGATGCCCAGCCTCTGCCCTTCCTGGGCACACTCGGAGTAAGCGTCAATGGCAGCGTCCAAAAGTGGCTTGACGGCAACCGCCAGCAACTGGCGCCGGTACTCCACGGCGGTCACCACGTCCAATCCCGAAGGTACCGGTACCGCCAGCAGTCTTTCCGCAGAGGTTTTCTTCAACTCAGCGATGGCATAGAGGTTCTCGCACACCTTCTCTTTGCAGCGCGCGATCCAGCGATTTGCCACACGCAGGACACTGTCGCTGGATGCAATCTCTAAGGAGTCGGCACCCGACGGCACAGGGAGCTGGCGGCGGTATTCCTCCGCTAGTCTGGTGAGCACGCCTATGGAGGTGCGATAGGAGTCGGCGGCACGACGGTAGAGCTGAGCGGCCACATCAGCGGCCTCGTTACGCGCGACCACCTCCTCAGCAACGTCCATGCGGGGAATCTCCTGGCGAGCATAACTCCGCGCAAACTCCTCGTAACATGCCCCCACCCGGAAGGTAGCCTCGTAAAGGCGCACCGTACCAAAGCTGGCCACGCGCGTGTAGTCCTTGACCAACCGCAGGAGCATGTCCCGCTTTTGTTGCAGACTGCGTTGCAGCTCCGTCTTAGGCAACCGGAGTTGGATTGCGGCATATCTCCCATAGTCGAGTTCCGCGAGTGCAAAGAGCGCCTCTGCCGCATAAAAGTCGTTGCCTGGCAGGCCCCTCGCCTTCAGCTCCTCGTGACTGTTCACTGCCTTCCGATACTCAGCAGCTGCGCGCTCCCCATCACCCGCCTCGCGAAAGTACTCTCCCCTTCGGTAGTAGCTCTCCACCACCCGCGGCGAGGTGGGGTACCTGCCCACGAACTCGCCGTACGCCTCGCTTGCTTTCGGCCAGTCCCTGAGCTTCAGATAATAGCCGGCGATGTCATAGGTGAGGTCCTCAGTCTCCGGCGCCTCAGGATAGCGGCTCACGAACAACCTGTTGACCCGAATGGCCTCTTCCCACTCCTCGGCGGCGGCAAAGCAGACGCTTGCATTGTAGAGCGCATCCTTGGCCTTGTCCGGATCGGGGTGCAGCTCTGCCAGGCGCCTGTAGGTGAGGGCCGCGTTGTGGGGGTCACCGACTTCACGGTAGTCAAAGGCCAGATTGTTCAGGGCGTCGAAGCGGTAACCGGAGGCTGGCCAGCCGGCAAGGAGCTCAAGATAGGTCTCAATGGCGCGATTAAAGTCCTTGGCCTTGTCGAATTCGAGCGCGGCGTTGAACAAGGCCAGGTCGCCGAACTCAATGTCCGGCACCTCGGTGACCACGCGTGCGAATTCCCCTCCGGCCTTGCCATGCTCTTCCGATTCCGCCAGCAGCTCAGCGCCCAGGAAGATCGATTCGGCCAGTCGCCTACGCGCCTTCGCCACCAGGTCTGCCGAGGGGTTCTCTTCGATGATGCGCTTGGCCACAATCTCCGCACTGGCAAAGTCCATCTTGCCAAAATAACTTTCCATGATGATGTAGCGCGCATCGGCCAGCTCTTCACTGTCTGGAAAGTGCTTGATGAGCGTTTTGAAATACTTCAGCGCCTCTTTGAACTGGTTGTGATTGTAGTAGAGCGCCCCCGCATTGACAAGCATGCGCGCCGTCTGCGGCTCATGCGGAAAGAGCATGATGTAGTTGTCATAGGCCTCGGCCAATCGCACCTCAGCCGGATGCAAAGGGGTAGGGGGATGGACCAGCCGCGCATGAATGGTGGCTGCACTCTCCCTGGTGACCGCACCGGTCTGCGGTTGTTGCCGCGCTGCTGCAGCCTGGGCCTCAGCCGCGCTCAGCTCTTCGCGCGCCGCATCCCTGGCAAGGGCCACGGCGTTTTCGGCCGCCTGTCGCTGATACCGCGAGTTCCAGTACTTGCGGCTTATGTTCACGTACTCCTCGTAGGCCGCAGCGTAGTCGTGGAGATGCGTATCCAGAGTCAGCGCCATGTTCCAGTGAATGCGCGGCGCGCTGGAATCAGCAGGGAAGCGTTCCAGGTACTTGCGGCTATCGCTCACCGCCTGCTCGTAGAAATCGCGGTCGCCCGTGGCTTGGCCCTGCTGGTAAAGAAAGGCGATGTTGTCCCGCAACGCTGCCTCGGCAAGACGCAGTGCTTCGGCCCTCACCTGGGGATCAGTATTCTTCGCCCACCAAGATGTCCCCTCACTGTATAGGCTCACCAGCTGGTTGCGGCTGAGATAGGCCATTGGCTCGTCCTTGCGGAGCCGATAGGCCTCGACGATGCGGCTCTGCACCGCGGGGGCCAGAGGACTTTCTGGATACAGCGCCAGTAGCAGACGATAGGCGTAGATGGCGTTATCGAATTCCTCTTTCTCTTTCAGGTAGGCGTCGCCCATCCGTTTCAGGATCTGAGCGCCATAGGGCCGTCCGCCGATTTCGCGTAGGTAGTCGGCAGCACGCTGCGCCCCTCCATAGTCCAGAAAACTTATGGCAATGTACTCAATTGCTTCATCCCGCAGTGCGGGATTGGTAAAAGCTCCCCTACGGTCGAGTGGGGAGTAGCGGTCCAGATCGTCAACCAACAAGGTGAAGTACGACACCGCCTGGGGAAACTCGCTCAGCCGGTAGTGACTCCACCACAAGCGGTAGAGGGCCTCGTCAAACCGAGGGCTATCGGGGAAATTGAGGATCCTCTGATAGACCTCAATGGCTTTGCGGAGAGCATTGCGGGGCGGATTGAAGTAGTATTCGCCGATGCGCATCAACGCGTTCGGGGTATAGTTGCTGGCCGGGAATTCCTCCACCACCCGCTGGTAAAGGGCAACGGCTGCGGTGTCCTGGCCGAGCTCCTCCAGAATGTAGGCTTGGTTGTAGAGCGCATCGTCCACATACTGGCTATGAGGGTATTTCTCGACGACGGTCCGCAGCAGCGTCAAGGGCTTACTCAGGTCCTTGCGTGGCTCCACTGGGGCTGTGGTGACTTGCCCGGCTTCAAAGGCGGCGAGGGTTTCCTCGTACTGGCGCATGGCAGCCAGGTACTGGTCCTCAGCCTCCTCATAACAGAGCTCCGCAAGGCGAACCATCACCTCGTCCAGTATGCGGCTGTTGGGGTTTTGGGTGATAAAGAGTTCGGCATCGCGAATACCTTTCTGGCGGAGGGCTGCTCGCTGCTTTTCGCTTGCCGCCAGCTGCTGTGCGTACAGCTGGCGATAGCTTTGCAGTTCCTCCAGCGAGTAGGTGGCCACCGCACTGTCTCCAAACAAGGCTCTGAGGACCTGCGCCAGCGAGTCAGCAGGGGTCTGAGCGGGACAAGGTAGGGTGGTCGCCAAGGTCATCCCTATGGCCAGCAGAATCGTTGCCGGGCACCATCTGGGCTGTATGCGCATGGGTCTCATCCGCATTAGTTCGGCCGACGCGGCAGGGCTTCGCGCGGCGGGGCCTGCTCCCTCTCAGTGGTGTCGAAATAGGCGGTTTTGAAGTAAATGGCGCGTTCCTCCCGCTCTTGGGCTTCTCGGCGCGCCTGTGCCTCTGCCTGCAACGCGGCCAGCTGCTCATCAAGACGCGCAAGATGGGCGGCAAGCGCCTGCCACCGTTGCTCCAACAGGCTGTTCACTGCAGCAAGACGGCTCGCATACGTGGCAATGGCTGCCTCCTGGTCCTGCAGGGAACTATATCGCGCATCGGTCATCTCTATACCGGCGCGATCGGCCCACTCTTGCAGTTGAGAGTCGATCTGCGCCAGGGGCTGGTTGGCCATCCACATGCGGAGGCGACTGAGGTCATTCTGCAACCCGCGCAGACGCCGCTCGATCAGCTCCAACTCAAAGCGGGCACTAAAGGGCGTCTGCCCACTGCCATCCTGGAGCTGTCGCAGCCCCTCCAAGGCAACCGTGAGGCGATTGCGCTCCGCCTCAAGCTCTCGCACCGCGGTCGCTATCGACTGCGCCCGATAGCGCGTCTCCATCTCCCTGGCCACCGCGGGAAAATCCACCAGATAACTGGAGTTCAAACTCACCGGCTGCCGCTGCAGGTCAGCGAGAATCTCCAAGAGGCGGAAGCGCCTTTTCTCCGCCTCGCTGGCCAGGTCCTGCCGCCCGGCAGCCTGCGCATCGGCGATGAGCACACCAAGGGCTTCAATTTGGTCAAGGAGCCCCTGGGTCTCCTCGCTCAAGTCCGCAACGATCCTCACCCCGAAATTGGACCGGTAGCGTACCCCCTCCAGAGACCTCTGCAAAGCTTGCCGCAAACGCACAACCTCGGGGTAGGTCAGCATGTCACGTCGGTCAAGAGCCTCTCGCTCCAAGCGGTTCAACGCCTGGACCTGCGCCAGTAGGCGTTGCAGCTCGGCCTGATACTGCCCCGCGATGCCAACCACACCCTGCGCATCGACCACATAGCGGTACGTAGCCAAGGCCTGATCGCTCTTGCCGAGGATGCGATTGCAGTGGCCGGCCAACACCAAAGCCTCATGGGCATAGGCCGAAGCGGGGAACTCTGCTACCAACCGTTGACAAGTGGTGAGGGCAAGCTCATAGTTGCCTTGCTTGAAGGCAGCCCATGCCGCCGCAATGATGCTCCGGTCTCGCTCTGCATAACCGGAGGAGACTCGCGCCAAGTACTCCTCAGCGCGGCTGTGTTCGCCACGCTGATAAGCGATCAGACCCAACCTCAGGAGTGCCCCATTGCGGATTTCCACGGCACGTTGGTCCGTCCACGGCAAGGTCGGGCGCTCCGCAAGCGAAGAGAAAATGGCAACCGCCTCGTCGTAGCGGTTCTGGGAAGCATGGATGACGCCACTCAGAAAACGAGCTTCCAACCACTGCGGCGAGGTGGTGGGGATCTTGGCCAGCGTCTGCAGGGCGTCCTCAAGGCGACCATCTTGGAACATGGTTTGGCCTGCCAGCAGGATGGCTCTATTCAGCTCCTGGGGGTGTGCCCGCTCAGCGGCTGCCATCAGCTGCTCGAAATATCGGTAAAAGTCCCCCTTCCGCCCGTAGACCCCACTGATCTGCATCAGGCGGAGGAGCGCCTCGCCGTAGTAGTCGGAACCCGGCTGCCTCTCCACAATCTCCTGGTAGCCTGCCTGTGCCGCGTCGAGGTAGCCTTGCGCGAAGAAGCACTCGCTGCAATAAAACGTCACCGGATCAAGGCCACGGTAGTAGTCACCATAGTCTTCCAAGACCGCTGCCAGCTGCAGCTCAGCCAACACATAGTCGCCTTTTGCATAGTTGCCGAGGGCATCTTTGAGCTCACGGGCCAGCATCCGGTCACGTTGCGCATCAGTGCCCCGAGAGATCAGCCTGCGTTTGGCGTAAAGGTAGGGGGTAAAGCTTGGCTCCAGATCTGAAGAACTCTCCTTTTCCCACTCGGCAAGGAACTCGGACACAGTCGTACGCGAGCCGGGCAGAGGCCCCTGGTAACCGGCCAGGCGCACCATGCGCTCATCGATTCTCTGCAACAGGTTCCACTTTGTGCGCAGGACGGTCTCCTTGACCACGGCCACACTGTCCCCTGCAGGAGCGGTGAGGGTGTCCAACGCACGCAGCACGCGCACTAGGCTGTCCGCTTCGGCCAGGTACGCGTCCACAAGTCGCTGGGACACTGGCGCCGGGGGACGGACTTGCGCGACCGCTGAGGCGATCTGTGCCTTTTGGCGTGCAATTTCTGCCTGCACCTCCGGATTGCCGGCAGCAGGCTGCCGCTCCAAAAAGTCCAAACGGTCATAGACTGCCAACAACGAGTCAAGCTCGTGGGAAAACTCGCTGATCAGTCCGGCAAGATCCGCAGGAGTGTAGCCGACCTGCGCGTACAGCTTGCGGTCTTCAAGAGCGGCGGCAATTTGGTCCCTGGTCTTTGCCACTTCCTCCCAAAGGTGCAAGTCCTCACCAGAGACTGAGGCAGACAGGTTGCGTAGATCGTCGTAAATGGCAAGCAGCTGTTCGATCTCGGAGGCGTAGACGGCTGCCAGCGAGTCACTGGGGCCGTAAAGGAGCGGGAAGCCCAGTTCCTGGAGTGGTTGTCCCTCCTTAGCGCGGATCTGCCCCTCGCGGGTGACGAGCTCGATAAGCTGCACAAGCTGCTTTTCCTTGGCTACAAGCCAAGAAAGAAACCCTTCACTCTGCCAGGCTACGTACTCGCGCAGGCGTTCTTCGAACTCAGCGGCAAGATCCTGCCCGGCACGTGAGGGGAAAACGGGGGGAGAATAGGCCAGTGGGCCAGCCAGCGTACAGACCACCAGCAGGAGAGCACCAAACCGCAATCTCTTCCAATGCTTGTGTTGCCCTGATGACCTCATCGTTCCGCTCGCCTGCTATATTCCTTCTGCCCGGTTCGGCTGCCTGCAACCACTGCCTACGCCGTATTATACGAACATTTTCCCACTATGTCAAGGAAAATTGCACTCCGCTCGGCTTTCCGGCCCGAAGAGTGCGGTTCTATCTTTCCTATTGGTGCGTTAAGGATCGGCGGTGCTGCGGCCACGCGTCAGTCGGTGGTCACGGATGCCACCTCGCCCGGTGCGTCCCTCCGGACGACCTGTTTCTTATCGCGCGCCTGTTCGCTCATGTGGCAACTGCCGTCGAAGAAGGCACCTTCGTCGATCACCAGCTTGGTGGTGCGAAGCTCGCCGCGGAAGTAGGCCTTGCCCTCCAGGACCACCTTCCCTTTTGCAAGTATCTTGCCCTCCACTCGTCCGCCAATGACCGCGTTTCCCACGCTGATTTCCCCCTTGATTTCCCCGTCCTTGCCAACCACCAACGACTCGGGAGTGGACACATTCCCGTTGATGCGGCCATCCACTCGCAGACTATTCACCACGGTCACGGAACCTTCGATCACACTCCCCCGTCCGATGATCGTGCTCAATTCCCCGCCTTTTCCCACATCCTCTGCATCCTTCTTCCACGACATGCCCACCTCGTTGCCTTTTATGCACCTTACTCTCTGAACGCCACAATGTAGTCTTCCGGATCCACTGCTACGCCGTTTCTCCAGATTTCGAAGTGAAGGTGTGGGCCAGAGCTTTCGCCTGAGCTCCCCACCAGCGCGATGTGGTCGCCTTTGCGCACAAAGTCCCGGGAAGATACCAGCAGCTGCTTCGCGTGTCCGTAAATGGTAAAAATGTCGTTGCCATGATACAGGACCACCATGTTGCCGAGGTCCTGAGTCCAGCCGGCAAAGACCACCAAGCCGTCCGCCGCCGCGCGGATGGGTGTGCCGAGATCAGCCACCAAATCGACTCCTGGGTGTATCTTGCCCTTCTCATCGGCGGTGGCGGTGAAACGTGCGCTCATGTAGCCTTGCACCGGCAGCAGCGTGGGCAGGCTTCGCGCGTACTGTGAGTCTTTGTTGCCGCTGTCCTCGAAGAAGGCCATGGACCGCCTGGGTGTGTCGCCGTTGGGCGGATACTCCGGCCCACCGGTTGCGACCTCCTGCACCGGCCGGCGCACACTGGGGGCGGCAGCTCCGGTCCTGCGGCCACTGGTTTCCACACCGATGCCCAACGCGGCCCTAATCTTGTTATGTGACTCCTCAAGTGCCGCCAGCTCGCTGCTCAGCTGCTCGATGCGTATTGTGCTCTCCTTGAGCTCCTGGTTGACGACGGCCAGCCTCTTGTTCTCGCGATGCACCACCGCGTAACGCCAGTACGCACCGAAGCCCAGGAGGACGTGCAGTCCAAGTAACACCCCTGCCACCTTGAGCCACTGCACCCGGCGGTTGCTCAGCGTGAAGGTGATGGGCTCCCCCTTGTCATCGGGGACGATGAGCACCGATACACTGCGTTTGTGTCGCTTATGCTTGGTCACAGCGGGTAGCTCTCCTATGGATCAGTGCAGATGCCGTCAGGTGGCACGGCAGATCATGCCGGCCAGGCGCTCGAGATCCTCGTCTGAGTAGTATTCGATCTCGATGGTCCCCTTGTGCCCGCGGGGCTTGATGTGCACCTGAGTTGCCAGCGCGTGGCGCAACCGGTTCTCTAGGTCGCGCACTTCTGGAGGAAGCGCCCGCGGAGGTTCTTTGGGCGGATGCGGCCCCTGGAGAGCCTCGCGCACCAGCTGCTCCACCCGACGCACCGACAGCGCATGTTTGACGGTTTGCTGCCAGATGCGAATCTGGTCCTCACTGTTGTTGAGGGTAATCAGAGCACGCGCATGGCCCATGCTCAGCTCGCCATTGGCCAGGCTCTCCTGAATCCGGCGTGGCAGCTTCAACAGTCGCAGGAAGTTGGCGACCGTGGAGCGATCCTTGCCAACCTTTTGCGCCACTTCTTCCTGGGTGAGGTGACACTCGTCGATGAGCCTTTGGTAGCTCCGTGCCACCTCCAAGGGGTTGAGGTCCTCCCGGTGGATGTTTTCGATGAGGGAGAGCTCCAGCATCTCCTCATCGCTGGTCACATCCAGCACGTAGGCAGGAATTGTTGCAATGCCGAGCTCTCGCACCGCGCGCAGCCGCCGTTCGCCGGCGATCAATTGATAGCGCCCGTCATAACGGCGCACTGTGATCGGTTGCACCAGACCTTTCTCGGCGATGGACGCCTTGAGCTGCTCCAGGGCCTCTGCATCAAAATGCTCCCGGGGCTGGAACGGGTTGGGGAGCACGCTCTCCACCGCAATGTCCTGGATGGCTACCGCTCCCTGCTCATCGGGAGGTATCTCCGGGATGAGTGCTCGCAGACCCTTGCCCAACGCAGGTTTACGAGCCATTTCTGATAATCTCCTCTGCCAGCTGCATGTAGTTTTCTGCCCCCGTGCAGATGGCATCGTAGAGGATAATGGGCTTGCCAAAGCTGGGGGCCTCACTCAGGCGGACGTTGCGATGAATGACGGTGGAAAAGACCCGCCCTTCAAAGTAGCGGCGCACATCTTCCGCTACCTGCAGGGAGAGGTTGAGACGGCTGTCGAACATGGTCAGCAACACCCCTTCCACCTTCAGGTCGCTGTTGAGGTGCTTTTGCACCAGGCGCACCGTGTTCAACAGCTGCCCCAATCCCTCCAAGGCATAGTACTCGCACTGAATGGGAATGAGCACCGAATCGGCAGCGGTCAAGGCGTTCAGGGTCAACAGGCCCAACGACGGGGGACAGTCGATGAACACAAAGCGGTACTTCGGCTCCAACCTCTCCAGTGCGCGCCGCAAGCGATGCTCACGAGACATCGCCGAGACCAGCTCCACTTCCGCACCTACCAGGTCAATGGACGAAGGCACCAGGTCGAGGTACTCCAGCTCTGTGCGTACAATCACCGAGTTGATGTCGGTCCCGTCAATGAGCACGTTGTAGATGTTGGCTGCGGCGGAACGAGGGTCAATACCAAGGCCGGTGGTGCTATTGGCCTGGGGATCGATATCGATGAGCAAGGTAGGATACTCTGCAACAGCCAAACAGGCAGAAAGGTTGACAGCGGTAGTTGTCTTGCCGACACCGCCCTTTTGATTGGCAATACCGATGACCTTACGCCTTTTCACAACACTCGCCCTCACTGCCGTAACCGGCGTTAATATAATCCATTGCCAAAAGAAAAGCAAGGCAAAAGTTGCCCCCTGCCCGCTGCTTTTCGCTTGACATTTGCACCAGAAGGTTGTATTTTTGGGCGCAGTCCAGCTGCGCACTCGCTTGACCGGTGGAGAAACGCTGCCATGAAGCTGCTGAATCGCCTTATCGTCTTGTTCATGCCGGCAGTCCCCCGCTTCATCGTGAAGCAATTCGCCAAACCCTACATAGCAGGCCCTACCCTGGCGGACGCCATCCGGGTCAGTCGTCAACTCAACGCGCAAGGGATGTGTACCACAATCGACGTGCTGGGAGAGGATATCACCCGGCGCGAAGAGGCTACTGCCGCAGCACAGGCATACGTGCAGACCCTGCAGGCAATTGCCGACAACCACCTGGACGCGAACGTTTCCCTCAAGTTGACCCAGATGGGACTGAAGCTTGACCTGGAGTTCTGCTACCAGACCGTCGCGGGGATTGTGGCGGAGGCCGCCCGCCATGGCAATTTCGTGCGCATTGATATGGAGGACTCTTCGTGCACCTCCGACACCATTGCCATCTATCTCCGGCTGCGCGAGCGCTTTGACAACGTGGGCATCGTGCTGCAGGCCTACTTGCGCCGCACCCTTGCGGACGCCGATCAACTCCTGAAGCACAGGGCCAACATCCGCCTGTGCAAAGGAATCTACGTGGAGCCACACCAGATCGCGTGGAAGGACCCGCAGATAATCAACGACAACTTTGCTTACCTTGCCGAGCTCTTGCTGCGCAACGGCTGCTACGTCGGCATTGCCACCCACGATGAGCGGCTGGTGTGGCACGCCCTGCGCATCATCCATACGCTGGGCCTGCGCAAAGACCAGTACGAGTTCCAAATGCTACTGGGTGTAACAGAGCGCCTGCGGAGCATCCTCGTCAATGCCGGGCACCGCCTGAGGGTGTATGTGCCGTATGGCCAGCAGTGGTATGCCTACTCCACCAGGCGCCTGAAGGAGAACCCCCAGATTGCCGGCTACATCGTGAAGAGCCTGTTCCGTCGTTGATGCCCGAGGGGAGCAAGTCAACCGTTGCACAGGAGGACGGGTCATGTCAACCACAAGTGTGCGCATTTTCGGCGTCGCGCTCATCGTGGGCGGAGTGGTGGTGTTGCTGGCGGCGGCCAAGCTCTTTAGCATGGCAGCCCTCTGGCCGCTGATCCCGCTGACCATCGGGGTGGCAATGGCCACCGCCTATTTCACCGGACCCCGCGCTGTGTCACTGCTGTTGAGCGGCACCATGCTGGGCCTGGCCAGCCTTCTGTTCCTCTACTGCGCTGTTGCCGGCTGGGACAACATGGTGCAGCTGTGGCCGCTTTTGCTGGTGGCCCCAGGCGGGGCATTTCTTCTTCTCTATGCATTCACCAAGGATACAAGCAGCCTGTCGGTGGCGATCATGCTCATCGTGACTGCAGCCTTGTTCATGATTTTGAGCCACGTATTCGGCAAGTTATGGGGTGTGGTCCTTGTGCTGGTCGGGGCAGTGTTCCTGGCCATGTCCCTGCTCCGCAAATCGTGACGGCACCCTGGCGACGGCTCCACGAGATTTCCCAAAAGCACATGGTAGATCCAAGCGAAGGCAGCTGGGGCACGCGTGGCTCAGATCAAAGTCTTTAGGGAGGGAGGTGCGCCGTGAAGAAACGCGTTGCCAGGAAGATCCTCAAATACCAGGGGCAGCTTCGCTATACGCGACAGCAGATCAAGCGGGCGGAGGAGAAGCTCGGTGTGGCTTCACCAGCGCCTGCGACCAAAAAAGCTAAGCAACCGGACGACAAGTGAGCAACCACTACAAGGCCGGCACCGGGCCGCGCCGTCCTTCCCACAAGGAGCCACATCCATGAATCGCATCCTCTTTGCGTGTTGCGCCGCCGTGTTGTGCGCGGTCGAAGTCTCTGCATTGCCGAGCGAGCAGCAGTGGCAACCGCTGCCCAAATTTCTCATTCACGATGGGCCGCTTACTCTGACGCGGCCAGTGCAGCCCGGCACCTACTGCGAAGCCGTAGGCAGGAAGGCGGCACTGCTGGGCCTGGAGCAGGGGGTCTTCGAGGCGTGGGTCTATCCCTTCAAGCTCCTGCACGGGCTGCAATTGTCAGTGCTCATGGAGGGCCAGGCATACCCATTCGACGCTGCGCAGATCGCGCGCACCGTTATCGTGCGTCCGGAGGCCTTGACCATCGTCTATTCGCATCCTGCCTTCACGCTCCGGCAGACCTGCTTTGCCCCTCTGGAGGAGCCTGGCATCATCATCCTGCTTGATGTGGACACCCGGAGCCCCCTTTCCTTGACGGTCAGCTTCTTCCCGGACCTCAACCCGATGTGGCCTGGCGGCATGGGGGGACAGTTCTGTTACTGGGATGAACAGGACCGGCTCTACGTGATTTCCGAGAGTCGATTCAAGTTCTCTGGAGTAATTGGCTCCCCCTACGGTCGGCCACAATCCTCACCGCCTGCACACGAGTTGGCCAGCAACCCGATGCGGTTCACAATTCCCGTGGACCCTGGCGAAGCCACCACCCATTTTCTGCCCATCGTCATTGCCGGAAGCATCACCCCTGGCCTGAACGAGGTAAAGGCTACGTACCGCCGGCTGCTTTCCCAGGCGGAGGAACTCCTGGCCGGCACCCGCGCCCACTACCAGCGGCTGCGCGAGGAGCTGCTGGTCCTCCATCTGCCTGACGACGAGCTTGAAAAGGCCTACGAATGGGCACGGGTAGCACTGGACAAAGGGCTGGTCGACAATCCGCACTTGGGGCGCGGCCTTGTCGCCGGCTACGGCACTTCGGGTGTGGGACGCCGTCCCGGATTCGCCTGGTTCTTTGGCAGCGATGCATTCATGAATTCTATGGCGCTCAACGCCTACGGCGACTTTGCCACGGTACGTCAGGCTTTTTCCTTCTTGCAACGCTACCAGCGTGCCGACGGCAAGATGATGCACGAGCTCTCCCAGGCCGGGGGGCTCATCCCCTGGTTCCAGGAGTACCCCTACGGCTACATCCACGGCGACACAACGCCCTTTTACCTGGTGCAGATGGCCGACTACCTGCGCGCCAGCGGCGACGTGGCTTTTGTGCGCGCAAGCTGGCAGTCCATCATGAAGGCCTACCGCTGGTGCCTCACCTGCGATGAAGACGGCGACGGTCTTTTGGATCACAGCAAGGCCGGTCTCGGCGCGGCGGAGCTCGGCTCCTTGCGCCAAAACATCCGCACGGACGTCTACTTGGCGGCCATGTGGGTCCAAGCTCTGGAGGCGATGCAGTTCATGGCCAAAGCCGTGGGCAAGGAGTCAGTTGCCAACGACGCGTACGCCAGATACGGTAAGGCGCTACAAGCGTTGCACAGTCGTTTTCCCAATCCAGACAAGGGCCTGATTAACTTCGCCGTGGCGAAGGACGGCGGCGTCAACGACGAGGTGACCAGCTGGCCTGCGGTGCCGCTGCTATTCGGCCTCTTCCCTCCGGCAGAGGCAGCACCCATGTTGGACCGCTTCGCCTCGGCGGAGTTGAGCACGGACTGGGGCACGCGCATGCTCTCCAATCAGAGCAGTGCCTATGAGCCGCTCAGCTACAACAACGGCGCGGTCTGGCCCTTCCTGACCGGCTTCGCGGCCATGGCGGAGTATCGTTATGCCCGCTCAGTGTCCGGCTTTCTGCACCTCATGGACCTGGCCCGCTTGACCGCGGCGGACGCCCTCGGCTACCACACCGAACTCCTTGCCGGCGATCGCTACCGTGCCCTTGACACCTCTGTGCCCCACCAGCTTTTCGGCTCCTCACAATTTGTCCATGCCCTGGTGCGCGGCACCCTAGGGCTAAGCGGGGACGCCCTGCAAAAGACCGTCCAGTTCAGCCCTCAGCCTCCCTGCACCTGGGAGCGCTTTGAGGTGCGCAACTTTCGCATCGGAGACCAGCTCTTCGCCTTCACCTACACCCGCCGCAAGGGTGGGCTCCGCATCGAATGCCGCCACCAAGGAGACGAAACGTTCGAGCTTACGTGCGCCCCTTTCCTGCCGCCCGGGTCGGTGGTACACAGCGTGCAGGTCGACGGAGCACCGTTGCGCTTTGCCCTGACTGACTCCCTGGGGGCGCTGCGCTGTACGGTACGCCTGCCCCTGGCGAAGGCGACCGCGGTGGAAATTGACTACACCGCCGGCCTGGACGTGGTCCCGCCCGTGCCTTCGCCCGCCATTGGGGATCCCCCTCAGGGGCTCAAGGTCGTGCACCACCGAGTTGAGGGCAGCTGGCACGTTCTTGCGCTCGAAGGGCGCGCTGGGCGAACGTACCAGCTTTTCCTGCAAACCGAGCGTCCTCTTGTGGAGGCTCAAGGCGGTGAAGTGGATTATCAGGGGAGCAATCGCTACCTGGCCCGTGTCACCTTTTTCGGTGAAGCCCGGCAATACGTCAAGCAAGAGCTGAAGGTGCGTCTGCAGTAAGGCACAAGGAGTGGCCTCCTTATGTCTGAGAAACGAGTTGCTACCACTATCGAGCACTTTATTTCTACCCGAAGAACGTCACCCTGGTCGGGGTTCGGCACGGCGAGCGGACGAACTTTATGGCGGCAGCGTGGAACACCGCCCTCTCCTTTACGCCGCCGCTCTTTGGGGTGGCAATCACCAAGAAGCGCTTCACGCACGAACTCTTGTGTCGCGCAGGCAACTTTACTTGCAATTTCCTGCCGAACGACAAGGCTGACATCGTCCACTCATGCGGCAGGGTTTCGGGTGCCGAGGTGGACAAGGTGGCCCGTTTTCGCCTGGAACTTGAGCCGTCGCAGGTTATCTCCTCTCCCGGTCTGCGAGAGGCCTACGCCATTTTGGAGTGTACTCTGGAGAGCACAGTCACCTTCGGCGACCATGACCTTTTTGTGGGCAAGGTGGTGGCTGTGCACTATAGGCCGGACTGCTTTGACGAGAACGGGGCCCTGCGTCCCGAGCGGGTCGACCCCACACTTTACCTTGGCGCAGACACGTATGTGACTACCGACGCCAATTCGCTGGTGCGCCGGCCGCGCCGACCCACGCTCTGAGCAGCTGCTTGCGCGGCAGGAGCCCGATGAGGACAGAAAGCCAATTGGAGGGAGGAGGGTTTCTCTACGGCAGCGCAGGGCCGTGGATGCGCACCAGCCCAGGGCTCCCTTCCTCGCCGACCACGTCGATGGTTGCCGGCAGGAAGGCGCGGACCACTTCGATGTTGGTAAGAAGGTGGCGCGTCAAGCGTGCTACCCGCAGCTCGGATGTCCCTTGCGCCAGCATCAGCGGCAGCGCCAGTTGGTCGGCCACGTATTCGTCTACGGCTGCCTCAGTGTTCAGAAACCGCTGGAGCTGGTCGACGGCCTCGTCCGCAACGCGTTCGGCGGGCTTGCCTCGCTCCCCCAGGGCATAGTAGCAACACTGCCCTCCCTCGAAATGGGCGAGGAGGAGCAAAAACGTGCCGCGGGAGCGAGCCGGCAGCGTGACCACCTCTAACTCCGCAGCCAACCCCATGGCTGCCAACCGCCGCAGCGCCTGGCGCCTCTGCCGTTCTGCAATAGTCACATCCAGGCCCGCTACGGCCGACAGCCCCTTGATGCTGCGCAGCGCTCCCCGCTCGGTGCGCAAGAGCGGCGCAAGCTGGCCCGCCGCCTCCACCACCATGCGGATGAGGCCGCCCCCTTCCGGGTAGAAGCCGGCGCGTTCCATCTCCATTGAGATGCGAAAGCCGATCTCCCAGAGAAGGGGCAGCCAGTCCAGCTGCAGAAAGTGAAAACAGGGGCTCCACGGCACGTGCGTCCCACCAGTGATGGTGACGACGGAGCGAGTCCCACAGCGGGCAAGGGGTAGGGCCACAGTCTGTGCTACCAGCGAGGTGGAGCCGGCAGTGCCGATATCAAAGCGAAAGCTGCCGCCCGTGACCCGGCCAGGTTCGAAGTACACCCGCGTGGAGCCGAGCTCTGCACCGCGCACTTGCGCCCCGCCCACGGCTGCTGCCGCCTCGATGGCTTTGAGGTGTTGCGCCATGAGCCCCGGCTTGGGGCGCCTGGCGCGAATGTTGTGTATCTCGAAGGGTTTTTCGGTGAGCAAGGAGAGCGTCAGGGCACTGCGGAGCACCTGTCCGCCGCCCTCGCCCATGGAGCCGTCGATGACAACCATGTCTGGCACCCTCCTGCCGCTATCTTCACCTCAACAGTGCCGCCAGCAGGTGGAGCTGCGCAAGGGTGAGGACTATGCCAGCGCAGGCCCCCGCAACTACCTGGCCGAGCGTGTGCGCCCTCAGTCGCAGTCGCGCCCAGCCGACGACCGGGATCAGCGCATAGGCCGGGAGCACAGGAGCGCCAAAGGCATAGGTGAGTCCGGCCACTGCGCCCGCGGCCCCCATGGCGTGGGCGCTCATCTTCCAGCGCAGATTGACCAGCGCGATTGTCACCGTGTTGCATGCATAGCACCACATCAGCCCCCACACCTCAAACGGGGCTCTCGTCAACAGCAGGAGCAGCAAGCCGAAGGCGTAGCTACCTGCTGCCACCAGGTAGGGTCTGGTGCGCTGCTCGCGGATCGGCACATGCTTGTCGCTCACCCGCTTCTCACGAGCCAGCTTCAGCACGTAGGCTGCCGGCAGAAGCGAGCCGCTGAGCCAGCAGATGGCCGTGGTCATCACTGCCCGCGCAAGCGAAGTCTCGCTGTGCACGGCCAGAAGACAGAAGGCGCCCGCCGACAGCACGGTCGGCACCGTCAGGTTGGAAATCAGTTGCGCAGCCCGTTCCACATCTTGCTCCCATTGTCTCCCTCTCCGGTCGCACGGGAAAAAGGCTACAAAATTCCCGTCACTTTTGCAAGCGGAAACTCATCGGTGCTGCACCCTGGAGGAGCGGCGCCATGCGCAAGCTGACGCCTCAGGAGCTTGCCCGACGTCGTGCGACGCTGGGGGCAGCCGACCGCCCGCCAAGAGCTATCTACGCTCTGGCGGACAACGTTCGCAGCATGCACAACGTGGGCGCTATGTTTCGGACCGCCGACGGCGCAGGCGTGGCGAAGCTCTTCTTGTGTGGCATCTCCGCTTGTCCGCCCAGGCCGGAGATCCGCAAAACCAGCCTCGGCGCCGAAGAGGCCGTAGCCTGGGAGTATGTCCCCTCGGCGGTACAGGCCGTCGCCGCCCTCAAAGCCCAAGGGGTGCAGATCGTGGTGCTGGAGCACACCGACTGCAGCTACGACTTTCGGGTGGCGCCTTACCGCTTCCCCCTCTGTCTGGTGGTGGGGCACGAGCAACACGGCGTCTCCGAGGAGGTAATCGCCTTGGCCGACCTGGCTGTGGAGATCCCCATGGCAGGGGTGAAGGAGTCGCTGAACGTGAGCGTGGCTTTTGGCATAGCTGTCTACGAGATCGCCCGTCACTACGACGCCCAGCAGGCAGCGACAGACCCCGCCCACCGCGGATGAGGCACAGGGGACTGACCCAACAGTTCGGAAGCAGTAACGCATGGGATCGGCTGAGCGCTGGCGGGGCAATGCGCGACTGGAGGAGGCGCTGATGAAAGAGTTCTCCACCAGGGGGTTTGTCTACATCGCGATCAGCGTCGGCGGCCTTTTGTACCAGTTTGTCTTTGCCGAAAAGCCGCAAGCGCTGCCAGTCTTTGCCATGTGTGCCTTGATGGGGATCGGCCTCTACTGCCTGTTTGGCCTTGGCAAGTGGCGTCCGTAGAAAGAGCCTTTGCTCCAGTTCATGTGATCCCCCTGGTTGAAGTTGCTATCCTGGTCCTTCCGCGTACCCAACAAGAATTCGTGCGCAAGGTTCCCCAGGTGCTTCGGGGTTTGACCGGTCTGCCGCAAAAAAAGCGCCCACCGGCCAAAGCCGCTGGGCGCATCTCAGGTCTCAAATCGGCTCAGAACTTGAGGGTCACACTCAGCTGCTGGGTATTGCCAAGGACCTGGTAGTCGGTGTAGGCATAGTCCAGAGTGAGGTCAAGTCCCCCAACCGCATAATGCAGGCCGGCGCCGACTGCATAGCTTGAGGTGTTATACGTGTCATGCTCGTCGCGGGCCAATACCACACCCCGATAGCCGCCGCGCAAGGCCACAATGTTGTTCCACACATACTCCAGGCCGAAATTGGACCGGAGCAGGGAGTCATTGGTATCGGTGGCGTCCGCGTACACGGTCACTTCGTTAGACTCACTTCTGGCCAGCTGGCCATCCGCCCCTACCAGACTGGAGGAGATTCCCATGCGGAAGATCATGGGGAGCGGCCATACCTCGGTACTCAGGTCCGCGTAGCGTGTGGGGTTTCCGGTATACTCCGGCCACCGCTCGTGGCTGACCCGGAGGTCGGGGCCGGAGAGCCGCATGTTGCCGCCGAAATTGGCAAGACTCATTGCCAATTTGATGCCCAGCAAACCCGTGTCAAGAAGCGACCCCAGGTCGATGGCTACCGTGCGCGCCTTTTCTCGATAAATCCCCTCTTGGATGAACTTGGCCGTAATCCCCAAGCTCAACCGATCGGTCATGTAGCGGGAAAAGGTGAGGCCGACGGCGTAGTTGTTGAGGCTGTAGTAGGCCCCTGTACCGTTCGGCATATCCACGGTGGTGATTTCTATCTGGTCGGAGGTCATGTAGGTGATGCCGACGCCCACCGTGCTCCCTGCGCCCAATGGGTATGCCAACCCTAAGAAGTTGTGGGACAGACCAGCGTACATCGATGAATAGGAAAAGAAGGCGGACAGGCGGTCAACTGCCGCTACCGCCGCCGGGTTCCAGTACAGGCCAGTGATGCCGGGCGTGGCCGTGCCTGATTCACCGAGTGCCGCTGCGCGGGCACCCACGCCGATTTTCAAGAACTGAGCAGCACACGTCCCCACGCGCGTGTTCTCCTGGGCCCAGGAGCCCACTGCCCAGCAGGACACCAGCGCCAACACCGCAAGTATGGTTAACTTCTTCATGATGCGCTCCTTCCGCTTTCATCGGGTGGCTTTGCGCACACCGCCTCCCTCCTCAGGCCACTACCTGATGATGGCAAACTTGCCAACCTGCGTATGCCCGTTGGGAGTTTCCACCACATAGAGGTACATCCCGTAGGCGACCTCTTGCTGGTTGAAGCTCAGCATGTTCCAATATTCCCAGCTCCGAGTCTCGTGCTCGTGGTGGAGCGTGTAGACCCTTTCGCCGGTGATGGTGTAGATGTGGATGTCGCACTTGCTGGGCAAGTTGGTGAACTGAATCTGCCGCTGGTTGGGGTCGAGCTCCCACTGCGCGGAGATGATGTAGGGGTTGGGCACCACCCGCACCTTCTTCAAGTCAGCCTTTTCGGCTTCTCTTATGGCGTAGCGGGAGGTGTTGATGCGGAACTTGTCGCGCTTGCCAGAGAACGGCTTGCCGGAAACGATGCGCAACACATCGCCGGTTTGCGGCGCGATGCCGGTGTCAACCTTAGTGTAGACCCACACGCCCCCCACAAGGGTGCTATCGATTCTTGGCGGTGGCGCCGAAAGCTTGAACGTCCAGGTGAACCTGGCCGGCTTACCAGCCTCCACCACCTCGCGCAACTTCACCTCGTCGCCGCTCGTCCAGGTGGCCTTCATCTCGGCCGTCGTATCCGCTGGGTTCGGAGTAAAGTGCCCAAACGCCGCCTTCTTGTTCAGCGTCAGATTCCAGATCTCAAAAGGCGTAATGTACGTGGCTGGTTGGAAGGCCGTGTCCGGTTCGCTCACAAACCGAAACTCATAGTCGAATTGAAAATCGCCTGCAGGCGTCCCACTGACTTGCCAATTGCAAGGCGATTTCGTCCCTAGCTGGCCACGATACCAGCAGACCGAATCGGGATCAAGGCGAACGGCGCTAAAGCGCTCCACCACGGTCAACTGCAGCCCATCGAAGATTGGACCCTCTGCCGCACTGCCCAGCGGGCCGTTATCCACCACCTGCTGCCCGGTTGTCTCATCCTGCACGTCGTAGTATTTCGTCCCCGGCCGCGAGTCGTCGATGGTGATGAGGTAAGAGTGACCGGTAATGGCAAACTGGTCAAAGATCCGTGCAGTGACCGTGTTTCCTGCGTAAGCACCGGGGAACGCCTCAACGGCGATGGTGGGAGCAACATAGTTGCTCGGTTGAGTACCCGGGGTCACCTCCACCAGGTTCGGCGCCGCTTGCGGGTTCACCCCCTTGGCACACTCCAGCGAGTTGAGATCGGCCCAGCCGGCGAGCGCTAAGGAGTCACCGCGCGCCAGACTAATGCCGCGGTCATAGGAAGTTACGCTGTACCAGTAGGTGACTCCGTTCTTGACATTGTTGTCGGTCCAGGAGTGCACAAGGCCGCTGTTGTTCCCCAAGTTGAGGTGCGGGTAGTTGGGGTCCAGGCCGCTCACATTGTCGTTGATGTCGAACTGCGCCACCGGAACAAAGCCCACCGCGTTGCCCATACCGTCCAGGATGATTTCGCCCCACTCGTTGTTCGCAGGGTTGGAAGTGGTGCGGTAGATCCTGTACCCTTGAAAGTCTTTTGCGCCCGTCATCAGGTCGCGGCTCTCCTCCGCGCTCCGATCCCAGTAGAGGGTCACCTTGCCGTCCCCTGGTACTGCAGTGAGCTTGGGCGGCGAGGGTGGATCGGCGCCCTGGTAGTAGAGCTCGTACATGAACTGGGCATTGCGGGCGTTGAACTTGTAGTCCTCGAAGTCGTCGCCGGCGAGCAGACAGAACCTTGCCGTGTCACCGGCGGCCAAATCGAAGGGACCAGTACTCATGATGAACACGCAGTCCAGGCCGGTGGGGAACTTTTCGCGAATCAGCTCCGGCGAATCGAGGTGGGGATTTAGTTTGCCAGTGGGGTCTGGCCAGAAGTAGTTGTCGTGTTGCTCCAGCGAGAGATTGGAGGTGTCTCCGCTCATCAATTTGTACTGCTCCAGCTCCTGTTTGTCCGGAGTCAACACGCCGGGCCGCTGTTCCCAGTTGAACCAATGCCAGTCGGTCAAGCCAAGCTGCTGCCCTTCCGGGACGTCGATGATGCCGTCTTTGTCCAAGTCCACTCCGCCTGGCGGCGCCTTTGGGGTCTCTAAGAGCTTAAGCCCGATGTAGACCTTCCAGGCCGCGGGGTCGGCGACCCCGCTAAAGTCCCCGGTGCCCCATCGGTAGTCGTAGAAATAGGCCGTATTGTACCGGTAGGTGGTGTCCTTCTTGGCGTCATACTCCGACACCAGAAAGCCCATCCAATCCATCCGGTCGTTGTACGTGGTGGTGAGGTTGTACTCGGGCAGGTCGGCATCGATGTAAAAGCCAAAGTACACGCCCTTGTAGTCGTACCCGATCCCGCGCGGGTCAATGGCCTTGCTGTTGTTGATGATGCGGCAAGGGAAGAAGATAAAGTCCTCCGCATAGGACCGACCATAGGCGTAGGCCGTCACCTCCACGTCGATGCCGGTCGCATACCCCTGGTCCACTCGGCCGTCAGCTTCGGCGTAACGTTGTCCTAGGTTGTCCAGATCATAGTCGTTCATGACGAAGAAAACGTCTTTGTCCGAGGTGAACTTTCCCGGAATGGGGACCCCGGTCTTGGGGTCGCGCGCCCACGGCCCTGGCCAGACCCGGTTGCCACTGGCGTCTTTGGGCCAAGAAGCCTCGATAGTGCTGGTGGCCACAATGGGCAGGTTCTTGATGCTCGACGGGGCATTGGCCATCACGTCGCCAACGGTCACATCTCCGGAGTGGAGCTTGCCGAACGAGCCCGCCTTGGGGCCCCAGTCGTCCGCCACGTTCTGTTCGGACACCGTTGCTCCCATGCTGACAGTGTCCCCTTTGACGGGATCGTAGCGCCGGGGTGCCCATGGCCCATCTGGAATGCCGAGCATGGGGAAGAGGTCCGGCACATAAGACCACCCCTTGTAAAAGATAGCGGGCACACTTGGTCGGTAGTCCCAGGTGGAGAGGCGGCCGTCATTGAACACCGCATGCTGGATCTTGCCCACGTCCAATATGCCAACTGCGATGTCCCGGCTGTGCATGGGCTTCTGCAGGCCCTTACTCTGCTGTTGGTTCAGGTCTGCTGCCATCGCCACTGCCGCGACTACCACCACACAGAGCAATACAAGTGGCTCTCGTCTCATCGTCATTCTCCTGGTGTTGCACCACGGCTCATAACCAGCACCTTTTCCTGCTGACGAAAAGCGACGCTTACATTTCAAAGCGTAGGCCGAGGTCGATCCGCCGCCGCTCGCCGTACCAGTGCGGGTGGTCATACTGGGTGCTATATGCGGTACGGCTCATCGTAGGACCGGGATCGGTCGGGCTGCCGGTCTCGGAGTACACCGTGAGGACGTTTTTCCGGTCAAGGATATTCCACACCCTCGCCACCAGGGCCGCACGTAGCCGTCCAAAGAGCACAAAGTCGCGGCGGAACACGCCATCCAGCGTCATCCGCCACGGGCGGCGAGCCGTATTCGGCTCTAGCGCCTGGCCACCTACCGTGGGGGTGTAAGGATAGCCGCTGGAGCCGCGGAACACAAACTGCAGCGTCGTGCGCTCAAAAGGCCGCACGCCCAAGATCTTCGGACCCTGGCCCCTGCCCAAGGCATAGCCGGCGTTGATGTCAATAACGTGCGTCTGGTCCCACGGCATCAAGTACTCCCGCTTCGGCCGATTCTCCTCCGTGTCGCCCTCCCAGTAGCCAGCCCACGAGTAGTATTTGTTGGCCTTGGCTACCGAATAGGTGTATTCCAAGGTGCCGAAGTAGTTGTCGCTAAAACGCTTTTCCAGGCTGATATCGATGCCCTTGGAGCTGCCAAAGTCGCTGTTGTGGATGATAGAGTAGCTGTAAAGCCCCAGGCTATCCGGGTCAAAGCCGGTGATGCGATAGCTGCCGGGGTCACCGTTGTTCTCCTTGGCCCATGCCGACACGCTCAGCTTCCAGTTGTCCCCAATCTGCTGGTCCACTCCCAATTCGTAGGCTTCGGTGCGGGCGGCGTCCATGTTCGCCCATCCAAATAGCGGCAAAGGCGAGTTAAGGTTGAGGGTCTGGTTCGTGTACAGGTCCCGATAGTCCGGCACCTGGAAGAAATGCCCATAAGCAAAGTGGAAGGTGGCCCGATCGGTGATGGGGTGACCGATACCCAACCGCGGGCTCCATTGCCACTTTTTGCGCCCAGTCTGAATCTCGGAGGTGGGATCCTCCCAGTTCGCCCACGCGCGC
The DNA here is from genome assembly GCA_037445575.1 of bacterium. Classification (GTDB taxonomy): domain Bacteria; phylum Zhuqueibacterota; class Zhuqueibacteria; order JANLFK01; family Oleimicrobiaceae; genus Oleimicrobium. The sequence continues at coordinate 27,221 of JBBIKH010000010.1, forward strand.
CCCTTGGAATCCGCATAGTCAAAGCGAATGCCGGCATTGACGATGAGGTTCTCAAACTCCATCTTGTCCTGGATGTAGGCAGCAATCTCCACCGGATGGGTGTGGTAGTACTCCACGTACGGGTTTGCAAGGTATGGATGCTGCAGCTCCAGGAAGAAAAGCCCGCCCGATTCTCCGCCAGCAAGCTTGCCCAACAGGCTGTTCTTGTCGAAGCCGAAGGTCTTGTACTCACCGCCGATCTTTATCTGGTGGCTCCGATGCGCCTGCCAGGTGAGGCTACCGGAGAGCTCAAAGTTCTGTTGAAAGTTCCGCGTCCAGTACTGCGTAGTGTAGCCATAGTACACGTAGCGCGGTACGCGGGCCCCGTGTTCGACGATGGTGTCCACGCGCACAAAGGTGAGGTCACAGGCGAAGCCACCGGTGGAGGTGCGGTCAGGGTACTCTTGCGGAGCCGCCGGCCATTCACGGGCAATCTCCTGCCGGCGTGCCTCGATCTCCTGTTCGGTGGGTTTGCGGCCGTTCTCCTGCTGGAAACGCTCGATCCAGGTCTCAAGGAATGCGTCGCGGAACAAGTCAGAGTGACCAGCGGTCAGCTCGTGCCCATCCGGCCCATAGACCCGATAGCGGCGATGCTTCCAGAAGCGCGAGCCACGCAGTTCGTAGAACACCTTGGGGCTCACCTGATGCGTCCAGATCAACCCTTGCTGCTCGGTCTGGTCGGTGACGATGTGGATCCCCTGCTCGGCAAAGCGCCAGAAATCATCAAAGTAGCGGAAGCGCCGCTGTGTCAGGCGGTGGGTGTAAACCAGCTTCATGCTGGGATTAATGCGCCAGGACAGCTTGCCGGCAAAGTCATAGTCGGAGTTGAAGCCGAAGGCCATCCATCCAGGAGTGTCATCCCAGCGGATGAGCTCGTTGACCTCGTCGCCTTCACCAGCGTCGTTGGTATTGGGCTTGCGGTCCTCGCCCCAGTCTGCCTTCCACGACCAGGCCTTGCGCCAGGCGCCCGTGGCCCAGTGTCTCATCACATCGCCCACATAGCGGTAGGTGTTGTTGTTCCGCAGACTGTTGATATCCGTGACCTCGGTGATGATCCCGGCACTGATCTGGTCCTGGATCTTCTGGTAGCGCGGGTCCTCTGGGTGATCCAACAGCCAGTTGAGAGGTGTGGGGTCGTAGGTGTGCTGGTCGTACTCCAGCACCGCGTATTTGCGGTAGCCTTGTGACCCCGACAGGAAGAAGCTCAATCCTTTGACGAACGGCACCGGGCCGCCGAACGAGCCAATCACCTGGTGGGAATTGCGGAGGTCGTCGCTCTTGGAGCCCAGCCACCCTGCCACTTCGCCGCTCGTGACCTCGGCCATCCCGGAGTAATAGTCGCGTCCTTCTTTGGTGACGATGTTCACCACCGCCGACTGCGCCTCACCGTACTCTGCGTCAAAGTTGCCGGTGATGACCGTCAACTCATCGATGGCCTCCCTGTTGACAGTGGTGCCCATCCCCGCGTAGATGGCATCCTCGACGTACATGCCATCCACCATGTATGCGATCTGGCCGCTGCGGCCGCCGCGCACGTGGGTCTGGTCAAGTCCGCGCGCCTCAAAGCCGGCGATCTTGTTCTGGTAACCCTCCATGACCGTGATGCCCGACTGCAAGGTCATGATGTCTTGCAGCGAGCGCACCGGCATGTTGGTAATCACCTCGGCCGTGACGGTCGTCCGTTTGGTGGTAACGGACGGTTCAATGAGCGGTCGTTCTGCGGTGACCTCTACTGCTCGGCCCATGTCGATGACTGTGGGGCTCAGCTCAAAGTTGATCTTGGTGGTCAGGTCCACGCTCACCCGCACGTTGGTCACCGTCTCCCGCTGGTAGCCGATCATCGACGCGGTCAGCCGGTAGACTCCGGGCCGTACGTTGATGATGAAGTAGTAGCCATCGGCGTCTGTAGCCGCCCCCATTTTGGTGCCTTCGATAAAGACATTGGCACCGGGCAGAGGGTCGCCCGTCTGTTTGTCCTTGACAAACCCGGCGATCTTGCCGGTCGTACCGGCAAAGACCACCACCGGCATCGCCACCACCACGGCGAGCCCAATTGCCAGGACCAGGTGTGCTCGTTTCATTGCCGACGCCTCCTCTGTTTGGTGAAAAAAAAGTCTGCAACTTTTTCCCCTGTTGGTGCGTCTCAAGGGTGTGCCAAAAAAGGAAGGGCGGACTTCTCCCGCAGATCCACCTCTGGATCGTGGAGCGCCGCCCCCTGCATTGTGGCACAAAGGGCTATTGGCATGGGTCCGCAAGCTCCTGCTAATAGCCTTTCCCTTTTTCCGGGGTTTCTCTGGCGTATAATAAGGAATTTGCGTTACATTGTCAAGAAAAAAATTTAACAATTGGTGGGCGAAGTGAGGTGGCGACAACCACCGTCCCATGGCAGGCAGATCTGCCAGAACTATGGCTGGCAACGAAGGTAGCTATGGTGTCTAAGCGGGGAGGTTGTCGGTCAGCGCCCCCTGCATGTTGGCACCGTCCAAGGTGGTGTGGGCCAGGTGCGCACCTTGCAGGTCGGCTTTGCGCAGGTCAGCGTCGGTCAAGTCCGCGCGCTCCAGATGTGCCCCGCGAAGCGTAGCCGCGCTCAGGTTTGCACCTTTCAGGTTGGCGCGCTTGAGCCTGGCGCCTGTGAGGTTGGCGCCTTGCAAGTTTGCACCTGCCAGGTGCGCCCCAAACAAGGCACTGCCACTCATCTCGGCATTCTTGGCAGAGGCCCCCTCGAGGTTCGTGTCCTGGAGGTTGGTCTCGACCAAGATGGCTCCGTCCAGCCGCGCCCGGTTGAGGTTGGCACCAAAAAGAAACGCCCGTGTCAGATTAGCCCCACTGAGGTTGGCGCGTTCAAGGTTGGCGTTCTGCAGGTGTGCATCGCTGAGGTCGGCGTCGCGGAGGTCGGCCCCGCGCAGGTCTTCGTAGGACAGATCGGCTTCTCTGAGGTCCAGGCCGGCCAGTGAATCGCCGCGCCGGAGGCGTGCCAGGACCTCCTCCCTGGTCATTCGTCCCATGCGCCCCTCCTAAGCAAAGCTGCGCAGCCCCTCCTGCTGGTTGGTAAAGACCTGGAAGACGGCGTCCAGGCGCGTGATCTCCAACGGGCGCCGTGTCCCTTCGTTAAGGCCCACCAGGCGCAAGTCCCCACCCGCACTACGCATGGTGGTCAACCCGCTAATGAGCATCCCCAGCCCAGAACTGTTCATCCAGGTAACCTGACTCAGATCCACAAGCACATTGACAATCCCGTCGCTGATGGCTCGGTAAAGCATCTCCCGGAACGGCTCGCTCTCCTTGCCGCCCATGAGTTTGCCGCGCAGCTCTACCACCAGCACTTCCCCTATGCGCTTTTCTTCAAACTCCATATTCCCTCCTCACCTCTCGCACAGACCCCAAGGCTACTCGTAGCGGAGCGCTTCGATGGGGTCAAGGCGCGCTGCCCTTGCTGCGGGATAGATGCCAAAGACGATGCCCACCAGCGAGATAAACCCCAAGCCCACCAGCACAGCCCACACCGGCACGGCTGCCGGCAGCGGCGTAAGGGCGCCGATGAGCAAGCCAATGCCTACCCCGAGCACCGCCCCGATGATCCCTCCAAACTCGCAGATGAGTACTGCTTCCAAAAGGAACTGTCCCAAGATGTCACGACGCCGTGCACCCACGGCTTTGCGGATTCCGATTTCCCGGGTGCGCTCGGTCACCGACACCAACATGATGTTCATCACCCCGATGCCCCCGACCAGCAGGGAGATGCCGCAGATGACCAAGGCCGCCACAAAGACCACATTGGTCACATTGCGCCAGGTCTCCATC
>JBBIKH010000011.1:0-29619 GCA_037445575.1 bacterium
TCCCCTCAGCCCGAGACCACCCGCTCTGTCCCTGCCATATCCCCACCGTATCGAAGCGCTGCACCCACAGCCGGAGCCCGTCAAAGATGGGTCCCTCCTCGCCCGCTGTCTCCCTCACGTGGGTGAGTACCCATTTGCCTTCATCCTCGTCGAGCACGCTGTAGCGGACAGGCTCGACGCCGTCTTGCCCAAACTCCACCGTATAGCGGTGCCCCGTGATGCGAAACTCGTCTACGATCTCCACCTCGACCTTGCCATTTCCCCTTGTGCCGGAGAGCGGTTCAACGGTAGCAGAAGGTGGTGCCAGGTTAGATGGAGCCACGCCAGGTATCACCTGCACTACGTTGCAATCAACCGCAGGGTCGCTGCCCCAGGGGCTCTCCAGGGAGCGAAACGCGGGCCACCCCTCCGGATTGTAACGGTCTTTCCTCACTCCTCGGTCGTAGGCGCAGACGCTGTACCAATAGGTGAGGCCGTTGACCAGCCTCGTGTCAGTCCAGGTGTGGACAAGTCCGCTCTCGGAGCCCAGGTTGAAATGCGGGTATTGCGGGTCCGGCCCGAAGTAGCCATCCACAAGATCGAATTGAACCACAGGTCTGTAGCCGAGCAGCTTACCCTCCACGTCGCGGATTGCCTCGCCCCACCCCTGCTCGCACGGATCGGCTGTCGTACGATAGATGCGGTAGCCCTCAAAGTCCTGGTAGCCAAAGATCGGGTCGCGCGCCTCCTCGGCCCGGCGGTCCCAATAGAGAGTCACCTTCTTGTCACCGGGTACGGCATAGACCTTGGGCGCTGGCGGTGGCCCGGAGCGCCCGTAGCCCAGTTCGTACATCCGCCTGGCGGTCCGCGCATTGCGCTTGAGGTCCTGGAGGTTGTCGCCCATAACCAATGCGGCCACGATGCGCAGCGTGTCGCCCTTGGCCCAATCAAAGGGGCCAGTGGACACAAGAAAGCAGTTGGTATGGATGTGCGGGGGAAGCTGCGCAACAGCTGCAGGCGCGTCAAAACGCGGGTCAAGGGCCCCATTGGGATCAGGCAGGAAAAAGGCCCTCGTCAATTCCGGGGAAAGGCCAGAGGTGTCCCCACTTAAGACCTTGTACATCCAGAGGTCCCTATCTTCGCGCTCCAGATAGTCGATGGACCCAGAGGAAGGGTCGTACTGGTAGGGTTGGCACAAATGCCACCCGCTTAGGCCCGCTTTCTCCCCTTCAGGTTCATCCACCAGCCCATCGCCGTCGTTGTCGACTCCGTCGGGGGCGGCAAGAGGTGTGTCGACCAACATTACCCCCACATGGGGCACCGCCAGGCAGGGGTTGCCGGCCCAATCGCGGATCTTGGCAATTACGTCAGGGCTCTTGCCCCAAAAGCCCATGCCGTACTCCACCACCTGCTCGCCCTGGCCCTCGCGCACCACATAGTCCACCCTTTCCCCCACGTACTCAAAGGGCCCCGCCTCCACGTAGAGGAAAAAGCCGGCGTACACCCCCTGGTAATCATGGGGGGATTCGTTGATGAGGGCCAGCTCGTAGAAAGTGGTGCACTCCGCATAAGAGTCCGCGAAGGCGTGTATCTGACACTCCGCCTTGGCCCCAATCGGGTAGCTCCGGGCCCCTCGGAAGGTTCTACCCGCGTAGACCTGGTCGGTGAAGCAGAAGAAGAGCTCCTTGTCCGAGATAAAGACCCCAGGGAGGGCCTTACCACTACTGGGGTCGCGGGCCCAGGCACCAGGCCACTTCCGGAAGCCGTACGGGTCATAGGGCCAGGTACCAGGCAACGAGGAAGTAGCCATAACCGGCAACTGGGGCCATTGAGCAGTGGGGAACAGGTCTCCTACCAACAGGTCACCGGATAGATACTTTCCGCGGCAGGCGGCACACGGGCCCCAGTCCGACTCTCCTGGCTCCGAGGCGGAAAGCCCCTCGGCCACAGCCGGCCCCAAACTCACCGTGTCGCCTACAACCGAATCAAAAGCGCGCGGCGTCCAAGGCCCCTCCGGAATGCCCAATAGGAAGTCCAGGTAGAGGAAAAGCTGATCGTAGCCTTTGTACGACGGCCCCTGCCCGCGTATTCCAGCCCGAAAGGGAGGGTACGACAACCACCCATTGCTCACGGCTACGGACTGGACCTGTCCCACATCCTTGAACCCCACAGCGAGATCGAAGGGAGGGGTTCCCTGCCCCCGGCCCTTCAACGGCAATAGGCTCAAGGAGATCAGCACAACGCTTCGGAACTGCAGCCGCCAGGCACTGAGCAAGAGAGGTGAGCGCATGGCCTTTCCTCCTTTTCTCGTCGACCGTGCATGCCGACCCCTGGCATTAGGGGCCGGGGGGCAGAAGCTGCTGGGTCCCGTCCATGTAGAAGTCGTGCCTCAGTATGCGGTTACACGCCTGATTTGTCTGGAAGTAGTCGCGCAACCCGCTGTACGTAGCCTCAACTTCCACAAGGGGCCCTTGTTGACAGCAGAGGGAAACGCATATGTTGTACCATCCCCTGCTGTCACTCACGGTTTCGCTACACTGCTCACCTTGATGGTAGGCAGTGACGTGGGCCCCAGCGGCTATTAGCCAGCGTTGCTTGTAGGCATTCCAGTAGTAGGTGTAACCCTCCAGGTTTGCCGCGGCAATGGCTGGGTCAGGCTGAGTCGACAGCACACTATCTCGGACCTGAGCCTGGCGCCTTAGCGAACCGAGCTCTCGCAGCCGGTCGGCACCTTTGCCTTCATTGCTCTGATACGTGGCTCCACCTCTGCGCTCCCCCTCGCTTGGCCGCGAAGTCGCCCACAGCACGGACAATAACGCCACAAGCGCAAAGGCACCAATCGCGCCCGCTGCCATTCTGCTTCTCTGCCCCATACTGGCCTCCTTTCTGACTACCCTTAAGCCACACTCCTGTCCGGCAATGGCCCACAAGGCCTTTTCGTCTCCTGGAGCCCCGTGGCCGCTCACCGCCAATCCCTGTAGTATGATAATCATCTCAGGGAAAAAAGCAAGAAAAAAAACGCCCCAGATGTTCCCAGCCCGCCCCCTTCTCACCGTGCCCTGCTGTAGGCCAGAACCTCCCCGCACCACAGCCTATCTGATCACCGCAAACTTGCCGCGATGGGTCCTGCCCTCCGGCGTCTCCACCACGTACAGGTACAACCCATACGCCACCGGCAGCCCCTCCTTGTTCCGAAGATCCCAGTAACAAAAGCCGCTGGTGGCACTGGCATGATGAAGCGTCACCACACGAGCCTCTGTCTCCCTGTACACCCGCATCTCACGGCGCAAACACTCTCCTCCCTCGAGCCAAAGGTCTGGTGTCCATGCGCGCTCGCCGCCCGGCGCCTGGTCGTCTTTTGGACTGCTTGAGGCCAAGACAAGCCCTGCTCTCCAGATTCCCGGTCTCTGACTCAGAATGCCGCTGCACGGAGGAGGCTGGGGGAGCACCACGCTGTGTGGGTCGGTTTGTTTCAGCTTGCCAACACGGGGCGCAATACCAACCTGGCCCTCACCCGGCACGCTAGGGGCAAGAGGTTGTCTGGCCCGGCTTGTGGCATACACGTTCTTACGCTTTACTGGAGTTTGTTGCACCGTGATTCCTCCCGCGGCTGTAGTGGGAATTCCACAGGAGACAACCGGTGTAGGATAAGAGCACGCGGGGAAAATCATCCGGCAGAAAGGCCCCGTGACAACCCGCCGTGCGGCTGTGCCGCTTGCGGGCCCCAGCCATCGAAAGTTGCGTCAGGCCAATAGGTGCCTTGGCGAGCTCAGAGAACCCTCCCCTCATTGGCAAGCACCTCCCCCACGGTGTAGTGGGACCCCGTGCAGAGGACCAGATCCTCAGGAGCCGCCTCCTTTCGGGCAAGGTCAAGGCCGGCAGAGGGAGAGTCGGCCTCCTTGGTCGTGACGCCGTGGGCACGAAACACTGCGGCCAGCTCCGCTGGGGGCAGGGCGCGGCGGCTGCTCGGGGCGACCGCGATCGCCACATCGGTCACTGGGGCTAGGGTGGCTACCATGGCCCGATAGTCCTTGTCCTTCATCACCCCCATGACGAGCAGGAGCCGTCGAAACGAAAAGAGCTTCAGGGCCTCCACCAGGCAGCGCGTGGCACCCGGGTTGTGTGCCACGTCCACAATGGTGGTGGGCCGCTCGGCGATCCTTTGGAGCCGGCCTGGCCAGCGCACAGTCTCCAATCCTTTGCGAATGGCCCCCGGGGTTATCCGCGCCTCTTGGCCGGACAAGAGGTGAGCTGCGCTTGCCGCCAGAGCACAGTTGGTGACCTGGTGTTCACCGACTAGGGGCGTCCGGAGATCTGCCAGGCTCACCTGCTCATTCACCAGGGAGAATCTGGTGCACCGTTCGCTAAGCTTGACTCCCCTCACCGCAAAGAGCTCCGTGTGCGCGTTGAAGGGTGACTCTTGTGCCTCTGCCACGCCGCGCAGCACCTTGAGCGCCTCTTCGTTTGCCGCAGAGGTAAGGCATGGCACTGCCGGTTTGATGATGCCCGCCTTCTCCCTGGCAATCTCGGCAACAGTGGCGCCCAGATGCTCCATATGGTCCAGGTCGATGCTGGTAATGAGCGTAAGGAGCGGGTGCAGCACATTGGTAGCATCCAGCCTGCCTCCCAGCCCCACCTCGACCACTGCAATCTCCACATGCTGTTCGGCAAAGTAAAGGAAGGCGAGGGCAGTGAGTGTCTCGAAGAAGGTGGCGTCCAACTCGTCGGCGAGGGGACGGAGGCGCGCCACCAGTTCCACGAATTCATCTGCGGCGATGGGCGTGCCGTCGATAGCAATGCGCTCTTCCGGCCGCACCAGATGGGGGGAGGTGTACAGGCCGGTGCGCAGCCCCGCGTTGGTGAGAATGGAGGCCAGGGAAGCAGCTGTTGAGCCTTTGCCGTTGGTGCCGGCAATGTGGACGGTTGCAAATCGGCGGTGGGGATCGCCAAGGCGGCTCATCAAGGCCGCAATGCGTTGCAGGCCCAGGCGCCACCCGAAGCGATGCAGACCGAACAGGTAGTCGATCAATGCTCGGCGGCGCGCCTCCTTATCGGACTGACGGGAAGCGTTTTGCCCCATGGTTCAATCGATCCGATAGGGGCTGTTCCAGTAGAAACGCGTCAGCCCCCTGCGCGTGCCGAACCACACATAGTCTCCGTCCAGGCATACGGAGAACACCTCGTTACTGGGCAGGCCGTCCTCTACGGTGAACAGGCGCCAGCGCTTGCGTTTGCGGTCGTACTTGAGCACGCCTTTGTCGGTGGTGGCCCAGACGGCGCTGGTGTCGGCGGCGATTCTGTTGACCCGCGCCCCGGTCTGCACCAGGCGCGCAGGCGGCCGGAACCAGGTACGGCTGCTCATGTCAAAGCCCTCGACGGTCTCGGGCGTGCCAAACCATAGCTCTTGCCCGCAGCTGGCGACCGCGGTCACCGGCCGGCTCAGGGGACCTTCAGGTGCGCCGAAAAACCCGCCGGAGTCGCCCGCGCAATCGTAGACGTAGATGCCGTACTCGGTCCCCATCCAGAGCAAGTTGTGGGTGCGCTCGAGATCGTACACAGGCACATCCCCCAAGGCCGGCCATTGCACCAGCTGGGCCACCAGAGAGTCCGTGCGCAAGGAGGAGCGAAGGTAGCGCGTTACTCCTCGCCGGGTAGCCGCCCACACGTAAAGGGAATCCACCAGCACGTCGTTCACCCGCTCATCTGGCAACATCTCAGTTTTGCCGAAGGTTTTCCACAACTGGCGCGCACGGTCGAACCACACCAACCCCTGGTCCGTACCCAGCCACACCTCGCGGGGGGACGGCGCGATCGAATTCACGCGCGCGCTGCGGAAGCCCATCAGCAGGCGCGGCTCGAAGTAGGACCACGAGTCTCCCCCATCCCACATTGTGACCCCGGGCATCTGGTCGTCATCCGCCCCGCCGATCCAGAATTCCTTGCCCCCTCTGGCCACCACGCGCGCGTCACGCTGGCACAAACCGATGGGGAGCATGGTGAGGCGGTAGCTCTTCAGGTCTCCTTTGCCGACACCCAGGCCCCACGACCCGATCCACAGAACTTGCCAAGGGTCGCTTACCCAGCAGGTGATGGGAAATTGGCGCAGGTTAACATCTTGCAACAGCCCGCGGTCGTCGTAGAACAGGCCCACTTCGGCAAACAGGTGCGGCAGCTTCGGCCGCGGTGCGCGTCCACCGAACCACACTACCTCCTCAGGGGGATCCTCTGCTGCTGGTGCAAACCCCGACGGGTCACCTACGAGGCGGCGGTTCTCCTGTGTTTCCACCCACACCTGGCGCCCCGCGAAGCCGATGGACACGACCTTGTCAGCGCTGGGACATCCGATCTCATCGTAGAAAAAATTCGTCCACACCTGGGAGTTAGGCTCGAGGTAGGCGATGGACACAGACGTAGCGCACCAGAGGAGGCCCGTGCTAAAGTCGTACGCCACGCAAAGAATATTGTCGTCGGCAAGGCCGTTGCTCATCGTCCAGGGAAAATCCCACCGGTTGCGGAAGCGGTCAAAGCGCGCCACGCCGCCGGTGGTGCCAAAGTAGACGTGCTGGTCGCCCACCGCTGCGGCCTGCACGTAGCGCATCACCGGGTAGGTGATCCAATCCCCGGGCGCATAGCTGGTGTTGGTGCCGCGAATGCGCAGCTCCTGCGCACGGATGGTGTGGGCGAACAGGAGAGTCAACGCTCCGCCCACCAGGAGCGCTGCTCGCCCGAGGCGCTGTGGCTCGCATGTTTGTGGACGTGACTTCATACTTAACTCGCTCCTCGTGCAGACACTTCCTGCTTGTGCCGATCCCGGGCCATGCGGTTGATCTTTTCCAGACGCGCGCGGGTGGCACGCGCCCGCAGCTGCACCTGGCCATCTTGATAATCAGCCGCAAGCACCTCCGCCAGGGCATAGACTTTGGCCACGAGCTGATGCTCCTCTGCCGGCACCCTGAGGGTGAACTCCACAAGGCTCTCCTCGGCAAAGCGCAGGATCTCCGCCCGCAGCCGGTCCATGAAGATGCCGCGCGTTGCCGACACCGCTACACTGGGCCGATGCGCCTCCAGCAGCCCGGGGAGCATGCCTTTGTTGGCGAGACGATCGACCTTGTTGAACACCGTCAAGATGGGCCGGTCCAAGGCATTGAGCGAACGGAGCACCTCGCGCACGGTCTCCATCTGCTCGGCAAACTGCGGGTGGCTCACATCCACCACATGCACGAGTAGGTCGGCAGCCATCGACTCCTGCAGCGTGCTCATAAAAGAGGCCACCAGGTGATGCGGCAGTTTGCGGATAAAGCCAACCGTGTCGATGAGCACCACCGTACGGGGACCATCGCTCGCCATGATGCGCACCGTGGGGTCAAGGGTGGCAAACAGACGGTCCTCCACAAGCACCTCAGCACGCGTGAGCGCGTTGAGGATTGTGGACTTGCCGACATTGGTGTAGCCGACCAGCGCCACCTGGAACAGGTCTTCGCGATGCTTGCGGCGCACGGCGCGCTGGCGATGGATGCGCTCCAGCTCCTGGCGCAAGAAGGCAATGCGTCGCCTGATTTGCCGGCGGTCAACCTCCAGCTGGGTCTCGCCCGGCCCGCGCAGGCCAATGCCCCCTTCCTGCCGAGATAGGTGCGTCCACTGGCGGGTGAGCCTGGGAAGCAGGTACTCCAACTGCGCCAGTTCCACCTGCGTTTTGGCCTCGCGGGTGCGCGCCCGGCGGGCGAAGATATCCAGGATCAGGCCGCTCCGATCCACCACCCGCGCGCCACAGCTCTTTTCCAGGTTGCGCACCTGCGCGGGGCTCAGATCGTCGTCGAAGAGGATCAGGTTGGCGTGCAGCTCCTTGACCATCCCGCGCAGCTCGTTTACCTTGCCTCGGCCGATGAAGTAGGCGGGATCGACCTCGCTGCGCTCCTGCAGGACCCTGCCAACGACCTCCGCCCCGGCGGTGTCCGCCAGGAGCGCAAGCTCCTCCAGTAACTACTCGGTTGCCCAGCGATAGGTGGAGCGGGTGGCCAAACCGACGATGATCGCCCGTTCGCGCCGGATGGGCATTTGGGTGCCAACTCTATTCATACCTTTGCCTCCTGCGGAGGCTCCTCTATCACCTCCCCTTTTTCTCGGTAGAGCGCCATCTCGGCGCCCATGAGGGCCAGCGCCAGCAACACACACGGCAGCCATAGCTCTCTACCCAGCCTGGCCTCTTGCACGCTGCGGACCACATCTTGCCCTTCCTCCACCCAGACGGCAGTGGGGTAGCGCTGCCGGAAATCTGTCGCCGCCATGGGTTGGAAGCGGGACTCCTTGCCGTCAACATTGACGGCCACGCGCGCCAATTCCCTGCCGTCGGCAAAGAGCGAATAGAAGCCAGGGCGCTGCGTCTGCTGCCATTCCACCACGTAGCCGTTCTGGCGCAGAACAGGCGCAAGCGCGATGCGCGTACCCTCGGGCGTAACCAGTTCCAGCCGCGCCTGGACATCCTCGGGCGCCAGCTTGACCACCAGGGGCTCACCGACCAAGAGCTCGGTCTGCTGCACACTTTCCGGGTGCGAAAGCAAGCGCACCGCGCGACTGACCAAGGGCGCAAAAAGCGAGGTGACCGTGAGGTTCGACCACTCCGGTTCAAAGCCAGAGGTAAACACCAACACCCTTCCCTTGTCCAGCCGCGCCTCGTACAGGAACGGATCGCCACTCGCGAAGCGCATGATGGCCTGAAGCGCAAAGACGCTGCCCTTGGACCGCAGGGCACAGCGAAACTGGGGCGAGTGAATCCGATGCGCCTTCTGGTCAAAAACTCCCTGGAACAGCGGGTGGCCGTAGTCGATGTCATCCAGCTCGAAGGGAGGGGCTTGCTCGCCGAGCATGCCAATGGTCTCGGCGAATATGGGAAGCCCCAGGGGGGCAAGCAGCCGTTCGTTCAGTGCGCGCACGTCCGTGTGCAGACCGGGCACGATCATGAGCCCCCCTCCCTGCTCCACAAAGCGCCGCAGGGCTATGCCGTCCTCGGCGCTCACAACGGGGGCGTTGCTCAGAATCACGACCTTGTGCGCGGCCAGCAGGTACGGAGGCAAGCTGGCATCCCTGCGCGCGGTGATGCGGAAAAAAGGACGTTCGCTGCGCGTGGGGTTCAATGCTAGCTGCAGCCGCTCCACCCCGACACCTTCGCCGACAATGAGCACCGGACTGCTTTCCGGCACGTTCAGCACAAAGAAGCGTTCATCATCCAGGGCCAGGCCGTCATCCTCCACCACCACGCTGCCGTTGAGAAACCCACTGTGCTGCGGCACGAAGGTCATGGTGACCGCTGTGACTTGGCCTGCCTCCAGGCTGATAGAGGCCTGAGCGGCGCGCTTGCCATCGATGAACAGCTGCAACAGCCGGTTGCGCTGGGCACGGGCGCCCGTGTTCCTGACGGTCACCTCAAGTTGCACCGCCCGGCCTTGCTCCAAGATCTTGCTTACAAGCTCTACCCTCTCTACGACGAGGTTCTGCCAGTCCTCCGCCTGTACAGGCAAGGCCACGATGGGGACTCGCAGGCTGTCCGGCGCCTTGTCGCCAAACGCGCTCGCCTGAAAATCTGAGAGGAGGTAGATCTCCTGATTCTGCACTGCTGCCGACTCTAAGAGCTTGCCCGCAAGGCGCAGCGCCCCGTCGATGTCGGTGCCCTCGTACGAAAGCGCCTGCCGCATGATGAGTTGCGCAAGCAAGTCTGAGCTGTGCAGTGGCCCGGCCGCAGCCAGGCGAGGAGGAGTCCCGGGCAGCACCAACCAGGCCTCGCCCCCGTCGGCCATCAAGCCAGCAATTTGGGCAGCACGTTCGGCGGCCAGTTCGAACAGCGTCCTTCCGCCCTTCTCCCGGGCCATGCTGGCCGAGTGGTCGAGCACCACGACCACCGAAGAGGGCCCACCGCGCAGGCCACCTCCGGCAGAGCGCAGCGTCGGACGCGCAAACGCCACCACCAAGACAACGATGAGCAACGTACGGAGCAGCAAGAGGAGCGCCTGCCGCAGCTTCAGGTGCCGCAGCTTGCGCTGTTCCAGTTGCCGAAGGAAAACGAGGGAACTGAACGGGATGGTCCTGGCCTTGTAGCGCGTGAGAAGGTGCACGAGCACCGGGATAGCCGCTGCCGCCAGGCCGAAGAGAGCCGATGGGTTGAGGAAAGAAACCATCGAGGTCCGATCACCTCGTCAGCAAGAAACGCGTGCGCACCCTTGCATGGCGAGCGTCACCCGTCGCCTTGCATGCACGCCTGCTCAATGAGGTCACAGAGCGCATGGATGATCACCCCATGACACTCCTGAATGCGCGCCGGCTCGTGCGCCGGCACGACGAGCGCCAGGTCGCAGGCGCCGGCAATGACGCCGCCGTCGGAGCCCAAGAGCCCCACCGTGGTGATGCCATGGGCTCGTGCCCAGCGCATGGCACGCACCACGTTTGCAGAATTGCCGCTGGTGCTGATGCCGACCAGCACGTCGCCGCTGGTCCCGAGCCCGGCCACCTCCCGTTCGAACACTTGCTCGAAACCATAGTCGTTGCCTACGGCAGTGAGGATGGAAGTGTCCGTGGTGAGCGCCAGCACCGGGATGGGCTGTCGCTCTCTGCGAAACCGGCCGATCATTTCCGCAGCAAAGTGCTGGGCGTCGGCAGCGCTGCCTCCATTGCCGCAGACCAGGATCTTGTGGCCGGCACGCAGGGCAGCGATCATCGCCTCGGCCACCTGCGCAATCTGCTCCGCGTACTGCTCACCCAGCTGCCTGACCAATGCTGCGCTGGCAAAGCACTGCTCCTGCACTCGTTGCGCCAGATTCTGTCGAGCTGTTGCCATGAGTTCCTCTCAGTGGCTCCCGCGCCACAGTCGCCTGAGGCGGGCGCCCAGGGAGAAGGCGTGGCCTCGCTCCACCGGAAGCGGTTCAACGGCCTCCACCTCCTCTCCCGCAAGGATGCGACGTGGGTTTTCCACAAAGAGCCGCTCCGCCACGGCTTTTCCCCAGCGCTCACCAACAAGGGTAAAACTTTCACGCAGCCGGGGGCGCCGGGCGGTTGCCCCGTGCGCATCGCTGGCAACCACATGTACCAGACGCGCCTCCAGCAGCTGCTCGGCCAGGCGCCGCGTGTCTGGACCGAACACCCCGCGCAGGCTGCCCGAATTCAACTGGAGCATGACACCTCGCTCCACCATGGTTGCCGCAAGCGCTGGGTTGCGAAGAAAGGCCATGTTTCTCTCCGGATGAGCCAAGATGGGGCGGTAGCCATCCAACATCAATGCGAAAAACTGCTCCTCGGCGAAGGGAGGTACGTTGTCCATGGGGAACTCGACCAGAAAGTAACGCCCGTTGCCGCCCAAGGTGAGGAATGGTCGATCCAGGCGCATCTCGTGGTGGGCGTAGATCTCTGCGCCCAAATGAACCCGAAGGGTAAGGCCTTCCTCCTCTTTCGCCCGAACCAGCTGCGCAAAGAGCTCAGAAATCTCCTCCTCTCTGCCAAAATCCGCCGGCCCAAGGATGTGGGGCGTCGCAACCACGTCGGTGATGCCGTCCTCCTCAGCTTGGCGGAGCATCTCACGCGCCTCCTCCCACGAGGTAGCCCCATCGTCAAAGCCTGGTAAGATGTGGGTATGCAGATCGATCACGACTGCTTTCCCTCCGCCAAGGGGAGTTGGCGGTTAGTAGGGCTCACAGAACAGTTCAAAGTGGTCCCTGGGATGGAGACAAGCCGGGCACTTTTCCGGCGCCTCTGTACCCTCATGGATGTAACCACAGTTGTTGCACTTCCAGCGCACCGGGGCCTCGCGGCGGAACACGCGGCCCTGGGCCACATTCTCCGCCAGCTACAGGTAGCGACGCTCGTGCGCCACCTCAACCTCGGCGATCTTGCGAAAGGCCACTGCAATCTCCTTGAAGCCCTCCTCGTCGGCCATCTTGGCGAACTCCGGATACATGGTGGTGTGCTCATAGCGCTCGCCTGCGGCAGCGGCACGCAGGTTCTCCAAGGTGTTGCCGATCACGCCGGCAGGAAACGCCGCGGCGATCTCCACCTCCCCGCCTTGCAGGAACTTGAAGAAGCGCTTGGCGTGTTCCTTCTCATTCTCCGCCGTCTCTAAGAAGATGTTGGCAATCTGCACGTAGCCTTCCTTGCGCGCCTGGGAGGCAAAGAAGGTGTAACGGTTGCGCGCCTGCGACTCGCCTGCAAAGGCGGTGAGTAGATTGCGTTCGGTCTTTGTTCCCTTCAACTCTGGCATCTTTCTCCTCCTCAACCAGCGTCTTTTAGGACCTGTTACACCGGCATCCAAGCCGACTATTCGCGCAGGTGCACCGCCTCGGCGAAGCGGCGCACCAGCTGCACGTCATTGCCCCCTTCCAGCACATTTCCGGTGACGACAAAGGAGGCCCCAGCTTCTACCTTCGCGCGCGCCTCCTGCGGCGAAGTGATGCCGCCTCCCACCACGACCGGCAGAGTGATGTACGAGCTGACGGCCTTGATCATCTCCGTCGGCACCGAGTGGGCCGCGCCGGAGCCCGCCTCCAAATAGACGAGCTTCATTCCCAAGAACTCGGCAGCCAAAGCGGTGGCAGCCGCAATGTCCGGCTTGTGGCGAGGGATGGGGCGCGTGTTGCTCATGTACTCAGCCGAGGTGGTTTGCCCTGACTCGATGAGCATGTAGGCGGTAGGAATGGGCTCCAGACCACAGGCTTTGACCAAGGGCGCGGCCACCACCTGGTCGCCGATGAGGTGCTCGGGATTGCGTCCGCTCACCAACGACATGAACAGGATCGCGTCGGCGTGGGGGCTCACCTGGCGCACCCCGCCCGGAAAGATGATGAGCGGAATGCTCAGCCGCTTCTTCAGCTCGCAGAGCAGCTGTTCGAAGGCAGGGGTGAGGAGCAGACTTCCCCCCACCAAAAGGGCGTCCACGCCCGCTTCCTGGCAAAGTTCGGCCCGTGCCGCCGCCTTGGCCACATCCTCTTTATCCGGGTCGAAAAGGACGAGATAACCGGCGCCTCGCCGCTCGCGCGTCGCCACAAGATAGTCGTACACTCTCACTGCATGCTCACCGTCGTCGCCGCTCATGAGGCCAGCAGCCGAGAGACGATCTCCGGCACGGCAGCCAAGGCGGCGTCCACTTTGTCCAGTGCCTTTGCCCCTGCCTGGGCCATGCGCGCACCACCGCCCCCGCCACTTCCGGTCATTTTGCCCACTTCCCGCACCAGGGCCCCGGCATGCAGGCGCCCGCTATCGGCCAGATCGGGCGTAACCACAGCAATAAAGTTGCCCTTGCCATCCAATTGGGCAAAGAGCACGCCCGCACCGGAGCCCAGGCGTTCGCGGACCACATCCGCCAGGGACTTGAGCTCCTCCAGATCGTCCACTTCCACCTTCGACGCCAGGAGCTTAATGCCGCCCACTTCCTGCGCCTGCGCCAGGAGCTGGCTGGCCACCGCGCTTACGTCTTTGCCCTTGCGACTCTTAACGGCGCTCAACAGTTCCTTCCTCTCCCGGAGCAAGCTCTCTAGGCGATCGATCACCTCATCGGGCTGGCAGGTGAGCACCTGGGCAGCCTGACGAAGCTGGTCCCGGTCGCGGCGAGCGCGCTCCACCGCCTTGTGGCCGGTGAGAGCCTCGATGCGGCGCACGCCGGCAGCAACCGCCGACTCGCTGACGATGTAGAATAGGCCGATCTCGCCTGTGGCCCGCACATGTGTGCCCCCGCACAGCTCGCGAGAGTAGTCGTCAACCTCGAGCATGCGCACCATCTCTTCGTACTTTTCGCCAAAAAGGGCCACGGCGCCACGCTCCTTCGCCTCGGCAAAGGGCACGACCTGCCAGCGCACGGGATAGTTGGCCTGCACGGCCTCGTTCACCATCTCCTCTATGCGGGCCAAATCCTCGGCACTGACCTTTTCGAAGTGATTAAAGTCGAACCGCAAATAGTCGGGGTGGACCAGCGACCCGGCCTGGTGCGCATGCCCCCCCAGAACCGTGCGCAGCGCCTTGTGCAGCAGGTGCGTGGCGGTATGGTTGCGCTCCGTGGCGCGCCGGCGAGCCTCATCGACTTCTGCCTCCACTGCCGCCCCTGGCGAGAACGGCCCGCCGTGCTCATAGTGACCGAGGTGCACAATGTGGTCGCCGCTGCGCACCGTATTCTCCACACGAAAGCGTGCTTCCTCGCCACTGATCCACCCTGTGTCTCCCACCTGCCCGCCGCTTTCTGCGTAGAAGGGAGTGGTTGCCAGCACCACCCGCTCATGGTCGGCGTAAATGACGGTGGTGTTCACGCGCAGCTCATCGTAGCCCACAAAGCGCGAGCCACCCGCAGGCACGCCCAGCAACTCGGGCATGGCCACGGTCGCCTCCTGGGCTGCCGCCCGAGAACGACTCCGCTGCTCCTCCATGGCGAGCTCAAAGCCGTGCACGTCGACGGCAAAGCCGCGTTCCCGGGCCAGCAGTTGCGTCAAGTCCAAAGGAAAGCCGTAGGTGTCATGCAACCGGAAAGCATCCTCGCCGGGAAGCACGCTCTGCCCCGCGGCCTGCAATTGTTCCACCCGCTTCTCAAACTCGCTCAAGCCGCGATCCAAGGTGCGGCTAAAGTTCTCCTCCTCTGCGCAAATGACGCGCGCAATGTGCTGGTGCCGCTCGCGCAGCTCAGGATAGGCCTCCCCCATCATGTCCACCAGGGGGGCCACCAGTTTGAAGATGAAGGGCTCGTGCATCTCCAACACCCGTCCAAAGCGCGCCGCCCGCCGCAAGAGGCGGCGAAGCACATAGCCTCGCCCCTCGTTGGAGGGCAAAGCACCATCCGCAATTGCGAACGAAAGTGCGCGCACGTGGTCGGCGATCACGCGAAATGCCACCGCCTGCTCGTCGGTGCCCCCGCTATAGCTCTTGCCCGTCAAGTCAGCAATGGCACCGATCAGGGGCATGAAGAGGTCGGTGTCATAGTTGGAGCGTTTCCCTTGCAGCACGGCCACCAGCCGCTCTAGGCCAGCCCCTGTGTCCACATGCTTGGCGGGCAAGGGAGTGCACTGGCCACTCTCGTCCCGGTTGTACTGAATAAAGACCAGGTTCCACAGTTCCAGAAAGCGCGCGCAACCGCCGTTAACCCCGCACACATGGGCTGGGTCTGTGGAATCGCAGTACTCCGGCCCGCGGTCGATATGAATCTCTGAGCAAGGCCCACAAGGGCCGGTGTCGCCCATTTCCCAAAAGTTGTCCTTCTCGCCAAAGCGCAGCACGTGCGTAGGGTCAATGTCGGTGACCTGCGGCCACAGCTGCGCGGCCTCGTCATCGTCGCGAAACACCGTTGCCCACCGCCGCTCCTTGGGCAGGTGCCAGACCTCGGTGAGTAGCTCCCACGCCCAGGCGATGGCCTCCCGCTTGTAGTAGTCACCAAAGGACCAGTTCCCGAGCATCTCGAAAAAGGTGTGATGGTACGTGTCGCGCCCCACCTCTTCGAGGTCATTATGCTTGCCCGAGACGCGGACGCACTTTTGCGAATTTGCCACTCGCACATAGTCCCGTGTGCCCAGGCCGAGGAAGACGTCCTTGAACTGGTTCATGCCCGCGTTGGTAAACATCAAGGTCGGGTCACCCGCAGGGATGACCGGGGCACTGGGCACTATGCGGTGTCCTTTGCCGCGAAAGAAATCAAGAAACGATTGTCGGACCGTTGCTGCCTTCATTACTGAACTCGAGACCTCCTCCTCCGGTTGGGTGTTCAGTCCTTTTCCTCGGCGATGCCCTGCGCCGCATGGGGCAATGCATCCCATTGCTCCACAATCTCGTTTACCAGCTCCCACGAAAAACCGCGGCGCAGAAGAAAGTCCGCTACTCTTCGCTGCGCTTTTTCCTGATCCGCCCCCGCGACACTCTTCTTCCTCTTGGCTGCCAATTCATAAGCCAGCTCTCGTTGGCTCTTCTCGCGGTACGCTTCGGCAACGGCGGCTTCGATCACTTCCTCGGGGATGCCCTTGTCGCGCAGTTCGCGGCGGAGCAGGAACTCCCCGCATGGCCTGGTGGCGATACGCGAGCGGGCATAACTCAGGGCAAACGCGCGGTCATCGACCAGGCCGGCCCGCTTGAGGGTGCGAACGGTAGCCTCGGCCGCCTCGCCCAGTCCGGCTGACTGCAGACGGGTGCGCAATTCCTTCTCGCTTCGCGCGCGCACCGACAACAGGCGGAGGGCCTTCTGTTTGGCCTGATGGCGCTCCTCGGCGGCCATCAAGCGACGGAGGTCCTGGCTGCTCACATAATCGCCCACCCCCAGGCCGCTCTCCAGCAGCACTTCCTGATGTACGCCAATGGCAAACTCGCCGTCCAAGAAAATGTTCCGCCGGCTGCGGTCGTGCTCCTGAATCTCGATGGCCGTGATCTGTCGCTTGCCAGACCCCTTCATCTGTCAACCCTGCGCTTAGCTCTTGGAGCCGGGGGCGCGTTCGGCGGCTGCCTGGGTCGGCTCAGCCGCGACCTCCGGGACCATGCCCAAGGCCTCACGCACGCGCCGCTCGATCTTCTCCAAGAGCTCCGGCGACTGTTCCAGGTAGCGCTTCACATTGTCCCGCCCCTGGCCGATCTTCTCCTCGCCAAAGGAGAACCAGGTGCCACTCTTTTCCACGATCTTGTGTTCCACTGCCAGATCAAGGATATCGCCCACGCGGGAAATGCCGCTGCCATAGAGCACATCGAACTCTGCCTCGCGGAACGGAGGGGCCACCTTATTCTTGACGACCTTGACCCGCGTGCGGTTGCCGATGACGTTTTCCCCCTCTTTGATCGACCCTACCCTGCGGATGTCAAGCCGCACCGAGGCGTAGAACTTGAGGGCACGACCACCGGTGGTAGTCTCCGGGCTCCCAAACATCACGCCGATCTTTTCCCGGATCTGGTTGATGAACACCACGGCGGTCTTAGACTTGCTGATGGAGCCGGCCAATTTGCGCATCGCCTGCGACATGAGGCGGGCCTGCAGTCCCATCTGCGCGTCGCCCATCTCGCCCTCTATCTCCGCTCGCGGCACCAGAGCTGCCACCGAGTCGATGACCACAATGTCCAGGGCGCCGCTGCGCACCAGGGTCTCGGTGATTTCCAGCGCCTGCTCGCCGGTGTCCGGCTGAGAGATGAGCAGGTTGTCGGTGTCCACCCCTAACTTGCGAGCATAGTTGGCATCCAGGGCGTGTTCGGCGTCGATAAAGGCCGCAATCCCCCCTGCCTTCTGCGCCTCGGCGATCATGTGCAGCGCCAGCGTGGTCTTGCCCGATGATTCTGGGCCAAAGATCTCGATGATGCGTCCGCGGGGAATGCCCCCGATGCCAATGGCGGCGTCCAGAGACAAAGCCCCGGTGGAAATTGCTTCGATCTTGACCCGCGCCCGCTCTTCCCCCAGTCGCATCACCGAGCCGCGCCCGAACTGACGTTCGATTTGCGACAGCGCCAGTTCCAGCGCCCGCTCCTTATCGCTCTTTTGGTCTGTCATCTCTCAGGCCCACCTTTGTTACTCTGAGGTTAGTGGGATGTGGTGCAGTGCTGTATACTCTGCTCCCGTCGGTTTGAGGTCGCTCTTCATGACCCGTACCTCGCGCGCCACAAACGTGCCACCGGAAAAATTGGCCTCCTGCAACGCCCGCACTACCTGCTCGAGACCACGCGGGTCTTTCACCCTGCCCAAGGTCAGGTGCGGAGAAAACTCTCTGTCTTCCGGAGGAAAACCCAACGGCCTCAGCTCCTGGGCGATGGCGTGAGCCAATTCCTTCAGGCGTCCGGTGGGCTCGGCCACCCCCACCCATAGCACACGCGGGTGCCGGAGATTAGGAAAGGCACCGGTGCCGGTAATGCCGATTTCTAAGGGGCCGGTATGGCGAGCTGCCCTGACCACCGCCTCGGCCACCAGAGGCAACTGCCTTTCCTCCACGTCCCCAAGGAACTTGAGCGTCAGGTGAATTCCTTCCGGCCGAGTCCAGCTGATCCGCCCACCAAGCCCACGCAATTGACCCTGCAAGCGTGCAATCTGCTCCTTCTGGGACGTCGGGACGTCAATGGCGATGAATGTCCGTATCTTGGCCACCGTTTCCCCTCAAATTGCGTCATTGATGACGGGCAGCCCTGCGGCATGCCGGCGCACCATGTCCAGAGCCGCTGTCGCCGCGCGCTCTTTGTTGGTCAGGCGGTCAAACGGAAAGAGACAGCGTTTGCACACACTCTGTGTCCCATCGCTGAAGCCAATGTAGACGAGGCCCACCGGCTTGGTGGGCGTCCCTCCTGTGGGACCGGCAATGCCCGTGGTGGAGAGGCCCAGATCCGTCTTTGCCACGCGGCGGATTCCCTCCGCCATCGCCACTGCCACCTCCGGGCTGACCGCCCCGTGACGCGCCAAAAGCTCCTCCGGCACGCCCAGCAGCTCTTGCTTGGCACGGTTGCTGTAAACAACCACTCCGCGCTCAAAGTAGGCGGAGCTGCCGGAGACATTGGTCAGGCGGTGAGCAACTAGGCCCCCGGTGCACGACTCGGCAACGGCAATGGTCTTGCCGGCAGTGCGCAACAGGGTGCCTACCGCCTCTTCCAGGCGACAGCTGTCCGCCCCATAGATGAATTCCCCGACCCGCTGGCGCACCTCCGCCGCAACTTCCTCCAGGGCGCGCTGGCACGCCTCAGGGTCGGGCCCTTGCGCGGTCAACCTTACGTCCACCCCTTGGGTGCCGGCCTGGTAGGCGACCTGCACGCCTTCTGGCACACTCAGTTGGGCCAATCGCTCCGCAAGCGTCGATTCCGGTATTCCGGTGGTGCGGAGCACGCGCTCCTGCACAGACCACTCTGCTGCCAGCTGGCGGAGGCGCGGCAGTACCTCCTGCTCTACCATCGCCCGCATCTCTGCCGGAACCCCGGGCAGGACGAATGCCTGACACCCCTCCCACGAGAACATGAACCCCGGAGCCGTGCCCGAGGGATTGCGGAGGATGGTGGCACCCTGCGGAATCTGCGCCTGCCGCTCGTTGTTTTTGCTCATCGCCAAACCGCGGGCCGCAAAGCGCGCGCGCATCGCAGCCAGCGCCTCCGCATCGGCCACCAGCGGCACGGCAAGCAGCTTTGCCACCACCTCCCTTGTCACATCATCAGGCGTAGGACCCAGGCCTCCGGTGATGACCACCACCCCGGCGCGGCCCAGCGCTTGTCGCAACGCCTCCTCTATCCGCTCCTGGTCGTCGCCCACCGTGGTCATCCACTGAGTCACCACGCCAACCGAGCGCAGGGCGCGCGCAAGGAACTGGCCATTGCTGTTGACGATGTGGCCTGCCAGCAGCTCATCGCCGATGGCCACCAACTCCGCCACCACCTGCCGGGGGTACTGCATCCAGCGCTCCTCGTTCTTTCACAAGAAAATATAAGCAATTCTCCAAGAAAAAACAAAGGTGAGTTTTGTCGTGACCCATAACCCACCTTCTGCCACAACCCGCGCAGCTGTCGGCCGGGGCCATTCAGCCAAAGATCTTTAGCGCCACATGCAGACCCACGCAGGTGTACAGTCCAGCCATGATGTCATCGGCCATGACGCCCCACCCCTTGGGCAGCCATTGCAGCTGCGCAATTGGGAAGGGCTTGACTACGTCCAGCAGGCGGAAGGCCAGGAAAGCAACCGCGTAGAGGAGCATACTCTTGGGCACGCCATACAAGGAAATCACCATGCCGGCAATTTCGTCGATGTTGATCTGCGAGGCGTCGTGGCCATAGGCCTGCTCGGCGCGCGTTGCCGTCACCACGCCAAGCGGGATGAGCACCAGGAGCACGGCCGCAAAGCTGACCACCCCCAGCTGCGGCGCGTACCACACGAGCACCAACGCCAGCGCACTCCCCACAGTGCCAGGGGCCACAGGGGAAAAGCCCGTGTACAGGCCGGTGGCACACGCCCGACTCAGCAGGCTCATACGCGCGCCCCTCGCGGGCACAGCGCGCGCCATAGGGCCGCAGCAGCCTGCCGCACATGAGCGCGATTGTCCACCAGATAGATGATGCCGGTCACCACCGTCAAACAGGTTACGACGAACATGAGCTTGTCCAACAAACCCAGCCGCTGCACCCCTGCCAGCACCTTCGCTGCCCACGGCTCGGGCGCGAACGTCCGCTCCGCCAACAGGTAGGCCATCACAATGTAGACCGCCACCGCCTGCAGGGCGGTCTTTACGCGCGCCAAACCCATGGTAACCACCGGCTGCCTCTTCCACATGGCATAGGAGCGCAGAGCCGTAATCAACGCGTCCCGCACGGCAATGACCACCACCATCCATGCGGCCACATAACCCAGAACCGCTAGACAAATGAGAGCTGCGGTAATGAGAATCTTGTCGGCAAGTGGGTCCAAAAACTTGCCCCAGGCGCTCACCGCCCCGAAGCGACGAGCAACGTACCCATCGTACAGGTCAGTGAGGGAGGCCAATACGAAAATGAGGCACCCCGCGTACAGAGAGAGCAGATTGCCTCCCAATACCAGCACGACAAAGAGCGGCGTGAGGGCAATGCGCAGCAGCGTCAGACCGTTGGCAAGCGTCATATTGCCCCACCCTGTTTCGCGTCCCTACTGACGGGCGCTCTGCTCACACATGCGCACCAGGAGTTCCCACCTGCGATCCACCTCCTCCTGCGCTGCCGCCAAAAGGTGGGCGTTCTCCGCACGATGCAAGTGGCGGAAGCGCCCCTGATGTTTGGTCCACTCGCTGAGCGGCTTCTTCTCCTTGGGGCGGTAGTTCAGAATCCGCACGCCGTGGTCATACTCGTACAACGGCCAAAAGCAGGTCTCCACGGCCAGGCGCGCCATCTCGATGCCCATCTCCTGCGGAAAACGCCATCCCGGAGGACACGGGGCAAGGATGTTGATGAACGTCGGCCCCTCAACCTCCAAGGCACGCTCCACCTTTCGGTTCAGGTCCTTCCAGTGACTCACACTGGCCTGGGCAGCATACGGGACATTGTGCGCAATCACAATCTCCGTCAGGTTCTTGGGAAACTGCCTTTTGCCCTTGTGCACCTTGCCCGCCGGGGCAGTCTTGGTATCGGCGCCAAAAGGCGTGGCGCTGGAGCGCTGGATGCCGGTGTTCATGTACGCCTCGTTGTCGTAGCAGACGTAGAGCAAGTTGTGACCGCGCTCCAAGACCCCAGAAAGCGATTGCAAACCGATGTCATAGGTGCCGCCGTCGCCACCAAAGGCGATGAACTTGATCTCCTTGTCCACGCGGCCCTTCCGTTTCAAGGCGCGATAGGCGGCCTCTACACCACTCATGGTGGCAGCAACGTTCTCAAAGGCATTGTGGATGAAAGGGACCTTCCAGGCCGTGTAGGGGAAAATGGTCGTCACCACCTCCATGCAGCCAGTGGCACAGCCACATACCACATGCCCCTGGGCCGAACGGAGCACCTGGTGGAAGGCGATGATCGGCACGCAACCTGCACACGCCCGATGCCCAGGTGATAGCTTGTCCTGTCTCTGCGCAAGTTCCTTGATCGTTGCCATTTCCGCACCTCGCAATGAGCAGAGCGCGCTACTCGCGCAAGCCCAAATAGCCTACTTCAAAGGCGATCTTGCCGGTATCAATGATGCGCTTCAGGTCGGCGAAGGCCTGGCGAATGTGCTCCTCCTCCAGGTCTCGCCCGCCAAGTCCGTAGATGTGGTCGATAACCTTGACCGAACGCTGACCGTCATTGCTGAAAAGAGCCGAACGGATATCGCCGTACAAGGGCCCTCCTTTGGCCCCGAAGGAGACAGCGCGGTCCAGCACCGCCGCTGCTTTGACGCGCGACAGGGCCGCGACAATGCGCTCATAGGGGAACGGGCGGTAGCACCTGATCTTGATGAGGCCCACCGCCTCCCCTTGCGCCCGCAGCTCGTCAATGACCACCTTGGCGGTACCGCAGGTTGACCCCATGGCCACCACCGCGCGCTCGGCGTCGTCCATGCGGTACTCTTCGACGAGGTCGTACGACCTGCCGCTGATGGCACTATACGAGCGCGAGACCTCTTCAATGACTGGGAGCGCCTGCGCCTCCGCCTCTATCTCCTGACGCTTGTGCTCAAAGTAATAGTCCTGCAGGTCCAGCGGTCCCACCGTGAACGGGTGCTCCACGTCAAGAAGGTACCGCTCCGGACGATACGTCCCCACCAGCTCCTGGACTTGCCGGTCCTCCAGGATCTCCAGCCGTTCCACCGTGTGGCTGATGATAAAGCCGTCCAAGGTGACCATCACCGGCAGCAGCACGCGCCTGTCTTCGGCAATCTTGACCGCCATGATGGTGTTGTCGTAGGCTTCCTGCGCGTTCTCAGAAAAGAGCTGAATCCAACCCGAATCGCGGCAGCCCATCGTGTCGGAGTGGTCGCAGTGGATGTTGATGTTCCCGCTCAGGGCGCGATTGACCACCGCCATGACAATGGGCAGACGCAAGGAGGCAGCAATGTAAACGATCTCCCACATGAGGGCCAAGCCGTTGGCGCTTGTGGCCGTCATGGCCCTGGCGCCGGCAGCCGATGCGCCCACCGTGGCGCTCATGGCGCTATGCTCGGACTCTACCAGCACAAGCTCGGTGTCCACCAAACCATCGGCGTGAAATTCGGCGAATTTGTGCATCAATTCGGTCTGCGGCGTGATAGGGTAGGCTGCCACCACGTCGGGGTTGATCTGCCGCATCGCCTCAGCAACAGCTTCATTGCCCGTGAGGGCAACAATCTGGGCCATTCTCCCTCCGCAGTTAGAACTCCGGTACCATCTCGATGGCGTTCGCCTTCTCCGGACACTCCTTGGCGCAGATGCCACACCCCTTGCAATAGTCGTAGTCGAACCCCTGCATTTTGCCGTTTTCCACCTTCACCGCGGGCTCTGGGCAATAGATCCAGCAGAAAAGGCAGTGAATGCACCGCTCCTCTTTCCACACTGGCTTGAACGCGCGCCACGACCCGGTCTTGTAGGTGGCAGCGTTGCCAGCTTCGGTGATCACTCCGCCGCTTGCCAGCTCCTTCCAGCTCTTCAGGCTCATCCGATCTGCACCTCCTGGTAGGCTCGCTTGATTGCTCTGACGTTGGCCTCGCTGATCTCGCGGCTGAATTTGCGCGCGAACTTGTGCTCAATGTCGGCCACCACGGTGTCCAGCTCCAACATGCCCGTGGCGCGTATAAACGCCCCCAACATCACCGTGTTGGGAATCGGCCGGCCTATGGTCTCCTGGGCTATCTGGGAGGCGTTGAGAGTAATGATTTTCCGGCCGGTAAGACGCAAGCGCTGGCGGATCTGCTCCGGACTTTGCGGCGTATTGACGATGAGGGTTCCATCCTCCGGCATCCCCTCGGTCACATCCACCGTATCCAACAGCGTTTGATCAAGAACCATCACGATGGCAGGGTGCTTAACTGGGCTGTGCAGAATAATGGGGGCATCAGAAATCCTGGTGTAGGCTCGCACGGGCGCTCCTGTGCGTTCTGGCCCGTACTCCGGAAAGGCCTGGCCATAGCTCCCTTCCTCGATGGCGGCCTCGGCCAGAAGCTGGGCCGCCGTCTTTGCCCCTTGCCCGCCTCGTCCATGCCATCGCACCTCGATCATCCGTGCCACGTCACTGTCCTCCTTCTATGCGCTCACTCATGGGGAACTATTCTCACAAGGGCGTCCTCCCCTCTAAGGCCTTGCTCAGAGTGATCTCGTCGGCATACTCTATGTCCACCCCCATGGGGATGCCTCGGGCAATGCGCGTGACCTTGATGCCGAGCGGTTGGATCAACTTGAGCAGATAGAGCGCGGTCGCCTCCCCCTCCGCGTTGGGGTTGGTCGCCAGGATGACTTCCTCCACAGGGGGCCGCAGGCGGGCGATGAGCTCCTTGACCTTCAGCTCCTCCGGTCCGATGCCATCCAGCGGCGAAAGAGCCCCGCCAAGCACGTGGTACAGGCCTCGGTACTCGTGGGTGCGCTCAAGCGCCAGCACGTCGTTGGCCTCTTCCACCACGCAGATCACCCTCTGGTCGCGCTGCGGGTCACTGCAGATGGCACACGGGTCCTGCTCCGTGATGCTGCAACAGACCGAGCAGCGCGTCACCCGCTCCTTGATGCGCAGCAACGCCTCGGCCAAAAGCTTTACTTCCTCAGTCGGCACTTTTAGCAGATAAAAGACAATGCGTTGCGCGGACTTGCGGCCAATCCCGGGCAGTTGCGCCAACTGGGTGATGGCCCGCTCCACCGCCTCAGAGGGATATTGCACGGAGAAGGCTCCCTGGGGGTTGCTACGTCAGCCCCGGAAAGAGATGGGGCCCTAAACCGCCGGTCACCTTGCCCATCTCTTCGGCGGCTTTTTCCTGCACCTTCTGGAGCGCCTGATTCACCGCTGCCACGACCAAGTCTTCCAGCATCTCCACGTCCTCTGGGTCAACCACCTCCGGGTCGATGCTGATGGCGAGCAGCTCGTACTTGCCACTGACCACGGCCTTGACCATGCCCCCGCCGGCAGTACCCTCCACGCGCAGGGCGGCAAGCTCGTCTTGCACCTTTTGGATCTGCTCTTGCATGCGCTGCGCTTGCTTCAGGATGCTGCCGAGGCCCATCTTCTGCATCCGTCTCCCTCCTGGCTGCTACTCGAGAGGCTCAAGGTCTAGGTGCTCCATCAGGCTCTTGAGCGCTGGATTGTTCTTTGCCATCTCCTCAAGTTGCTGGCGCGGAGACGGGCGCTCCGGCCGTGGCACATCGTGCTCGTCCCGCACACATCTGATGCGCAGTCGCCTTCCCACCAGCTGCGCAAGGGTCTCCTCGATGAAGTTCCTTCCGCGCTCGACGTTCTGCATGTGGAAGCCGTTGTCCTTGCCGAAGGTGACCTCCACCGCGTTGCCTTCCACCTTGGTCGGCACCCCATGCTGCAAGGTGGTGGCCAACCCCATCCGGTGGCGCCGGACCTCTTCCACCAGCCGCGGCCAGGCCTGCTTCACTTCCTCAAGGGTCACGCTTGGCGTCCCCTCCGCCTGGACATTGGGCTGGCGATCAGCCACGCGGGGTGGAGCGACAGGAGGAGGTGCTACCTGGCGCTCAGCCGAGCGGGCGCGCTCCACTGGGGGCTTTTTTTTTAGCTCATCCAGCTGCTGCAAAAGCGCACCCAGGTCCACCGCACGGTCCAGGGTCACCATGCGCAGCAGCGCCAGCTCAAAATGCACGCGGGGGTTCTCCACGCGCGTCAGACTTTGCGCTGCCTCGCTGGCCATCTTGATCAGGCGCATCAGGTCCTCAACGGCGAATTCCTGCGCCTCCGCCATGTACCGCGGGGCGAAACTGTCGGAGACATCGAGCGTCTCGGTGCTGTGCAAGGTCTTGGCGATGAGGATATTGCGCAGGTGTTCCGCCAGACCCACCATGAACTCCACAAAGTCCAGACCCTCGGCAAATACCCGATCCGCCATGGCCAAGGCCGCCTTGCTGTCGCGGTTCTTGATGATCGCCGAGCAGGAAAAGAACAGCTCCTGGTCGATGACGCCAAGAAGATCAGAGACTTGTTCCACAGCGATCACTTCGCCGGTGTAGGCGACCAGTTGGTCGAGGATGCTCTCCGCGTCGCGCATGCTGCCGTCCGCCTTTTGCACGATGAGGAGTAGTGCTTCCTCGGGAATGGAGATCCCCTCTGCCTGACAGATCGCCTTGAGTTGAGCAATAATGTCACGGGCGGCAATCCGCTTGAAATCGAAACGCTGGCAGCGGGAAAGGATGGTCGCGGGCACGCGCCGCGGTTCGGTTGTGGCAAAGATAAAGAGGACATGCTTGGGCGGCTCTTCAAGCGTCTTGAGCAGCGCGTTGAAGGCCTCCATGGTTAACATGTGCACTTCGTCGATGATGTAGATCTTGTACTTGCCGGGGGTGGGAGCGTAACGCAGGGTCTCGCGCAGGTTGCGCACTTCGTCGATGCCGCGATTGGAAGCGCCGTCAATCTCCAGCACATCTAAGCTACGGCTTTCGGCAATTTCGCGGCAGGAGGGGCATTCGTTGCACGGAGTGACGGTCGGACCTTTGTCGCAGTTGAGGGCTTTGGCTAGGATGCGCGCCACTGAGGTTTTGCCAACCCCGCGTGGCCCGGCAAAGAGGTAGGCATTGGCCAGCCGCCCGGAGCTGATGGCATTGCGCAGCGTGGCGGTAACGTGCTGTTGGCCGACCACTTCCTCGAAGCGCATCGGCCGGTATTTTCTGGCCAATACCAGGTAGGACATCCGCCTCTCCGAACAGAAACCGTTCCACCGGCACGCACTGAGGAGTCCAGCTCAGCGGCTGTGCACCCACCATCGATCTCTCTACCCCCTGTGCCTCCCTGGCAGCCAGCTCCAGCCAAGCGCCCCTGCGGCACATAGACGGAGTGCGTACCGCTGCTACCTTCCGGTCCTGACGGGGTTCGGCACGGTTCTATTGCGCAGGACTTGAGCTTTCAACACCGCTTTCCGGGGAAGCAGGCAGGTGCGAGCGGACCTCAGGGTGGGAATTCGACCCTGCTGTAGCGGATTGCAGGTTACAGGGCACCGCTAACTCCCCGTCTAGCACAGCCTTGTGGAGCCGATGGGATTCGAACCCATGACCTGTACGTTGCGAACGTACCGCTCTCCCAGCTGAGCTACGGCCCCACGATTTCTCTCATGCCTATACCCCGTGCCCGGCCCTGGCCAACGGCCCCCGCGCGGCACGACTGGTCGCTGGGCGGAGAGGGCGGGATTCGAACCCGCGGTACTTTCGTACACACGCTTTCCAAGCGTGCTCCTTCAACCACTCGGACACCTCTCCAGCGCCTCGCAGGAGGCACCTGCAAGGACTGGTGCGCAACTACAGCGGAGAGGGTGGGATTCGAACCCACGGTCCCCGGAAAGGGACAACGGTTTTCGAGACCGTCCGATTCAACCGCTCTCGCACCTCTCCGTGCTCGAGGGTGGCGATGCGGCCCTCTGCGCGACAGGGGTCTTGTTCCGCAGCTGTGCGAAGAACTGCCGCAAGAGCGCGCTGCTTCGGTCGGCCATCACCTCGCCTACAAGGTGGATATCCATGTGCAGCTGCTTGCAGTTGGCAAGGTCAATAACCGAGCCGCACGCCCCGTAACGGGGATCACGCGCCCCGTACACCACCGTGGACACCCGGGCCAGCAGGAGCGCGCCCATACACATCGGGCACGGCTCCAGGGTGACGTAGAGCGCGGCCCCGTTCAGGCGCCACGAGGCAAGACTGTTGGCCGCCGCCGTGAGGGCAATCATCTCGGCATGGGCGGTGGGATCCTGCAACGTCTCCACCAAGTTGTGCCCGCGGCCGATCACCCTCCCCTCATACACGACCACGGCGCCCACGGGGACTTCCCCCTTGGCCAAGGCCCTTTCTGCCTCGCGAAAGGCCTGCTCCATCCACGCCTCGTGGCCGCCGTCTTGCATCGTCATAACCGTCGTTGCGCAGCACCTCGGTACGCCCGGAGGGACTCGAACCCCCAACCTCTTGGTCCGTAGCCAAGCGCTCTATCCAGTTGAGCTACGGGCGCTCCGGCACATCGCCTGCCCAGCTTGCACAATGAAACCCCTGGTGCAGGCGACCACCTCCTCCAACCTGTGTTCGCGGCTGTGCCGTCGCCGCAAAGCAAAAGTAGCGCGTACGGGAGTCGAACCCGTGTTACCGGCGTGAGAGGCCGGCGTCCTAGGCCACTAGACGAACGCGCCGCATAGCAACGTGCGAATATACAAAGAAAAACCCACAATGTCAACAGTATTGCCCGCGCTTGCCGGGCACGCAAAAGGTGCGACCAGCTATCGCACCCGCGTGGTCCCTCCTGTTCTGGCGCGCCCGGAGGGACTCGAACCCCCAACCTTCTGATCCGAAGTCAGAAGCTCTATCCAGTTGAGCTACGGGCGCCCGTCCACCTGCCCATGCCTGGTGCTGTCACCTCTGCGCCACGGGCACCCCGGGCTCGGCACGTTGCTGGGGAGCAGGGATTCGAACCCCGATACCATGATCCAGAGTCATGTGTCCTACCGTTGGACGACTCCCCAGAAAAGAGCTATCCCAACTTCGCCACTGCCTGCCGGAGGCGCCGCACCACAACCTCCCTGCCCAACACCTCCAAAAGCTCAAATAGACCAGGCCCGGCACTGACGCCTGACACAGCCAAACGGGTCGGGTGGATGATCTTCTCGGCTCCCACCCCGCAACGCTCCGCTGTCGCGCGCACCTGCTCTTCGATCCGCCCCCGCTCGAACGGTTCAAGAGCCTCCAACCGCCTGGCTAACTCTTCGAGGCAGGCACCGGTTCCCGGCGTCCAGTGCTTTCTTACCGCCTTGTCCTCATAACTGCCCGGGTCGCGGAAAAAGTACCACCCGCGCTCCACAAAGTCGGGGATGATGCGCACGCGCTCCTTCAGCAACCCCACCACGCGCTGCAGGTAGGCGTCCTCTACGCCGCTGACGCCGCGCGCCTCCAATACCGGGCGTACCAGCGCTGCCAACTCGCCGTCGGTCCGGCGCTTGATATGCTCCGCATTGATCCACTGTAGCTTGGTGAGGTCAAAGATTGCCCGCGCCTTGCTGACCCTCTCCAACGAGAACTCTTCTATCAGCTCCTCGAGGGTAAAGACCTGCCGCTCGTCTCCCTCCCCGGGGTTCCAGCCGAGGAGGGCAAGGTAGTTGATGAGCGCCTCGCGGAGATAGCCACCGTTGCGGTAGGTCGCCACATCCGGGTCAAAGCGCCGCCCCTCCTGGCCGGCCTTGCCAATGTCCCGTTTGCTCATCTTCGAGCCATCGGGGTTGAAGATCAGCGGCAAATGGGCCAGGACCGGCATCTCCCAGCCGAAATACTCGTACAGCAGCACGTGCTTCGGCACGCTCGACAGCCACTCTTCGCCGCGGATCACGTGCGAGATGCACATCAAATGGTCGTCTACGACGTTCGCCAGGTGGTAGGTCGGGTAGCCGTCCGACTTGAGCAACACCGTGTCGTCCACCTGGCTGCTATGAATCTCCACGCGGCCCCGCACCACGTCGTCAAAGGCGATCACCCGATCCTCCGGCACCAGCAGCCTGACCACATATGGCTCACCTGCCTTCAGCCTGGCCTGCACCTCCGTTTGCGGCAACGTCAGGCTGTTGGTCATGCGGTCGCGGTCGTAGCGCTGGTCGGAACTGCCTTGCGCGCGCAGCTCCTGGCGCATCCTCTCCAAACTGGCGGGATCGTCAAAGGCGTAGTAGGCATGGCCCGCGGCCAGCAGCATTTCTGCATGGTGCCGATAGATCTCCAGGCGTTGGCTCTGCACGTACGGCCCGTACGGCCCGCCCACGTCCGGCCCTTCGTCAGGCTGAAGACCAGCCCACCTGAGCATCTCAATGAGGTTTTCGGTGGCCCCTGGAACGTAGCGACTCCGGTCGGTGTCTTCAATGCGCAGTACAAAGACCCCGCCGTACCGCCGGGCGAAAAGGTAGTTGAAAAGCGCCGTACGCAGACCGCCCACATGGAGAAAGCCCGTAGGACTGGGGGCAAAGCGCACCCGCACTTGGTCTGTTGTCAAAGAACCCACGGTAGTTGGCTGCGACTCACCATTTCTCAGTGATGTTCACCCATGTCTTGTCAGCGGAGAGGGAGGGATTCGAACCCTCGGTAGAGTTATACACCCTACAACGGCTTAGCAGGCCGCCCCGTTCAG
>JBBIKH010000012.1:0-29108 GCA_037445575.1 bacterium
CCTGCTGGCGCGCCAGGTCCAGTGTCAGCGTCGCCGCCCCGCTTGAGCGGCTTCCGACATTGTGCTATAAGCCACGAATTGTGGATCGCTCCGGCATCCTGCGGCGCCGGTTAGGACTGTGTGCAGCGGCGATCATCGCGCTCCTGCTCGCCGCCCCAGTCGCCTCACGTGCGACAGAGTCGGCGGTCGTCCCCAAGGACGGGCTCTACAAGGGGAAGAGCGTGCAGGGCAGCCCCGTGAAGTTCCGCCTGAAGAGGGGCGTGATCACGGGGGCCATCCTCTTTACGGTCAAGGGGTCAGGTGGCTGCAGCCTGACCGTCACGTACACGTTCTCGAAGACGAAGGTGAAGCCGAACCGCACGTTCAAGCTCGTCAGCGGGGGGATGACGGTCACCGGCAGGTACGTGACCGCGAATCCTTGGGCTTCCAGTGAGCGGCAGACCTCGATCACCGCCGGA
Source organism: bacterium (assembly GCA_037445575.1). Lineage (GTDB taxonomy): Bacteria > Zhuqueibacterota > Zhuqueibacteria > JANLFK01 > Oleimicrobiaceae > Oleimicrobium. The sequence continues at coordinate 459 of JBBIKH010000012.1, forward strand.
TGCTCCACTTGCGAGGCGATGATGTGATTGCCTTTGTGGCGGTAGGCATGGGCCACCCCCGCGATGGCCATGTTGTTGGACTCGGTGCCGCCGCTGGTAAAGACCACCTCTTCCAGGCGGCATCCGAGCATCTCTGCTACCTGCGCCCTGGCCTGTTCAACTGCTTTCTTGGCGGCCGCACCGTACGCGTGCGCGCTGGACGGGTTGCCAAAGTCGCGCTGGAGGTAGGGACTCATCGCCTGCGCCACTAGGGGATCAAGCGGCGTGGTGGCATTATAGTCGAGGTAGATGGGACGAAGTTCCTCCGCCATGACAAGTCCTCCTGCGGGCCTTGCATCGCCCCAAACTCTGCGTACTTTTGCATAGACGGCGGTGCCCCTCCTCGCCGGGGCGTCAGCTCATGCCGCGCCTGAGGGCAATGGCTAAGGCAAGCGGGGGCACCGAGCGCAATATCGGCCGTGGCGCGGACACAAGGTGTCGCGTTTTGTAAGATATCACCCGAACCGGTAGTGCTTGCGCACGTCCTTGTGGATTGTCCAGGTGCAGGACATCCCCTGCGGGAAGACGACCAGGTCGCCTTTGCCGATTTTGACCGGCTCTCCTCCTTCGGGGGTGACCGTTACCTCGCCCTCCAGAAAGTAGCAAGTCTCCTGTTCGTCGTAGAACCAGGGAAACTCAGAGACCTCTCTCGTCCAGATGGGCCATTGCTTGACGCCCAGCTTCTCCAGGCTCTCCGGAGAAGGGTTGTGGGTAACGCTGATCTTGCTCATCTCTCCTCCTGAAAAGGCCTGTGCCCCATTTCTGGCGTGCCCTTTCCTCGCCGTCACTTGGGCACGCGGTAGCGGTCTCCGCTGTCCTTGACGATCTGCCGGTACCAGCTTTGCGGATAGCCGGGATGGGTCACGTGCCCATGCTCATCCTTGACGTTGCCGTCCAGGTACTTGTAGATCAGAAACTCGCCGAGTTTTCGCCAGCGGGCTACTGTCTCGTCTGCTTCGCGCACCGAGTAGCTGGTGAGATAGTCCACTGCCAGTCTTGGCGAAGTCTGGTAGAGGGCGAGGGCCGCTTTCTCCACCTCTGGCTGCGCAGCGAGGAATCTTCCCTCCAGCTCGCGCTGCACCTTCTGGATGTCTTGGATCATGTCGCAGTAGCGCGAGTAGGCAAAGTTGGCGACAAAATTGAATACCCAGAAAGCCGACTCCCAAGTGAATTCGTCAAACGACCCGGTGCCCACCGCGTAACTCTTGGGGATTTGCGTGATGCCGCAGTAGATCGGCACGTAGACGGTGCTGTAGGTGTCGTCTACGCCGAACCAGAGCACACCGCCGATGGGGTTGGGTAGCCAGGAGCGCGCCTGGGCGATGAAGGAGAAACCGGTCTGCTGGGTGGAGATGGCCCGTTCGTTGAAATAGCGGACGCTATCCACCTGCCAGGTCAGCGGTCGCCAGCGGTAGGGGAGGGCAAAGGGGCCAGCCCCTATCCCGACCGACAGGTCGAACTCGGTGCCTTCAAAGTGGTCGCGCATGAGCTCCATCACGTCGCGCACGCTGAGCTTCTTGTCGGGCTTGATCCATAGGGGCAGAGGCTCAGCCTTGACGTCTCCTCGCACATAGTCGAGGCAAAACTGCCGCGAGGGCGCGGCACGGCGGTAGAAACTCCACACCCTGGCTTCGCAGAACCGGAGCGCGCTGAAATCAGCAGGAGCATAGGCTTCTGCAAAACTAAACTCCTCGTCTTTGCCGGTAAAGTAACCCTTTTCCCGCGCAAAGGAGATCACATCTCTGGCGTAGAGGCAGTTCTCCTTGTCGTTGAGCGGAAAGCGGCGAATGCGGGGGTAGTTGGCGTGGGCGGTAATGTAGCCATCTGGCACGCGCCGCGCTACCCACACGGCGCCCTTGTTCCCCGGGCCCTTGCCAATCATGTCCATGATCCACACTTCGTGGGGATCGGAGATGGAGAACGACTCTCCCGAGCTGTAGTACCCGTACTCGGCCACCAGCTCTGTCATCACCTTGATCGCCTCGCGGGCGGTCGTGGCGCGCTGCAGGGCTATGTACATCAGGCTGCCATAGTCGAGAATGCCCTGCGGATCGCGCAACTCCTCGCGTCCACCCCAGGTAGTCTCGCCTATGGCAACCTGGTACTCGTTCATGTTCCCTACGACCGCGTAGGTCCGTGGCACTTGTCTGATTTTGCCAAGGTACTTGCCGGTGTCCCACTCGTAGACCTCCAGCCAGCTCCCCTCCAGGTGGGTAGCCGCCGGGATATAGTAGAGCTCGCCATACAGCTCGTGTGAGTCAGCAACATAGGTGATCATGGTGGAACCGTCGGCTGTTGCCCCCTTGCTAATGAGAAAGTTGGTGCATGCATGCCCAAGAGGCCACCACCCTAAGATGACAGCCAGTGTGCCAAACCATATGCGTATCCGTCCAGTCTGCATCGCTTACCTCTCCTTGTCAGGTCCTGTCAGTGGAACAGTGCCAAGAACACACCGGCAGCGACTGCCGAACCGATGACCCCGGCCACATTGGGTGCCATGGCGTGCATGAGGAGATGGTTGTCGCGGTCGTAGCGCTGCGCGAATTGGTGGACCACCCGGGCTGAGTCGGGCACCGCCGACACGCCAGCGGCGCCGATGAGCGGGTTCACCGGGTCTTTCGACAGCGCGTTCATCAGCTTCCCAAACAATACCCCTCCTGCGGTGGCAACAATAAAGGAGAAAAGCCCCAGGGCGAAAATGCCCAAAGACTTGGGCGTCAGAAAGACGCGTGCTTGCGTACTTGCGCCCACGGAAAAGGCCAGAAGGATGGTGCAAATATCCAGCAGCGCCGTTCCTGCGGTCTTGGCCAGGCGGCCAGTCACGCCGCTCTCTTTCAAAAGGTTGCCGAGCATGAGCATGCCCACCAGGGGCAGTGACCCCGGTGCCACCAGCACGGCCACGAGCAACACTGCGATGGGGAAGATGATTTTCTCCCGTTGGCTCACCGGTCGCGGTGGCTTCATGCGGATCATCTTTTCTTTGCGCGTGGTCAGAAGGCGCATGACCGGCGGCTGGATGAGCGGCACCAGCGCAATGTACGAGTACCCTGCTATGGCAATGGGTCCGAGAAAGTGCGGTGCCAAGAGGGAGGTCAGGAAGATGGAAGTAGGCCCGTCGGCTCCGCCAATGATTCCGATGGAAGCGGCCTCCTTGGTAGTGAAGCCGAGCAGGATTGCACCGAAAAAGGTCAGAAAGATTCCCACCTGCGCCGCTGCCCCGAGCAGCACCGACTTGGGGTTGGAAATGAGGGAGGAAAAGTCTGTCAAAGCCCCAATCCCCAAGAAAATGAGCGGCGGGAACACGCCGGATGTCACGCCGTAGTAGATGAGGCTCAACACGCTGTTCTGGGGATAGCCGTTGCTCACCGTGTCGTATACGCCGAGGGGTAGACCAGGGCCATAGGGCATGTTGCCGACGATAATGCCAAAGCCGATGGGGACCAACAGCAGGGGCTCGTACTTCTTGGCGATGGCCAGGTAGATAGCCACACAGCCGACAGCGATCATCAGAAGGTTGCCAACCTCCGTGTTGGCGAAGCCAGTGGTGCGTAGTAGCTTGAAGACAAGCTCCATACTACCCCTCCACCGGCTTGAGCAAGACAAGCACGTCGCCCTGATTGACAGAGTCACCCTCTTTGAAGCGGACGTCGATGACTACGCCCTCGGTCTGGGCGTTCACTTCGTTTTCCATCTTCATCGCTTCGAGGATGGCTACGGGCTGGCCGCGCTTTACCACGTCGCCGTCGCGCACCAAGATCTTGACGACCAGACCTGGCAGAGGCGCGGCAATGGCGTAATCGCTGCCGACCATCCTTGGCCGGTGTAATGGGGAGCCGGGTGCCACCCGTTTGGCGGGACTGAACACCGGCACTTGCGGCTCCAGGGGAGAAGGAGCGGGCGCAGGCGCCGGCCGCACGTCCGCTACCTGTTCGCTCCCCAAATCCTTAAGCGCCACCTTGTAAGGTGTGCCGTCCACCGAAATGGTCGCCTCCTGGGGGCCGAAATCGCTGATCACCACCGTGTACTCTTTGCCTTCGATTTCCAAAACGAGCCGTTTTTCCTTCATCTGCGTTCACCTCTGGGGGCGCTGGCGCTGCCCGTAGCGGAAGCCCAGCTTCCAACCGGTGCGCGTGTCACCCCGTTCAAAGGTCACTGAGCTTTCGGGGACTTCCAAGTGCAGGCGGCGGTACAACTCCACCGCGGCGCCGATTGCCAACAGATGCGCGCGGGGGATCTCACGCGACGGGGCGCTGACTACCGCTGCCTGCGCCTCAGATGTTGCCTCTGTCCGCCTACGCAGGGCAACCAGGTTAAACAGCGACACCGCCAGCCAGATAAGCACCAGGCCGGCAAATACCACCGACATGCCAGCCACCACAATAGTCAATGCCGCAGCCAAGTTGGATGCATCAGTCATGAGCGTTCCTACAGCGGAATATTCCCATGCTTCTTGGGCGGATTCTCATCCCGTTTGTTCTTGAGCATCTCCAGGGCCTTGATGAGCTTGTAGCGGGTGATCTTCGGTTCGATGACCTCGTCGATCATGCCTCGGCTGGCCGCTACGTAGGGGTTGGCAAACTTTTGCCGGTATTCTTCTATCTTTTCGGCCAGCTTTCTCTCGGGATCTTCTGCCGCCTGAATCTCCTTGGCGTAGATGATTTCGCTTGCCCCCTCCGGACCCATGACGGCAATCTCAGCCGTCGGCCAGGCGTAGATGATGTCGCCGCGGAGATGCTTGGAGTTCATCACGCAAAAGGCGCCGCCATAAGCCTTGCGCGTGATGACGGTGATCTTTGGCACGGTGGCCTCTGCGTAGGCGTAGAGCAACTTGGCCCCATGGGCGATGATGCCATTATACTCCTGGGCGACACCGGGCATGAAGCCGGGCACATCCTCGAAGGTGATCACCGGGATATTGAAGCAGTCGCAGAAGCGCACAAAGCGCGCCGCCTTTACCGAGGCTTTGCAGTCCAACACCCCCGCCAAGTGCTTGGGCTGGTTGCCGACCACACCTACGGCCCGACCGTTCAGGCGCCCAAAGCCGATGATCACATTCGGCGCAAATAGCTCCTGAACCTCCAGGAACTCGTGATTGTCCAGCACGCTCCGGATGACAGTCTTCATGTCGTAGGGCTTGTTCGGGCTGTCCGGCACGATGTAGTTGAGCTCTTCGTTGAGGCGATCTACCGGGTCGTCGTTCGGGACGACCACCGGCTCCTCCATGTTGTTCTGCGGCAGGTAGCGCAAGAGAGTGCGAATCCCTTCGAACAGGCTGTGTTCGTCATCGAAGGTGAAATGGGTGATGCCGCTCTTGGTGGCGTGCACGTCGGCGCCGCCGAGCTCGTCGGCGGAGACTTCTTCGTGGGTCACTTGTTTGACTACCTTTGGTCCGGTCAGGAACATGAACGAAGTGCGGCGCACCATGAAGATAAAGTCCGTCAACGCGGGCGAGTAGACCGCACCGCCAGCTGCAGGGCCCACCACGGCGCTGATCTGGGGGATGACCCCGGAGTAGAGGACGTTGCGCAGGAAGATGTCGGTGTAGCCGGCTAGCGCGTCCACTCCCTCCTGGATGCGCGCCCCACCCGAGTCATTGATGCCGATGACCGGCGCACCAACCTTGGCGGCCAAATCCATGACCTTGACCACTTTTTCGGCTACCACCTGGGACAACGAGCCGCCGTAGACGGTAAAGTCGAACGAATAGACGAACACCAACCGCCCGAATATGCTCCCGTAGCCGGTGATAATGCCGTCGCCAAAGACCTGCCTGTCCCCAAGCCCCACCTGACTGGTGGTGGAGGTGCGGAACATGTCCAGCTCTTCAAAGCTGTTCTGATCCAGAAGCAGGTTGATGCGTTCCCTGGCGGTGAGTTTGCCTTTGGCGTGCTGCTTTTCGATGGACTCGACGCCCCCGCCCAGGCGGGCGATCTCCTGCTTCTGCTTCAGCTCAAGAATCTTCCGCTCAATGCTCATGGGCCTCTCCCTGGTGCTGACAGATTTCCGTCAGCACCTTTCCCGAAGAACTGGGGTGAAGGAAGGCGATCGCCGTGCCGTGTGCCCCACGACGGGGCAGTTCATCCAGCATCCTCACCCCATGGCTTTTCAAGTCGGCGATCTGGGCCGCAATGTCGTCGCTCTCGTAGGCCAGGTGATGCAGCCCTTCGCCGCGCTTTTCCAAGAAGGAGGCAATAGGGCTATCCGGACTCGTAGGCTCCAGCAACTCGAGAGTGCTCTCGCCTATCCGAAACATGGCCACTCGTACCTTCTGTTCGGGCACCTCCTCGATCCCCTCCAGTGGGAGGTGCAACCCATCGCGGTAGAAGGGGAGGTGCTCCTCCAAGGAGCGGACCGCGATGCCGATATGCGCTAGGCGTGTGATCATAGAGGATTGTGCTCCTGTAAGAACTCCTGGAGGCGTTCGCGAACCAGAGCGTAGGGTCCGCAACGCCGCTCCATAACGCACTGCACCCAACTGTCCAGGTGGCGTTCTAGGTTGAGAGCAGCATTGGCCCTCTCCTGCACCTTGGCAGCCAGGATGCGCTGCAACTCACGGGCGACGCGCTGCTTTCGACGTCGCTCCAGCAAGCCATCCGCCACCAGGGCGGCGTGGTAGTCGGCCAGGGTTGCCGCCAACTCGTCGATGCCCTGGTCGTTGAGCGCGGAGGTCATCACTATGGGCCTGGGCGGGTGCATCTGCTCCTGTGCCAGGCCCAACACATACTCCACCTGGGCCCGGACCTTGGACGCGTCCGGTTTGTCGCTCTTGTTGATGACGAAGATGTCGCCAATTTCCATAATGCCGGCCTTGAGCGCCTGAATGTCATCCCCCAGACCAGGCACAAGTACCAGCATGACGATGTCGGCCAGTTCCATGACCTCAATTTCGCTCTGGCCGACGCCCATGGTCTCCACCAGCACGCAGTCAAAGCCGGCTGCATCCAGCACCTTGATGGCATCGGCGGTTGCCCCGGCTACGCCACCCAGGTGTCCGCGCGAGGCCATGGAACGGATAAAGACGCCACCGTCGGTGGCATGGTCCTGCATGCGCAGCCGGTCGGCGAGGATGGCCCCGCCGGAAAAGGGTGAACTGGGATCGACGGCAATGACCCCCACGCGTCGCCCCTGGCGCCGCTGGCGCAAGATGAGGCGGTCCACCAGGCTGCTCTTGCCCGAACCAGGAGGGCCAGTGATCCCACAGACCAGGGCGCGCCAGCAATGGGCGCTCAACGCGTCCAGAAGGACCTCTTTGTCGGGGTGGTCGTTTTCAATCCAGCTCATTGCCCGCGCAATGGCCAGCGTCTCGCCCGCTAACACCCGCTCCACCAAGCTCATCTGTTCTCGACCCGCGCCCTGTTGCTTTCAATGAACTCGATCACCTTGGACATTGGGGTGCCGGGGGTAAAGATGGCCTCTACGCCCTGGGCACGCAGGAAGGGGATGTCTTCTTCCGGGATGATCCCCCCGCCAAACACGACGATCTGTTCACCACCGCGCTGGCGCAACAGGCTCACCACCTCTGGGAAGAGCTCGTTGTGGGCCCCCGAGAGGAGGCTCAAGCCGACAAAATCCACATCCTCCTGAATGGCGGCATTGACGATGGCCTCGGGCGACTGGCGGATGCCTGTATAGATCACTTCGTAGCCAGCGTCTTTGAGGGCGCGAGCTACGTACTTGGCTCCCCTATCGTGGCCGTCCAGCCCCGGTTTGGCAATGAGTATGCGTATCTTTCGCTTGGGCATAGCAGCTCCGTCAGAGCACAACGGTTTCGTGGTACTCGCCGAATTCCTGCCTGAATACCCCACAGATCTCCCCCACTGTGGCATAGGCTCGGGCGGCCTCCAGGACAAAGGGCATGACGTTGACGTCAGGCCGCCGCGTGGCTTGGCGCAGCGCCTCTAACTTGTCTTGCACTGCCGCATTGTCTCGGTGGGCCTTTACCTCAGCGAGCTTTTTGATTTGCACTTGCTGCAACTGGGGGTCCACACGCGTGATGTTCTTGGGCGGCGGCTCCTCCATGACGTACGAGTTCACGCCTACCACCACCCGCTCACCGCTTTCCACTTCACGCTGGTAGCGGTAGGCGGCATCCTGAATCTCCCTTTGCACGTAGCCCTGCTCAATGGCCTCAACCATTCCCCCCATTTTGTCAATGGTTTCCAGGTACTTCCACACCTCCGCTTCGATGGCGTCGGTGAGGGCTTCCACGTAGTAGGAGCCTGCCAGGGGGTCGACCGTGTTGGTGACTCCGGACTCGTGCGCGACGATCTGCTGTGTGCGGAGGGCGATTCGGACCGACTCCTCGGTGGGTAGGCCCAGAGCCTCATCGCGGGAGTTGGTATGCAGACTCTGGGTGCCCCCGAGCACCGCGGCCAAGGTCTGAATCGTCACTCTCACCACGTTGTTGTCCGGTTGTTGCGCGGTGAGGGTGCTGCCGCCGGTCTGGGTGTGAAAGCGGAGCATCATCGATCTGGGGTCCTTGGCACCGAAGCGTTCCTTCATGATTTTGGCCCAGACCCGTCGCGCGGCGCGAAACTTGGCTACCTCCTCGAACAGGTCGTTGTAGGCGTTGAAGAAGAACGACAGCCTCCCGGCAAAGCGGTCCACGTCCAAGCCGGCGTCCACGGCTGCTTGCACGTAGGTGATGCCGTTGGCAAGAGTAAAGGCAACTTCTTGCACCGCGGTGGCCCCAGCCTCGCGAATGTGGTAGCCGGAGATGCTGATCGTGTTCCACTTGGGCACCTCGCGGGCGCAGTAGGCAAAGATGTCGGTAACGAGCCGCAGGGAAGGCCTCGGTGGGAAGATGTAGGTACCGCGCGCCACGTACTCTTTGAGGATGTCGTTCTGGATGGTGCCCTCAAGCTGGGCACGAGGCACCCCTTGCTTCTCGGCCACGGCGAGGTAAAAGGCCAGCAACACGCAGGCAGGTGCGTTGATGGTCATGGACGTGGAAACCTTGTCCAAGGGGATGCCGTCGAACAGGATCTCCATGTCGCGCAGAGTGTCGATGGCCACCCCCACCTTGCCCACCTCCCCTCTGGCCCGCGGGTCGTCGGAGTCGTAGCCGACCTGGGTGGGAAGGTCAAAGGCCACCGACAGGCCAGTCTGCCCCTGACTGAGCAGGTATTTGTAGCGGGCGTTAGACTCCTCTGCGGTGCCAAAGCCGGCATATTGGCGCATCGTCCAGAGCCTGCCGCGGTACATGGTCGGCTGTACCCCGCGCGTGAAGGGATACTGCCCGGGAAACCCCAACTTTTGCTGGTACTCTTCGGCAGTCAGGGGCGTTGGCAGATAGAGGCGGTCCACAGGAAGCCAGGAGCCGGTACAGAAGGACTGTTTCCGTTCAGGATGGGACTGCAGCACCTTGTGGAGCGTCGATTGCTCCCACTGGGTGCGTTCGTCATGCAAGAAACTCTTCTTACTCATCCCTCTTAGGGTACCTCCGCACGAGAATTTCAAGGTCGCAATTCCGGGCGGTAAAGATAAGAAAAAAGAATGAAAGGAAACAGGGATTTTTGCGCCCCGGCACTCTTAACGGCCGCTTAGGGGCGAAGTGACCAAGACCGCCATGAAGAAGACCAGCGCCTGCACGAGAATAATCGTCGGGCCACTGGGCACGTCCAGGAAGTAGGAGGCCACCAGACCGACTACGGCGCTGCTCATGCCGATGGCGATAGACAGGAGGGTCATATGGCGAAAGGTGCGGGCTAACAGGCGCGCAGCCGCCGCAGGCACCACCAGGAAGGCAGCGATGAGGACGATGCCCACCACCTTGATGGAAACCACCACGGTCACGGCAATGAGGAGGATAAGCAGATAATCGTCCCTGGGCACCGGGAGGCGATCTGCCTGGGCCAGCTCGCGGTCGAATGAGGCATACGACCAGCGGCGCCACAAGGGCAGGGCAAGCAGAGTGAGGACAACCACGCCGCCGGCGAGCCAAAGGTCTGTTCGGCTGACGGCGAGAATCGAGCCGAAAAGATAGGTGAACGCGTCGGCCGTGTACTGCCTGCGCATGAAGAGGAAGAGCACGCCCAAGGCCATGGCCACGGAGAAAAAGATGCCGACGGCCGTGTCGCCGCCCAGCGCGGTGCGGTGGTGCACCCACGCAATGCCCAGGGCCACCAGCAAGGTGAAAGGAACGGCCACCCACAGGGGTTCGGTGTTCAGCAGCAGACCTAAGGCCACCCCCCCAAACGCGGCGTGGGCCAGCCCGCTGCCGAGGAAGCTGAGCCCCCGTTGCACGACAAAGACCCCGTAGTAACTGGCGAGGAATCCCACCAGCAGGCCGCCCACCAGGGCCCGTTGCATGAACGGCAGAGAGAGAAGCTCAGCCATGAGAGCTCACCAGGAATTTGAGGCTATGGGGGTGCCCGATGTGGCCGAAAGCGGCCCGCAGGTTGTCTTCACTCAGCGCCTCTTGCGGGGGGCCAAAGCTGATCTGGGTGCGATTGAGTAGCAGCACCAGGTCCGCATGGTGTGTGGCCGCGTGCCAGTCATGGGTGACCATGAGCAAGGTAGCCCCCGACTCTTGCTGGTAGGTTTCCAGCATGTGGTACATGTCTGCTTCGCCGATGGCATCTATGCCGGTGGCGGGCTCATCGAGCATGACCAGCTTGGGGCGCCGCACTATGCTGCGGGCAAGGCAGACGCGCTGCAGCTCGCCCCCGGACAGTTTGGCCAAGGGCCTTTCCGCTAGGTGTGCCGCGCCGACCCTCGCCATGGCGGCCAGCGCCTCCTGGTGCGCACGCCGTCCGGGCAACCATGGCCAGCGGCGGGTCACCCCCGTCATCACCAACTCGATCGAAAGGGCCGGGAAGGTGCGGTCCATGGTCTTGACCTGCGGCACATAGCCGAGCAGCGTAGGCGGCACCTCCGGCGGCCGCTGACCCCAGATGCGCACCGAGCCGCTGGTGGGAGGCAAAAGTCCTAACAACACTTTGAGGAAAGTCGATTTGCCGCCACCATTGGGGCCCACAATCGCGACGAACGCACCCTCCGGCACGCGGAGATTGACCCGGGCAAGGGCCACATGATCGCCAAAGCGGACGCTCAGGTCTTCTACCTCGATAGCCGTTTTGCTCATTGGAGTGCCCTTGCCAAGATGCGAGCATTGTACCACAACAGCTCCCCATAGCGTGCTCTGCCTTCTGCGCCGCCTATGGGGTCAAGCTGGTACACCGGTATGCCAGCTGCTTCGGCTAACACGCGGGCAGCACGGTCAGGGAGCTGCGGGTGGGTGAAAATGGCCTTTACGCCCCTTGCGCGCATAGAAGTCATCAGCCTCTGCAAATCTCGGGCGCTCGGCTCGCTGCCAGCTGCCACCTCCACCGTGCCGACTACCTCAATGCCAAACCGGTGCAAAAAGTAATTGAAAAACGGGTGTGCCAAAACGACGCTGGCACCTCGCGCCGTCCTGAGCGCGGCAGCAATACCTAAGGTCAGGCTGTCCAGTGTCCGCGAAAAGGCTGCCCCGTTAGCCCTGTACTGTGCGCACCCGGCTGGATCCATGTGGCATAATGAGTCCACCAGCGCCGGCACCAAAGCCCGCACGAGCAAAGGGTCGGTCCAGAAATGGGGGTCGACGCCGGCATGGGTGTCGTGGTCAGCGTTGGCCGCTTCGTGTTCGTGCGCAGTGATGTGCAGCAACGAATCCTTGGGCACAAGCTCAAGTAGCGTCACCAGTCGGCTGTGGGGCAAGTCCCGAGCCCAGTCGTCCAGCCCCTGTCCGCCCGTGAAAAGAGCGGCTCCTTTTTGCACGACGCGCACGTCTGAGGGACGGGGATGGTGCGTGTGGGGAGAGGCTCCGGGTGGCAGGAGTGCGTGCACGCGCGCCCGCGGGCCGGCGATCTCTTCAAGAATGAACTTGAAGGGCTGGAGGGTGGCCACGTAGGTTACCTGTTGCCCCGCCACAGAGCCGAGCACCGTCAGGTTCATGACAATCGCTATTAGCAACCGCATGGTAGTACCTCCCCAAGCGTGCAGAAAAGTACAAAAGTTTTGCGGAAATGCAAGGGCTTTGTTGGCCTGCCAGCCTGGGCGAACCGGCTAAAGGCACGTGGGATGGGCCCTTGCCCCTATGTTGTATGTCGCCCATGCCACACATGGCCCCGGTCAGGGAGGATAAGCCTTGACAGAGCCTGGCGGCCATTCTTTTCGCTTGATTCCCAAGCGACAAATTGCTACATTACCAGCGCCAACCGATCCAGAAGTCTTCTGCCACCTTAGCTCAGCTGGTAGAGCAGCTCACTCGTAATGAGCAGGTCGTCGGTTCGATTCCGACAGGTGGCTCTCTGGGGCCCTCCAGGTGACGACGGGTGTGCACCAGAGAGAGGGCAGCGTTCTCCATTCTGAGGACAAGCTATGTGGCTGAGGCGCCTGAGCGCCCTTGTAGCGGCGGCAGTGCTTTCGAGTGCGATAGCGTACGGCGCATCGCCTGGCACTACTGGCTATCAGTTCCTGCGCACGCAAGTGGGTGCCCGCCCAAGTGCAATGGGCGGTACCTTCATCGCAGTGCCTGGGGATGTGCATGATCTGTTCTATAACCCAGCCGGCCTAGCGGAAATTGGGACGCGCACTGCCAGTTTGACCTACCTCAAGCACGTGCTTGACTTTCACTCCGGCTCTGCGGCGTATGCGCAGCCGCTGGCGCCGATGACCGTAGGCGCGTTGGGCGCAACTTACATCAATTACGGTAGCTTCAAGCGTCGAGATGAACTGGGGCAGGAACAGGGAGAATTCGGTGCGGGCGGCCTCTGCGTCGCTGCGGCGGTGGCCAGGAAGCTCACCCCGGCGCTATTGGCGGGCGCAAGTGCCAAGTTTGTCTATGCGAGCATTGAACACTACCGGTCCAGTGCCGTCATGGGGGATGCAGGGCTCCTCTACCATACGCCTGTTCACGACTTGGATGTGGCCGCCGGTGTCTTCAACGTGGGTGCGGTCCTGTCTCCTTTTGTCGAGGAAAAAGACCAGCTGCCGTTGGCCTATCGTCTTGGGCTCATGAAGCGCTTGGAGCATCTGCCGCTGCTCCTCGGCGTTACCACCTACAAGTACCCAGACGACACCTGGCAGTGGACCATCGGCGGCGAATTTACCGTAGGTGAGGGCCTGTTCCTCAGGTGGGGGTATGACTCGATCGGCTCTGACATGGACGTGGGCGGGAGCAAAGACTATCTGGCGGGCATATCGCTCGGCTTCGGGGTCACCTGGCGATCCTATCGGTTCGACTATGCTTTTTCCTCGATGGGGGAAGTTGGTAGCCAGAATCGGTTCACCTTCGGCGGGGTGTTCTGAAGCTGCCGGGGCGGTACAGTTGCTCGTGCCGATTATCACCTGAGCGATCCGTGTCCCGCATCGGGGAGCGGATTTTTTGTTATGCCCAGCTAAGCCTGGGCTAAGGCGTGTCGCGCTGATGAAGGTTATGAGTGGCAACGAACAACCGGTTGTTGCCGTCGCGATGAGCGGTGGCGTAGATAGCTCCGTGGCAGCTGCCCTGCTCCTCCAGCAGGGCTACACGGTCAAAGGGCTTACTATGCGCCTGTGGGAAGGGCCTGCCGTCCACGCCCACAGCTGCTGTTCATCGGATGCAGTACGGGATGCGCAAGCGGTGTGCGAGAAGCTCGGTATCCGGCACTACATCATCGACCTGCGGCGCGAATTTGACCAGGAAGTGGTGGCCAATTTCGTCCAGGAGTACTTGGAGGGGCGCACGCCCAACCCCTGTGTGCGCTGCAATGCGTTCGTCAAGTGGGGCGAGTTGCTCCGGGTGGCTCTGGCGCTAGGTGCCACGGCCTTGGCCACGGGGCATTACGCCCGTGTTTCCTTTGACCGCGCGACCGGATGCTATCTGCTCCGTCGGGGGGTAGACGCCCACAAAGACCAATCGTATGCGCTGTGGGCGCTGAGCCAAGGACAACTGGCGCGAACTCTTTTCCCGCTGGGTGGCATGCACAAAAAAGAGGTTCGGCAGCTGGCTGCTACCCTGGCGCTGCCAACGGCCGAGCGCCCGGAAAGCCAAGAGGCATGCTTCGTGCCCGAAGGCGACTACGGGGCCTTTGTGGCCGAACGGGCACGGCAGATGGGAAAGTACCTCGCCCCCGGCGAGGTCGTGGACACGACGGGCACGGTGCTGGGGGAACACCGCGGCTATCCCTTCTACACCATCGGGCAGCGGAGAGGCGTAGGCGTGGCCTTGGGGCATCCGGTCTACGTTGTCGACATCGACCCACAGCAGAACCGGGTGCAGGTGGGGACTGCTGAAGACCTCATGGCCTCCGGATTGGAGGCTGAGCCGGTGAATTGGGTGTCGGTGGAGTGCCCGGAGAGGGGGCAGACCGTGACTGCCAAGATCCGCTACAAGGACCCCGGCTTTTTGGCTGTGGTGGACTATGCCGACCGGGAGCGACTCTCCCTCCAGTTTGTCAAACCGCAGCGCGCCGTAACGCCCGGCCAGTCGGTGGTGTTATACGATGGCGACCTCTTGATCGGCGGCGGTGTCATTCGGGCCAGCAGAAAGTGACCTCCTATGGCAGAGACTAAGAAGGTGACCGTCCCCAGCCTCATGCAGATGAAGCGGCGCGGCGAGAAGATAGCTGCCTTGACCGCGTATGATGCCACCATGGGCGCTCTCTTGGACGAGGCGGGTCTGGACCTCATTCTGGTGGGGGACTCTGCGGCAATGGTGGTTGCCGGCTACGAAACAACCTTGCCGATGACTCTCGATGCCATGCTCTACCACACGGCAGCAGTCAGACGTGGGGTGAAGCGAGCGCTACTGGTGGCCGACATGCCGTTCCTTTCGTATCAAGTGACGGTAGCAGAGGCGGTGCGTAACGCCGGCCGCTTTTTTCAAGAGGCAGGTGCCGAGGCCGTCAAAATTGAGGGGGGACAAGAGATGGCCGAGACCATTCGGTGCCTGACCGATGTGGGGATGCCGGTACTTGGCCACCTGGGACTGACGCCCCAGTCCATCCGCAAGTTCGGAGGCTACGTCTTGCAAGGCAAGACCGCCCAGGAGGCGGAGCGCCTCTTGACCGACGCCCAGGCATTGGTTGCGGCAGGTGTGTTCGCCATTGTTCTGGAGAAGATCCCCGCCGAACTCGGCAAGAAGGTCACCGAGAGCGTGTCGGTGCCAACCATTGGCATTGGGGCCGGGCCTTATTGTGACGGGCAGATCCTGGTAACGCACGACATGCTGGGGCTTTTCGAGAAGTTCCGCCCCAAGTTCGCGCGGCGGTATGCAGAGCTGGCGCGCGTGATTCGTCAGGCCTGCAGTGGCTACGTGGAGGATGTCAAGCGAGGGCAGTTCCCCAGCCTGGAGGAGAGCTACACGGGGGAGGAGGAGTAGGAGCGCATGCCTCTGCAGCTGGTGGAAAGAGTGCGCGACATGCAGCTGCAAGCCGACCGCTGGCGGCAGGAAGGCAAACTCATCGGTCTGGTGCCGACGATGGGCTACCTGCATGAAGGCCATTTGAGCCTGATCCGCATCGCCCGCCAACGTGCGGATGTGGTGGTGACCAGCATCTTCGTCAACCCCACGCAGTTTGCCCCTCACGAAGACTATGCGCGGTACCCTCGGGACCTCCCACGCGACATGGCCCTTGCTGCCCAGGCGGGGTGCGATGTGGTGTTCCATCCCACCGTGGAGGAGATGTACCCTGAAGGTTACCTCACCTACGTGGAGGTGGAAAAGATTACCGGGGTACTGTGCGGTCGCTCGCGGCCCACGCATTTTCGCGGGGTGACCACCGTTGTCGCCAAGCTCTTCAACATCGTCAAGCCCCACTTGGCAGTCTTCGGCCAGAAGGATGCGCAGCAGGCCCTCGTGGTGCGGAGGATGGCGCAGGACCTCAACTTTGACCTTGAGATCATAGTTGCGCCCATCGTACGCGAGGCTGATGGCTTGGCTATGAGTTCGCGCAACGCGTATCTTTCGCCGGAGGAGCGTGCGCAGGCCGTGGTCTTGTACAGGGCGTTGCAACGGGCCTCCGAAGTGGTGGCAGCGGGCGAGCGCAACGCCGGGCGGCTCAGAGAAGAGATGCGGGCGGTCATCGAAGAGGCACCGGCAGCGAGAATCGATTATCTGGCCATAGTGGATGCTCGCACGCTGGAGGAGCTGGAGCAGCTGCGCGGCCAGGTATTGATTGCCCTGGCGGTGTTCATCGGAACCACGCGCCTCATCGACAACACAGTGGTAGAGATAGCGTGAGCAAAACAGGAGCAAAGGAAGGGCAAGCCGAGCGTCCCTTGGCGGCAGTTATTCTGGCGGCCGGCAAAGGAAAGCGGATGAAATCCGAGTTGGCCAAGGTGCTACACCAAGTGCTGGGGCGCCCCATGGTGATGTACGTGATCGAGCAGGCACGGGCGGTCGGCGCCGAGCCGATCATCGTCGTGGTTGGCCACCAGCGCGAGCGAGTCATGGAGGTCCTCCGGCCGACCGGGGTGCTATTCGCGGTACAGGAAGAGCAGCTGGGCACAGCCCATGCCGTGGCGCAGGCCCAGCCCCTGCTGGCCGATTTTCGCGGCGACCTGCTGGTGCTCTGCGGTGACGTCCCCTTGCTGAGCCCTGCGCGCATAAGGGAGATGATTGAACTCCATCGGCAGACGCATGCGGCAGCAACACTCCTGGTGGGCCGTACCCCTGAGCCATTTGGCTATGGGCGCGTCATCAGGGATGAAGAGGGCTTTGTTGACCGGATCGTCGAGGAGAAGGACGCCACCGCGGAGGAGCGGGCGATCCAAGAGGTGAACATAGGCACCTATGTGTTCGATGCGCCCAAGCTGTTTGCCACCATCCCCCTGGTGGGCAACGACAACGCCCAAGGGGAGTACTACTTGCCGGATGTGGTAAAGATCATGCGGGCCCAAGGGGAAAGGGTGGCCGCCGTGCTCACGCCCGACTTTGCAGAGGGGATGGGCGTCAATAGCATCGAGCAGTTACACGAAGTGGAACAGGCCCTGGCCGCGCGTCAGGGGCGCAAAAAAAGCGGTTGACTTTGTCGGGGCGTTTTGGTTAATTACATCGTCAGGTCAGTTCAGTTGAGGCCTGTGGCCACGCAACGAGGTCGGTAGAGGCAAGGGATGCACACCCATCACCGCATAATTCTCGGCGATGCGCGCCAGATGCAAGAGCTCGCCGACGAGTCCGTGCATCTCGTTGTCACCTCGCCGCCCTACTGGCAGCTCAAGGACTATGGCGACGAACGCCAGATCGGTTTTCACGATTCCTATGAGGACTATATCAACAACCTCAACCTGGTCTGGCAGGAGTGCTTTCGCGTGTTGCACAAGGGATGCCGACTGTGCGTGAACATCGGAGACCAGTTCGCGCGCTCGGTCTACTACGGCCGGTACAAGGTCATCCCCATACGCACTGAGATCATCAAGTTCTGCGAAACACTTGGCATGGACTACATGGGAGCTATCATCTGGCAGAAGGTGACGACCACCAACACCACCGGCGGTGCGTCAGTGATGGGCTCCTTTCCCTATCCTCGCAACGGGATCCTGAAGATCGACTATGAGTTTATTCTCATCTTCAAGAAGTTGGGCGAAGCGCCGAAGGTAAGCAAGGAGATAAGGGAGCGCTCCAAACTAAGCACCGAGGAGTGGAATGCGTACTTCTCCGGCCACTGGACGTTCGGTGGCGAGAAGCAGGACAAGCACCTGGCGATGTTCCCTGTGGAACTTCCACGTCGATTGATTCGCATGTTCTCCTTCGTCGGCGATACTGTCCTCGATCCCTTCTTAGGCAGCGGTACTACCTGCTTGGCGGCGAGGCAGTTGGAAAGAAACTCGGTCGGATATGAGATCAACCCCGAGTTCATGCCCGTCATCATGGACAAGCTTGGAGTGAGGCGAGGGGATCTTTTCGGGGATGCCACATTCGAGTTCCTCCGACAAGAAGGCGGAGTGGTGGACGTTTCCCGGCTGATGGAAAGACTACCGTACAAGTTCTCTGACCCGCACCGCCTTGACAAGCGGGTGGACCCCCGAAAGCTAAAGTTCGGGTCGCGCGTGCAGGTCGGCGATGAGCGGGATCGGGCGGAGCTTTATCGGGTAAAGGAGATCTTGTCGCCAGCCAGAATCCAGCTGGACAATGGGGTTTGCGTGCGACTTCTCGGGATCGTGGAGAATCCGGCTTACCGATCTGAGGCAGTCGAGTTCCTGCGGCAAAAGACCAAAGGGAAGAGAGTGTTCCTGAGGTTCGACAAGGACAAGTATGACGAGCAAGGGGACCTCCTTGCCTACGTGTACCTGAAGGACAAGACGTTTCTCAACGGCCATTTGGCACGGAGTGGTCTGGTGTCCGTGGACACCAGCAGGGACTTTCGTCTTCGCAAACGCCTTTTGGAACTCGAGGCACAGCGGGCAGGTGACACGTAGAAGGACAGGAGGGTCGCAGAAGCTCTTTGTGTCTTTTGGGGAACTGCGCGACTTGCTGGAAGTTCCCCCACCAAATTGGCCGACCTATGTGGCGCCGTTGCTCAATCTGGCCAACCGATATGCAGGTGCCACCAGGCCGCGAGTCGTGGGGCAGATGTCCGCGCTGATGGACGAGTTTCAAGGGCGCACGCTGGACGAGTGGGCCGCGTGGTACCAAGAGAGACATCCGCAGGCCATCCAACGTGCCTGTGAGCTCATTCGCAAAAAGCTCGAGGAGTTCAAGGGGGTTCTCGATAGTATCACCGACGCGATGATAAGGGCGTGGGTGGAGGACCTTCTTCTAGCCAAGACCTTTCTGGGACTGAGGTACCAGGAGGCGATACTCAAGGCAGTGGCCACATGCTTGGGGGTTCCATACCGCTTGGCCTCGCCTGCGCAAGAGGCCAGGGGTGTGGATGGGGTCGTGGGGGGAACAGAGGTATCCATAAAACCTCGATCGTGGCAGGGCCAGGTGATCGAACGCGAAGCGCTTGAAGGTGTGCTGATTCCATATGAGAAGAAGGACAAGGGGTTGGAGATAGAGTTCGACCCTTCCCAGTTCTGCAGGGAGTAATGCGATGCGGGCGAGGGCGCGGAGATCTGGCACGACAAGAGCTCGCACGCAATTTGTCCTTCTGGAGGAATGTTGAAGGTGGGGCCAAGAATCCATGACAGGAGGTGATATCCTCATGCGGCGTGTGCACATGGTGCTGATCTGGTGTGCGCTGGTGGGCACGGCCACGGCGCAGCTCAAGCAGCAGACTCAGCCCCTGGACCTTGCCAAGGAGCTGCGGACGCCGGTCTCTGGGCGCATGGGAGGGCTTCTGGGGCTGGATCCCTCCCGCCTGCACTTTTCGCATTCGTACACGCTGAGCTACTTTTCCATTGGCGGACAAAGCCTGGCGCAGGGACTGTATCTCAACACCATCGAGTATGCGTTTGCAGTGCCGGTACAGGTGCGATTGCAGTGGGGCATCGCGCATTCCCCGTTGCAGGGGCTTGGCGTCCGTTCGCCACTCAACAACGGCCCATTTGTCTCTGCCGCGGAGATTCAATATCGCCCCTCTCGTACGTTGTCGTTGGGAATTCAGTACCAGGCCCTGCCGGGGTATTGGCGCTACTGGCCGGTGGGTTCCGAGCAGCGGTTCTGGGACGAAGGACCCTAGTCGGGGGGCGTGCGTGTCGCTGCAGGCAAGGTGCGGGTGCTGGTGCGTGAGCTCTAGGGAGGGACTACGGTGCAGAGGTCAAGACCTTTTCGGCGAAGGCGGGTGGCCCCGCGGCGGACTCGGGGCTTTGGGGTTCGTGGCTCGACAGGGGTGGGCAAGTGGCTGGTTGCGGGAGTGGTGTTGCTCAATGTGACCCTCACCGGGTTCCTTGTCTCCCGCTATCTCGTCCGAAGGCCCCTGCAGCAAGTGGATATTCCGGGCGCCCCGCCGGCGGCCCCGATTACGGTCACGGTTATGAACGGGTGCGGGGTCAGCGGAATTGCGCAGCAGACGCGCAATTTCCTTGAGGACCACAAGTTCTCCGTCATCGACTATGGGAACTGGAAGGACTTTGACGTGGTCCGCACGGTGGTGTGGGATTGTTTCTCCGTCCAGAAGGAGAACGCACGCCAGGTTGCCAGGGTGCTGGGTGTCGAGGAGGAGGCTGTCATTGCACACCTGGATCCGAGCTCGCGCTCCCAGGTGGTGGTGCTCTTGGGTAGAGACTATTTGCGCCTGACTCCGTTCCGTCAGTAGGATCCAGGCTACCAAGGTGGGGTGTCCTTCGAGGAGATGGATGTCTGCTCTATTGTTTTGGGTCTATAACCTGGTGGCCGTGCCGTTGCTCCTTGCGGCGGTGGGCCTCGGGACTCTTGTGAACAAGAAGGTGCGGCGCGCCGTGCTGGGGCGCCGCGCCCTTTTTCGGCGGCTGCACCAAGAGTTGGCGGCCCTCGACCCCCATGCGCCGCGACTTTGGATCCACGCCTGCTCGATGGGTGAATTTGAGCAGGCATGTCCGGTTGTGGTGGCTGCCCGGCAGCACATCCGGCCGCTGGCGGTTGTACTGAGTGTGACATCGCCCTCCGTCCGCGACCACATCTCGGGTCGGCCGGAAGCAGATGTGGTGACTTACCTGCCGCTGGACACGATCTGGGCCGCCCGACGGTTCGTGCGCCTGCTGCGGCCTTGTGCCGCCTTGGTGGTTCGCCACGACATTTGGCCCAATCACATCGCGCAGCTCCATTGCGCCGGCGTGCCGAGTCTGCTCATCGACGCCTCGTTGTCATCAAAGATCTCTTCGCACACCCGTCGCGGCCGCATCGCCGGCCGCCTGCTGTACGGTGGCTTTAACTATCTTATGGCTACCAGCGAGCAAGAGGCTGAGCGACTGCGAGCCGTTGCGGGACCAGCTCCGCAAATTCTCGTCGTGGGCGACACCCGCTATGACCAGGTGAAGCGCCGCGCCTCGGAAAACGAAAAGGTACGCGAGCTTCGCGAGCACTTTCAGTCCGTTGCCCGGCTGGTGTTGGTGGCGGGAAGCACCTGGCCTGCTGATGAAAAGCACCTCCTGCCGGCGCTGGCAAACGTATGCAAAACGGTGCAAGGCCTGCGAACTATGCTGGTCCCGCACGAACCCAAGCCGGAATACGTGGACGAAGTGGAGCGACGGGTGGCGGAACATAGCCTGACCAGCACACGACTCAGCGCATGGCGGCAAGGGGCCAAAGCCGATAGTGCGGTGCTCATTGTGGACGAGGTGGGCATCTTGGCCAATCTCTACTCGGTGGCGGACATTGCCTTTGTTGGGGGAGGCTTTACTACTGGGGTGCATAGCGTGTTGGAACCTGCCGTCTACGGCATCCCGGTTCTGTTCGGCCCTCGCCACCTGAACAGCCCGGAAGCAATCGACTTGGCACATCGGGGAGGGGGCTTTGTGGTCGGCGATGCTGCGGAGCTTCAGGATCGGCTCTACCGCCTCCTCCGCGACGTCGCGGAAAGGGAGGAAGCTGGAAAGCAGGCCAAGGCGATGGTGGAGGAACGCACAGGGGCCAGCATGCGCATTGCATTGTTCGTGAAAGGACTTCTGGCTAAGCAAGGGGTGGAGGTTCACGACGCCCGCGCGGCGTCGTGAGCAGGCGACACTGCCACTGTTCGCTGTCGTCGTTGCCCCTGCTCGTTGCTTCGCTCAGCGCTGCAGGATCGCGGCCGCCCCCCTTGAGGCTCAGGCCGAAGGCAGAGGCGGGCCAATTGAGGAGAAAGTATGAATGTGAAAGCCTTGGAATGGATTGATGGCAAGTTGCGAATCATTGATCAGACCAAGTTGCCTGGTGAGCTCGTGTACCTGGAACTCGACTCCTACGAGGCGGTGGCTGAGGCCATAGAGCGGTTGCGCATCCGCGGAGCACCAGCCATCGGGGTGGCGGCCGCATTCGGGGTGGTGTTGGCGGCGCAAAAGGTACCGTCCTCGGAGAGAGCTCGGTTCTTTGAGGAGGTCGACCGTGCCATCAATCGCCTCAAGGAGACGCGCCCCACAGGTGTGAACCTGAGCTGGGCCTTGCACCGCATGCGCGCCGTTGTGGGCCGAAACCCAAGCCGCCTTGTCAGCGAGATCAGACGGCTCCTGGTAAAGGAGGCTATGGCGATCATGGAGGAGGACCGCAAGATGTGCGAGCGCATAGGCCAGCACGGAGCGGCCCTGTTGCCCCAGGAGGTGACCGTGCTCACCCATTGCAATGCGGGAGCCCTGGCCACTGCCGGATGGGGCACAGCCCTGGGGGTGCTCTACGCTGCCCGCGAAATGCGCAAGAAGGTGCACGTCTACGTGGACGAGACCAGGCCGCTGTTGCAAGGCGCTCGCCTCACCGCCTGGGAGCTTCTCCAGGCCGGCTTTGACGTCACGCTCATCTGCGACACCACGGCAGCCTTTCTGATGCAGCAGGGACGGATCGATTGTGTGCTGGTGGGGGCGGACCGCATCGCTGCCAATGGTGACGTGGCAAATAAGGTGGGCACCTACAGCCTGGCGGTGCTCGCCAACTACCACCGGGTGCCCTTCTACGTAGCTGCGCCGTCCTCCACGTTGGACCTCGAGTGCCCTACGGGTGCCGAGATCCCCATCGAAGAACGCCAGGCCGACGAGGTGATTGCCGGCTTCGGCGTGCAAACGGCGCCGAGCGGCATCAAGGTCTACAACCCAGCGTTTGACATCACCCCGCACGAGCTCATCTCGGCTCTTATCACCGAAAAGGGGGTAATGACCCCGCCGCTGGCGGAGAAGCTACGAAATAGTGCTTGATTTAGTGTACGTTTTGCCGTATATTTGGCCGTCATTTTTAAAGTTGGAAACGTTTGAGATACGCAAGGGAGATGCAGAGATGTTGAAGCGAGCAGTTGTTTTGGTGGCTCTGGCAGCAGCTGGAGTGAGTCTCGTCCTGGTGGGGTGCCAATCCAAGGAGGTTACCTCGGCAAAAGTCTACATCCAGCAGGACGACTGGGAGAAGGCGACTGAGCAGTTAGAAATGGCCGTAAAGCTGTATCCACAGGACGCGGAGGCTCATTTCCTGCTAGGCCAAGCCTACGCACAGCGCGGGGACTATGCAGGGATGCGGAAGGAGTTCGAGGCTTCGTTGGCCATCTCGCCGCGTTTTGAGCCGCGCATCAAGCACGAAATCGAGCGCCACTGGGTTTCCTACTTCAACAACGGCGTCAAGAAGGTGAACGCTGGCCAGCTTGAGGCTGCGAAGAAGGATTTCGAGACCTGCCTGGTCATCGACCCGAAGCACATCGAAGCCTACAAGAACCTGGGCTACACCTACGTGCAACTCGATAGCCTTCCCCGGGCAATCGCCATGTACGAGAAGGTGACGGAGCTTGCGCCGCAGGACAAAGATGCGCTGCGCTCCTTGACCTCTCTGTACATGCAGGCGGAAGAGTACCCCAAGGTGTTGCAGACAGCAGATCGTCGGCTGGCGCTGGACCCGAGCGATGTGGACGCCCTTTCCAGCAAGGCCCTCGCCTATGACTACATGGGCGAAGGTGACAAGGCGCTGGGGGAATACCAGAAGGCGTTGGAAAAGCAGCCCGACAACACCGATCTCCTCTTCAACCTCGGGCGCCTGCACTACTTGCGGGGCAACTACCAGGCGGCCATTGAGCAGTTCGAGAAGGTCATCCAGAAGAACCCCGATGATGCTGACGCTCTGGTCAACGTGGGCAATGCGTACCTGAGCATTGGCGACCAGATCAGAAAGCGGGCAGTGGAGGAGGAAGAGAAGGGGAAGCGATTCACTGAGAAAGAGATCGACCTCCTGAAGAAGGAGATCGAAAAGTACCACTGTGGGGCGATTCCTTATCTGGAAAAGGCGGTGCAGATCAAGCCGGAGAATGCCAATGCGTGGTACAACCTAGGCGTGGCCTACGTGAACTGTGGGCGGCGCGAGGATGGGGAGAGGGCCTTTGACCGCGCGGCAGAGCTGCGCAAGTGAAGCTAACGCCTGAATGAGCAGCGGAGGCCCCGCGCAGGCGGGGCCTTTTTGTTGGTGAAGGCGTCACGGGTAAAGGGTGATGACAGATAGTTTTCCCTTGATTTTGAGCTGTAGTTCCCGTAACTTAAATCGCGTTAGCAGAAAAATGTCTATGAGGCACAAGGTGTGGGTGAGGAACTAGAGGAAATTCGGGAGCGGATCAAGCGGCGAGGTGGGTTGCCGCGGCACGTGGCGGTGATCATGGACGGCAACGGGCGATGGGCTCGGCAAAGAGGTCTGCCGCGCGTCGCTGGTCACCAGGAGGGGATAAATTCGGTGCGCGCCGTGGTGGAAGGGTGCGGCGAGCTGGGCATCGAGGTCCTCACGCTCTATACCTTTTCCACGGAGAACTGGCGGCGCCCGAGCAGCGAGGTGTCGGCCTTGATGCGTCTGCTCTTGCAGACGATTCGCAACGAAGTGGACGAACTGGACAAGAACAACGTGCGCCTGATGACCATAGGGCACATCGAAGATCTCCCCCCGGCCGCGCGCCGTGGCGTCCAGGCCACAGTCCAGCGCCTGAGCAAGAATACCGGTCTGACGGTTAACCTGGCTTTGAGCTATGGAGGCCGGGTGGAAATAGTGGATGCCGTGCGCGCCATTGCCGCTGCTGCCTTGCGCGGCGAGCTGACTCCGGAGCAGATCGATGAGGCGACTGTGTCACGCTACCTGTACACGCGCGACATCCCCGACCCTGACCTCTTGATAAGGACCAGTGGGGAGCTGCGCATTAGCAACTTCTTGCTCTGGCAGCTGGCGTACACCGAGATCTACGTCACCGACGTGCTCTGGCCGGACTTTCGCAAAGCAGAGTTTTTCGCTGCCATTGAAGCCTACCAGCGCAGGGAACGCCGCTTCGGACGAGTGAGCGAACAGCTCGTCGACGGCTAATGTCGGTGTGCTCGCCCCGAGGCACACGCTGCACGGCACCCTTCAGCGCGACACTCCTCCGAGAACTTGACCTTGTGCAACAAGCCTCAGGGGGCAGCCGTGGAACTTTGCCCGCAAGGGTGAGGTTCAAGGGTTGGTTTTTGTCCCACTTGCACCACAATGAAGGACCATGCGTGAACGACGATGGGTCCTGCTGGTGCTGACCGTGGTCGCCGTGGTAGCCTTCATGGCCTACTACGGGTGGCGGGCGGGCGGTGCTAGCCAGCGACTCCACAATCTCGTTGTCCAGGCAGCCCGACCGGCGTTGGGGGATGGCTTTTCCCTGCGCAGGGTAGAGGTGGGCTTTGGTACCATTCACCTGCGTGATGTGGTCGTGGACCGCGGGTCCTTTGTGCTGCGCGCCGAAGAGGTGCGCTTTGGCTTTAGCCTCGTACGCCTGCTGTTGGGCCGACTGCAGTCGGCGCACATGGGTGGCGATGCTCTCCTGGTGAATCCGCAGCTCACCCTCCGCAGAGAGGGCGCAAGGCGCTTAGCGGCGCAAGATACGAGCACCTTCCGCGTCAACGGCGAACGTCCGTTTGCCTGGTTCAAGAGAGTGACCATCACCGGGGGGCAGATCGCACTTGCCGACAGCGCGGGCGGGGTGTTAGTGGTGGCGCGCGATTTGGAGGGAGTGGCAGTAGCCGGCGCGGGGGAGCATGCCTTGCTGCACCTGAGCGGCAGGCTTTTGTCTTCGCGACAGCGCAGCCTCCAGGCAGACGGCCAACTGAATCTGCGAACGCTTGCATTGGAGGAAGCGGAGCTATCGCTCCGTGAACACGATATCAGCAAACTGCCGCCGCTGGCGCAGGGCAAGGTAGTGGTGCGCCACGGCAGTCTGGAGGGAGCCGTTCGCCTGCGCTCTGCCCAAGACATGCCCTACGGCCTCGCGTTAACCGGCACACTCCACCTCAGAAAAGGGGAAGCCGAGGTGCGCGGCAATGTGGTTGCGGTGGAAGAGGCTTCCCTGCACCTCCATATGAGCCTCGAGGGCCTGGAACTTGAGCTGCACGGCAGATTGCCCGATGATGCCGAACTCGCCGTAGAGGGGTACATTCGGGAGCTCGTGAGACCGAGGCTTGAACTCGCCATCTCCGGTCGCCGGCTTGACCTTGCAACATTCGCCGCCCTCGCTCTCCCTGTGGCTAAAGGTCGGCTGGCCGGGAGCGCCTCGCTGGAGGCCAAGCTGCACGGCCCCCTCGATTCTCTGCGAGCGTCGGGCTGGGCCTACGTCCCCCTGTTCAAGGTGAACGGGCTTGTGGCAAGGCACCTGCAGCTGGGCTTTTCCTACGCCGACTCCCTGCTCCATGTGCGCCAGTGCCAGTTGCGTGCTTTCGGCAATGCCATTGCCGGCAGCGGAACGGTGGTCTTCTTACCAGGTGGCACGCGGCTACAGGCGCGGTTCAAGGGCGAGGGGGATGTGGCCGCCGAGCTCAAACGCTTGCTGGCAGCGGAGCTCGTCTCCTGTCCGGATTCGTTCGAAGTAGAGCTGGATGGTCCTGCCGCTGCACCGTTGTTACGGGGCCGTTTCCAGTTGGGGCTGGCCGACGAACTTGGGGAGCCCGTGCTGATTCGCGGCACATTGGCCTATGACCGAGGGAGGCTGGAGGTGGACGCCCAAGGGTCGGGTGGCCTGCAAGTGCGCGGGTGGGCAGACAACCGCCGGCTTTTCGCAGAAGGGCGCAACTTGCAGCGGCCAGCGGTGCTGCTGTGGAAGCTGCCAGCGCGCGAGTTCCTGCGCCAGCGCCTAGAGTGCGACGTGGTGCTCCAAGGCCCGCGTGACAGTCTCCTGACCACCGTGGAAGGGCGATGGCGTGATGACAATGACCTCCTGCATCCGCTGCTGAGTGCCAATGGCCTGCTGACCAGGAGCAGGCGTGGTCAAGTGTGGCGCAGCGCACTGCGCCTCTTCAGGACCTGCCGCACACCGGTTGACGGTGAGGTGGAGCTCCACGTGCGCAAGGGGATGATTGAGCTCTCCCGGCTGGCGCTCAACGAGGCAGCGGCTGCCGATTTCAAGATAGAGGCGCAAAAAGTGCTAGGGCACCTGCGGTTGCGGGGAGCACATCTGGAGGACGTCATCTTCTGGGCTGACAGCTCGGCAACCGGCCAGCTCAACGGTGAAGTGACCGTCTCCGGCTCGGTGGCCTCGCCGCGCATCGAAGGTACGCTTACGCTTGCCAACGGGTACTTTCACGGACAGGGGCCGTTCGGCATAAGCGCCGCGTTTCAAGGACAGGATTCCGTCTTCTACCTAAGGCAGTTGACGGTTGAATGCAGCGGTGCGCAGATTGCGCGCGCCGAAGGGGCCATTGGGCCCGGGCGGCAGATTCGCGCCCTTCGGCTCACGGGAACGGATCTCCACCTTGACAAGCTCTTTGCGGCGGCCACCGGGCGAGCCGGGGTAGTCCAGGGAGTGGCGAACCTGCGCCTGGTGGCCGGCGGCGGCCGGGACAGCCTCACGGTGGACGGCGAGGCGCAAGTGGTGCAAGGGCGCCTTCTTGGGGTGGCCTTTGACACACTTGCCCTAGTGGTGGGCGGAAAACCGGAGGGCTTGCCCGACCAAGCCAGAGGGGGCCGCTGCGTCCACTTGCAGTCCCTGCGGCTCGTGCGCCACGGGCTCTTTGCCCTTGAAGCCCACGGCGCCCTTCCTCTGCACCTTGAGGACACGGTTGCGATAGACATCGCCGGAAGGGGCGATCCCTTGGCATTGCTGGACCAAACCTCGGCCTTCGTGAAAGAAGCAAAAGCCAGCGCCTCCCTTCGCCTGCGCTTGGGGGGACCGCTTTCCCGGCCGCGCATCGAAGAAGGTGAGCTTGTCCTCGAAAAGGGACAACTGCGGTGTGCCTCGGTGCTGCCGGTGGTCAAGGAGCTGAATGGGGCACTGCGCCTACGGCCAGGGAGCCGTTTCGTGGAGCTGAGCGAACTGCGGGGCCTTGTGGGGGGAGAGCCTCTTGTGCTCTACAATGTGCCGGCGGTGGGCAAGGAGTACCGGCGACCCTTGCAGCCCCTGGTGCTAGATGAGCTTGGGGTCAGCCTCGGCATCCTCGTGGCAGAGACTTCGCCCGACGGCATAGTGCTCAACATCCCGGGGCTTATGGAGCCCGGCGAATATGGGCGGTTCCAGCTGTTGGGTCAGGGGCGCTCTGACCACTTTTGCCTGGCGGGGCCGATTGAGCGCCCCGTCGTCTACGGTACGATGGTGCTCCATGGAGTGCAGTTTGGATATCCTTTCGATACAGGCGGCCAGGCGGTCGGCAGCCAGGTGAACCAGATACTCGAGGGCCTCGAATGGGACCTGCGAGTGGTGCCGGGCACCAATACCCGCTATGTGAAGAGGTTGCCGGGAGGGCTGGACCACGTCTATGTCACCTTGGACCTCGATGAGCGATACGGGGGGCTCCACTTCACCGGCCAGCTGCGGGATGAGAGCTTTCGCATCGAAGGGGAGCTCAAGTCCACGCGAGGCACGGTTGAGTACCTGGATTTCAACTTCCGCCTGGAGCAGGCCGGGATCGAATTCGACCGCAACACGCTGGTACCGGTCGTCTACGGCAGGGCCTACACCACGGTAGCTGACTCAAACGGCATCCCCTCGCAAATCTATCTGACACTGGCAACCGTTGACCATTCGCTGGAAGGCCGCAGGGTGGACGAACGGGTGCTGAACCAGCGCTACCGTGCACGGTGGGATGAGTTGCGCTTTCAGCTGTCTTCGGACAATGCGGCGCTTGGCGGGACCGAAGCGC
>JBBIKH010000013.1:0-2852 GCA_037445575.1 bacterium
GCCTGCATTGTTGGTGCGGGCCAGTTCCAGGAACTTTTTGGTGTTCTCAACTATCTTGCCGGCAGTGGCCAAAGCCTCGGCCGAGACGGAAAGGTCGGGTAGCCCGGGCATCATCTCAAAGACCTGGAAAAGGGACAAGTTCCTGGCCTTGGCATAGCCGGCGCAGCGGGCAAGGTCCACGGGCGGGAACAGATAGGCTTCCGACTGCGCCAAGTGAAACAGACTGACCGAATCGTCGGGATAGCTGAGCGTGCGTAGGAAGTTGACAAGCAGGCGCACTTCCTCGCGGCTGTAGAGCCCCCGGCTGCCGCTGAACTGAAATGGGATCCACTTCATGTTCAGCGCGCGAAGGAAGGCGTCGGCGTGGTTGTTGGCGCGCACCAGAATGGCAAAGTCACGATAGCAGTAGCCGCCGGAAAGCATCTTTTGTTCGATGAGGGAGGCGACAGCGTCCGCCTCGCTGGATAGGGTGTCGAAATGCAGAAAGCTGACCTTTGCGCCGTCAGAACGTTGGGCCCTGAGTCGTTTGCTGATCCCCCTTTGCACTTCCAGCCGATTGGGGTTGTTGTGGGCGATGAGGCGGTAAGCCGCATCCAGAATCGGCTGCGTGGAGCGATAGTTCTCCGTCAGCACTACCAGGCGCGCCTGCGGGAACTTTTCGAGGAAGTTCAGGACGTTGCTGATAGCGGCGCCACGGAACTTGTAGATGGACTGGTCGTCGTCGGCAACCACGGTGATGTTGCCCTGCGGCCCGGCCAGCAGACGCACCAGCTCAAACTGGGCATAGTTGGTATCCTGGAACTCGTCCACCAGGATGTAGCGATAGCGCTGTTGCAGCTCTTTCAGGACAGTTGGGCGCTCACGAAGGAGTTTGAGCACCAGGCTCACTTGATCGCCAAAGTCGACCTTGCCGCTCTCGGCCAACAGGCGCTGATGGCATGCGTAGGCCCGCGCCAGCTCCATCTGGCGCGCCGCCTGCTCTTGCAGCTCCGCATCCTCCGGGTGAGCGGCAGCTTGCTGCCTTAGGCGCTCGGCGAATGCCAAGTAGTCCTCTGGGCTTACGTCCTCGTCTTTTGCCCTGCTGAATAGGTCCAGAAGGTTGGAGATAAAGCGCGTGGGATTGCTCAAGGGACGATAGAAATCTAACGGATATTCGAACAGGTGCTGGCGAAAGAAGATGTTTTGCTCCGCATCCCCGAGCACCTGAAAGTCGGGCGTAAGGCCAAGCTCCAGTGCATACTGGCGCAGGAGATGGTCACCGAAGGAGTGGAAGGTGCTTATCCACACATTGGCAAAGCCATAAGGGACGAGAACGTCCACGCGCTCTTCCATTTCCGCAGCGGCCTTGTCGGTGAAGGTGAGCGCCAGGATCTCCTCCGGGCGGGCCTTCTTGGTGGCGATCAGATAGGAGATGCGGTGGGTGATGACGCGTGTCTTGCCAGTGCCAGCACCTGCCACCACCATGAGCGGCCCCTCGCCAAAGGTCACCGCCTCGCGCTGCTCCGCGTTGAGGTTCTCCAGAATGCTGTCCGTTGCCATCTGCTGCATAGGGTCCACCGTCCTCCGTCACGCCGCGGGCGTGGGGCTCTCACCCGCCGATGCGTTGACGCTTTCGCAGGTACTGCACAAGGGCGCGGTCGAAGGGAGCGGCAGTGTCCATCAGCACATAGTCGATGCGGTGCTGGCGGCAGCCGCGGCGGTAGGTGTCGATAAATTGCTCCACCAACGCGCGATACTCCCCACGAATATGCCACGGCTGGGTGCTTATCGTCTCTTCGGTCTCCAGATCTTTGAACATCCCGTCTTGCCGAAAACTGAAGGTTCTCTCCAGCGGGTCAAGGATGTGAAAGACGATGACTTCGTGTTTGCGGTGCCGGAAGTGTTTGAGCCCGGCCAGCACCTCTTGCGGGTCGTCAAAGAGGTCAGAAAAGATGATGATCAAGCCGCGCCTCTTGATTCGCTCTGCCAGTTCGTGGAGCGTGGCCGCCATGTGGGTCCTGCTGCGACTGCGCAAGCGGTCCAGCTGCCGGAGGATCACGTGCAGGTAGCTGGACACCGAGCGCGGCGGCACGAAGGTACGGATCTTCTGGTCGAAGGTCACCAGACCCACCGCGTCCCGCTGCTGGAGCATCAGGTCTGTGAGGGCGGCAGCCAGGTAGCTGGCGTATTGGAGTTTGGTGAGGGTGCCGGAACTGAAGCCCATGGAGCCGGAAGCGTCGAGGAGGAGGTAACACTTGAGGTTCGTCTCCTCTTCGAACTCTTTGACGTAGAAGCGATCAGTGCGGCCGTAGACCTTCCAGTCGATGTGCTTGACATCGTCTCCCGGCATGTACTGGCGATACTCGGCGAACTCTACGCTGAAGCCATGATAGGGGCTGCGGTGCAGGCCGGCGATGAACCCCTCCACGACCAAACGGGCGCGCAGGTCCATGGTGGCCAACTTGGAGACCACCTCTGGCTGCAGGAACCGCCGGTAGTCTTGCGCCGCTCTGGGCATGGCCCTTATGCTCCGGTGCTGTCCAGCAAGCGACGGATGATCTCTTCCGTTGCCACTCCGTCTGCTTCGGCGTTGAAGTTGGTCACCAGCCGATGGCGCAGCACCGGCAGGCACACGGCGCGCACATCGGCAATGTCGGGGGTTGGCCTGCCGTCCAGAATGGCGCGCGTCTTGGCCCCGAGGATCAGATATTGCGATGCCCGCGGCCCTGCACCCCAGCTGATCCAGTCGCGAATGAACTGCGGGGCGCCGTCGTGATTGGGGCGGGTCTTGCGCACCAGGTCAACGGCGTAATGGATGACCGCGTCGGCTACCGGCACGCGACGTACAAGGTCCTGGAGAGCCACAATCTCTT
>JBBIKH010000013.1:2862-14905 GCA_037445575.1 bacterium
GCCGCGCCCTCGTCCACCTCACCCATGCGGTGCACCTTGCCGGTGTAGAACAAGGTGGTCGAACTAACAATATGCTCTTCTTCCTCTGGCGCCGGATAATCGACCCAGAGGCTGAACATGAACCGATCCAGCTGCGCTTCGGGCAGTGGGTACGTGCCCTCCTGCTCAATGGGGTTTTGGGTCGCCAGAACAAAGAATGGTTCGTCCAGCTTGTAGGTCTGCCCAGCCACAGACACCTCGTGTTCCTGCATCGCCTGTAGCAGGGCAGCCTGGGTTTTGGGCGGTGTTCTGTTGACCTCGTCTGCCAGCACGATGTTGGCGAACACAGGGCCGCGGACGAACTTGAACGTCTTTCGCCCGGTACGCACGTCCTCTTCGATGACCTCGGTGCCGGTAATGTCCGAGGGCATCAGGTCAGGGGTGAACTGAATGCGCGAAAATGAAAGGTTAAGTACCCTCGCCAGCGTGCTTATCAACAACGTTTTGGCCAGGCCTGGCACGCCGATCAAGAGGCAGTGCCCTCGTGACAGCAAGGAAATGAGGAGCTCATCGATCACCTGACGCTGGCCGACAATGACCTTGGCGATCTCGGCGGTGAGGCGGTCGTGCGCTTCCTTTAGCTGTTCGACGATTTCCAGGTCCCTCTTTCCGGGTTGAACAAGAGCCATGCTTACTCCTTGCTGTGTGCGGTCGGTAATGTAAGTTATCATTTTCCGAGCGAATTGTCAACGTTTTTCCTTGCGCGTGCGATGGCATTTGCGTAAATTTCTCCGTGGTTAAAACGCGAAGGGAGAGCGTGTGGAGGCACGGCCTGAAAAGAAGCAGCTCATCGGCATGACTATGGAGGAGCTGGAGCAGTTCGCCTGCACGATCGGGGAGAAACCGTTCCGCGGGCGACAGCTGTTTGCTTGGCTCTACAACAAGAAGGCGCGGGACTTTGCAGAGATGACAGACATCTCCAAACCCCTGCGCCAACGGCTGGCCGAGGTGGCGACCATTGGACTGCTGCGGCCCGTCTCCGAGGTGGTCTCGCGCGATGGCGGCACGACCAAGTTCCTCTTCGAACTGCACGACGGGGAGCGGATCGAGACCGTGTCCATTCGTGAGCGGCAGCGGCACACCCTGTGTGTGTCCACGCAAGTGGGGTGCGCCCTCGGGTGCCGTTTCTGTGCCACGGCGCGCATGGGCTTTAGGCGCAACCTATCGGTCGGCGAGATCGTCGACCAAGTGCTAGTGGCCGAACGATGCCTGGGGAAGGAGGTGAGCAACCTGGTGCTCATGGGGATGGGCGAGCCGTTCCTGAACTATGAGAATGTGCTTGCTGCCTGTGAACTCGTGCGCCATGAGCGCGGCCTGGCCATCGGCCATCGTCGCATCGTTATCTCGACTGCTGGCTGGGTTCCGGGCATCATGAGGTTGGCCACAGAGGGCCATCGCTTCAAGCTGGCAATATCCCTCAATGCCACCACGGACGAACAGCGCCGCAGCCTCATGCCGGTGGCCGAGCGATATCCGCTGCAAGAACTGCTCAACGCCGTGATTTACTACTACCGAAGGTCGGGGCGGAGGCCGACGTTTGAGTACGTGCTGCTGGCCGACGTCAACGACACCGCCGCAGATGCTAAGCGCCTGCGGGAACTGCTGGAGCAGGTGCCGTGCAAGGTCAACCTCATTCCTTACAATCCCACCGACGACTCTTACCGGAGGCCGAGTGCCGAGCAGATCGAGGCCTTTCGTCAGGCCCTGTCGCCCCTCAAGGCACCGGTCGTGGTACGGTGGAGCAAAGGGGACGACATCAAGGCTGCGTGTGGCCAGCTCGCCACCACCTCGTCTCGGAGGCCGAAATGAGGCACCGGCAGAACCGTCCGCTGCTCATGGGCCAGCTTGCGCTCTGTCTGGCGCTTGCAGGTCCGCTCGGCAGGTGTGCTGCGCAAGGGGCGAGGTGCGCAGAGAGCGACACCACAAGACCTTGGCAGCAGGCTTTCGTCCTCGTCAGCGAGGAGCTGCTTCGCCCCGGGGTCGCGGAGGTGCTGGCGGATCTGCCCCTTGTGTTCCTCCACGACCGAGGCGCGCGTGGGCAGTGGTTGTCCTTCTCGGCATTGGGCAGCACGCCGCGAGAGACCGGCTTGTTCGTGGATGGGCTCGATCTTCGCGACCCCATCTCAGGTGTGGTTGACCTGAACGTGCTCCCCGCGTTTTGGATGTCCGCCGTTAGGCTGGACGCCATCGGTGCTACCTGGGGTCCACCCCGCAGCTCGGCAGGAGCCACCCTGGTAGGCACTGCGCTGCGACACACCGGCAACCGACCGCTTTCGCATGTTGGCTATGAGAACGGCGACTGGGGCGTGCGCGGCGTCGATGTGGGGTTAGGGATGAGGCTCAGCCGGAACGCCGCTGCTCAGGTGGGCGCGCTGGTAGCCGGTTTTGATGGCTACGCCCTGCGGCAGCAGCACGCCGCCCAACGGGTCAGGGGAAGCGCCGCAATGCATGTGGGCCATGGGTGGAAGGCGACCTACGCAGGGCTTCTGACCAAGGCTGAGACAGAAGAAACACCCGATCCGGTGGAGCTTGCTCTGCACGCTGCCGTGCTCCCGGTGTGGAAGGATCGGCGAGTGGACCAGGCGCTAAGCTTTCAGAAAGCCTTCGGCACCTCCGCCGTGGTGCAGTCCACTGTTGCCCACACTGAGCTGAAGCGCGAGTTCCACGACTACCCCCTAGGGCAGCGGTGGATCGACAACAGCCGGGTGGTCAGTTTGGCCTCTTCCGCATGCCTAGGGGGCGAGAGGGCTGCGACGTTACTTGGGGCCATGGTCCGCTACGCGAACCGGCAAAGGGAGACGGGAGATTCCCAAAGCGACCTCGAAGCAAGCCTTCGGCTGGGCGTGCGCATGCAGCTACAGTCTCGGTGGCGGATTCAGCTCCTGTGCGATGCCTTGACCCGACAGGACGCAAAGTTGTACCTGGCGCCGTCCCTGCAGGTAGTGCGGGTCCTTGGCGGCCAGTCGTGGCTCACCGTTGACGGCTCGCGCGAGGTATTCTTGCCGAGCTTCCAGGAGCGCTATGGTGTGGGACGTACCCTGGGTAATGTCGGTGTGTCGCCCTGGGTGGTCCATCGCGCGGCGCTGGGCGTGACCATCCGGAAAGAAAGATGTCTGTTGTTCGCGGGGGGCTTCTTCAGGGACTCCGGCCATGAGATCTTCCGCCAATGGCAACCCTCGGAAGCTTCCTTTGTCCACGTACAGGCCGCTGAACGGCATCGACAGATTGGGCTGGCAGCCTCAATCTCCACCAATCCCATCGCAGGCCTCGACTTCCGAGGAGGTCTCGTGGCACAGACACCACTGGGGGACGATGAGCACCTGCCAGAAGTTCCGGCGTGGCATGGTATGGCAGCAGTGGCCTACAGTCTTGAGCTGTTTCAATCGGACCTCCAGCTCGCTGTCCGAGCATTTTGCCAACTGCTGGGTGAACGCTACGACGTGAGAATGGAGCACCGGCTGTCCTCAGTGGCTGTTCCCGGCTTTGAAGTCGAGGCGCGCATCATGCACAACGCCAGTGTTTGGCTCAGATTCCCCAATCTGCTTGGTCTCGACTACCAGGCCGTAGGGGGCTATCCGATGCCGACGCGCTTTCTTACCTGGGGTATCAATTGGAGCTTCGTGGACTGACGGAGGAAGTGGCAGTGGCGAAGAAAGCGATCGCAATTGCGGCAGGAGTGGTGGTGGTAGTCGTGGTGGTGCTTGGGGTCCTTTTCGTGACCTCTGTTGGTCGGCCCTTGTATCGGCCGGGCATGGTGCGGGACGGAAAGAACCTGCGTGCTCCGCTGGCGCCCCCGGCGCAGACGGCCGGCCCAAACCTCTGGCTTGTCGAACCCGGGGTGCGGCTGTTCCATTTCGAGGAAGGAAGCGGCCCGGAGATCCTCGTGCTCCATGGTGGGCCTGGCTATCCCTACCTGGCTCCTCCACCTGGCCTGCACCAGCTGGCACATCGTTACCGGGTGATCTACTACCATCAGCGTGGTTGTGGCAACTCCACAAGGCCGGTGGACAAGTTCGAGGCGAAGAACTTCTACCGCAACATGCGTCAACTTGACCGAGCGCTCGGCCTCGGTGCCCAGGTGGCCGACATCGAGCGCATCCGCCGCATCATGGGGGTGGAAAAGCTGACCCTGCTCGGTCACTCGTTCGGGGCATTTATCGCGACTATGTACGCGGCCGAATTCCCGGAGAGGGTCAAGGCAATGGTTCTGGTTGCCCCGGCCCAGCTGCTGGTCTTTCCAGGGGAGGGGAATCTCCTCGAGGAGGTGGAAGAACTTCTCCCTGAAGAGGTCAAAGCCGAATATGCTGCATACCTGAAAGACTACCTGGACTTTAAGCGCCTTTTCTCCCGCAGCGAGGGGGAGTTGATCGGCCTGAACTCACGCTTTACAAGGTTCTACCTGGCTGCCGCCAAGGCAAAGGGGATGCTTGTTCCTCGCGCGCTGCGCTTCCACGGGAACGGGGGTTGGATGGTGCAGGCCCTCTACCTGAGCATGGGGAGAAAGCACGACTACCGCTCCGCCCTGCGTGCCGTGAATGCTCCCGTTCTCGTCCTCCATGGCGGCCTGGATATTCAGCCGCAGGCAGCCAGCGCCCTCTACGCGCAGGTGTTGCCCAACGCGGAGCTTCGCGTCGTGCCGGAAGCAGGCCACTTTCTGTTCGCCGATGCCCCGGAGCAATTTGCCACTATCGTCGACGAATTCCTGGAGGCACACCGCTAGCTAAAGGCGCCCTCTGCCTCGCAGACGCCGGCTAAGGTGCTGCCCTAGGGGCAAGCTCCTCTTGCGGGAGCTCCAGGGGCGGAACATCCGTCATGCGCAGCCCTGCGATGCGATACGGGGGCTTTTTCTCAAACTGAATGGTGAGGAGCCACCATTCGCCAGTCCTCTGCGATTTGGCCGTAACTTCAAGCGTGAAGGGCCAGGTCTTTTCCGCCTTCACAAGGGTGAGGGGCCCTTGTCTACTTCCCACCCTTTGCACGAATGCCATGAGCCGGGCGCGCCTCTCTTCCTGCCGGTACGAGTCGGCGAAGTGCAGGCCCAGTGCTTCGCGCACGGCGGCCGTATCCCCCTGCGCTAGGAGCGCCACCAAGGCCACGACATGGGCTCCCGTGGGCGAGTTTCCCAGCCTTTCCAGCGGAATGACCTCCGGCTTGTCGGGCGGCAGTTCGTACTCCTCGCCGAAGATGATGCGGGCGACCGTTTCGCTCACCTGCCAGGCAGGCCAACCGGCCGTGTTGCCGAAGCAGATGATCACTACGCCCTCGTCGAGAAAGCGCATAAAGTCGGCGGAGAAGATGCCGTTGCCCCCGTTGTGGGAGACCAGGCGTGTGCCTCGGCGTGTAGTGGAGACTGACCAGCCGTAGCCGTAGAAAGAGTCGGCGTCGGGGCCTTCGCGCACAAACGGCTGGTAGAGGAGCCTGCGCAAGCTGTCGGGGAGGATGCGCCCGCTCTCCAGAGCTAGGTGCCACTTGTACAGGTCGCCGAGGGTGGACAGCATGCCGCCGTTGGCGCGGAGATGCCAGTAGGGGCCGTCGCTGGCCCAGGGGCGGTCACGCAACGTTCCCCAGTCGAGGGAGCCCCGGTAGCCGTGCGCCAGTTGCCCCTCTGCCCAGGTGGGGAGTGTGTACCCGGTCTGGGTCATCTCCGCCGGCACGAAGAGGTACTGATGCAGAAAGTGCTCGTATGATGCGCCGGTCAGCTGCTCGATGATCGCCCCCAACAGACTGTAGCCCACGTTTGAGTACTCGTAGCGCTCGCCTGGCGCAAAAAGGAGGGGCGTCCGCAGAGCCAATGCGACAAATTCGTCGCGGCTGACGGCCTCAAAGTCGTCGCCGATGGCCCCAGGGAAGCCAGCCGTATGCGTGAGAAGGTGGTGCAGGGTAATGCCGGCTTTGTCCGGGGGGACCTCAGGGAAAAAACGCCCGAGGGAGTCCCGTACGTTGAGTCTACCCATCTCTTGGAGCTTCAGGACGGCAGTCGCGGTGAACTGTTTGGTGATGGAGCCCACCGTGAACACCGTCGTAGGCGTGACAGGGATGCCGCGGGCCCGATCGCTCATCCCGTAGCCCTTCATCACGATGAGCTGAGATCCTTTGGCCACGAGGAGCGCGCCGGAGAACCCCCTGGCAACCATGCGCTCCATGTATTGATCAATCTTCTGGCTCAACCCTGTGTGGCGGTCCTGCGCGCATGAGAGCAGGACAGAGAGCAGTGCCGTCGCTATCGCGAGGTCTTTGCGCTTCATGCCGTTCTCCAAGGAGTGTGGCAAGACGGATTACGCCAGTACAACTATCCTGTGCGAAGAAAAGTTTCCGTCAGGATGTTGGTGGGTCGGTCACAGCAGATGCAGACACTCGTCCCCTCCTGGGGGCACGGGTATTTCTCCAGAAACCGCGCGCCGGTCGAATTTTTCTCTTGCAATTGCCTTAGGCATGTGCTATATTTCACCGTCGCTCTTTGACGGTTTGGCGTAGATTCCGGTGCTCCCCGCAGGGGAGGAAAAGGGAAGACGGTGCAAGTCCGTCGCAGCCCCGCTACTGTGATCCCTGGTGCATGAGCGCATGCACCTGTGCCCTGGTCAGGAAGGCCACTGTCTGAACTCAAGATGGGAAGGCGACCAGGGTCGGGAGAGCCAGGAAACCTGCCGGAGTCGATATCACCGTGTGAGCCTCCGCGGGTGAGGTGTCGGTGCCACATTGACGTGCGCAACGTGTAAACCCTGGTCTTGCTGAGGAGGCCGGGGTTTTTTGTTGGCGCGCCCCGCGTAGAAACTACTCGTTCCAGACAGAACGGGAGTACAGCTGTGAGACCTGGTACCATCTCCTTGGCCAAAATGGCCACCTTCGCCGGCCTGATGGTCGCGCTGGGGTACATGCTGAGCGGCGTACCCAACGTCGAACTGGTGACAGCAACTGCCTTCGTGGCGGGGGCGGTGTTGGGCTGGCGGAAGGGACTCCTGACTGCCATGGCGGGTGAGTTGCTCTACGCGGCGGTGAATCCCTATGGTATCTCTTCCTTCACCCTGTTGGCTGCGCAGGTGCTGGGCATGGGGTTGGCGGGGCTGGTGGGGGGCGTGCTGGGGCGGGGACTCCTGCGGAAGAAACTGGGGACCGCACACGCCTTGCTCCTTGCCAGCTGCGGGCTCTGCCTTACGGTGATGTTCGACTTTCTCACCACGGTCGGCTTCCTTATCATGAGCGGGCTTTCTCTCCCGGCGTTGCTCGGAGCCTACGCCTACGGGGCGGCTTTCTACCTCACCCATCCGGCCGTCAACACCGCAGTGTTCGCCCTGCTGGTGCCGGCGGCACTCAGGGTGCTGGGTAGAAGAGAGACATCCGAGAAAACTGGAACACGGGAGGTGGAGATGGAAAAAGGCAGACAGCTCTTTCTCGCAGTCCTCTGTCTGGCGGTGGTCAGCGGAGGTGCACGTGCACAGGTGGCTGGTGTAGTCGTTGACAAGACCAACGGCAAACCGCTGGCCGGGGCCAACGTCACGGTCACGCCCGGGGCACTTGGCGCTGCCACCGACGATGAGGGCCACTTTGCTATTTCGCCGTTGTCCCCGGGAGCGTATGATGTCCGCGTCTCCTATATCGGCTACGAGCCGCAGCTCCTTAGGGTGCGCCTGGCGGAAAAGGGCCTCCAGGAGTTGTACATCCAGCTGGTTCCCATGGTGATCGAGCTGGAGGAGGTCATGGTGACCGGCAAGCGCGGTAGGTCGCTCACCTGGGAACTGCCGGTCTCAGCGGAAGTCATCTCGGCAGCCGACATTGCCATGGCAAATGCCACTAATGTGGGAGAGGCTTTGCGGCCAGCGGCCGGTGTATTCGTCAAGAGCTATGGCTCTGAGGCGGCGATCAGGTCGCTGTCGGTGCGCGGATCCTCGGCGGAACAGGTGCTCGTCCTCTGGGACGGAGCGCGCATCAATTCGCCCCTGGCGGGGGGGTACGACCTTAGCCTGCTGCCAGTGACCGCGGTCGAAAGGATCGAGCTGGTGCGCAGCGGTCTGTCGTCGCTCTATGGGGCCGACGCTGCGGGAGGGGTGGTGAACATTATTACCCGAACGCCAAAAGGAGGGGGGCGTCCTCAGGCCTCAATGGCGACGGGAATCGGTTCCTTGGGTGGACGCCACGCGCAACTGGCGGTGGGTCATCAACTAGGCGGCCTGGGCGTGATGGTGACAGCAAGTCGTGCCCGCACCGACGGCGATTTCTCCTACCGCACCAGCGACCCGGCAACCGGCCGGCAACGCAAGGACAAGCGCATCAACAACTCTTTTGCCATGGATGAGCTCTTCGCCAAGGTCAGCTGGCATAGCACCTTCGGTACGGAGATGACGGCCTCTGGGGAATGGTCCCACGCGGACCGCGGGGCACCGGGGTCGCTTGTCTTCCCGAGTCCATTGGCCAGACAGACTGACGAGTCGCGTCGCGCCCAGCTATCCTTGGTGACGAGGCTGGGAACCCCTCTCAGCCTCCAGGCGAGGGGGTTCTACCACGAGCTGAATACCACCTACGTCGACCCCAACCCACTGTGGCCGTCGGAGGCAGACAATAGCGGCATTAGCAGTGGAGCTTCCCTCCAAGGCGACGTAGTACTGGGGCAATCTAAAGTTCTGTCCCTGGGGGGAAGCTACTTGCAGGAGCGCTCGCGCGGAACATCCTTGGGTGCCCACTCCCGCCAGGCATTCGGCGCGTTTGCGCAGGCAGACCTCACGTGGCGGAAGCTCTGGGGCCTGCGAAACCTGCAAGCCACTGTGCTTCCGGCGCTTCGCCTGGACCACTATGAGGACTTTGGCTCGGTGAGGAGCCCCAAGGTGGGTGTGGTGCTATCCCATGTGAGCAGCACGCACGTAGCTATGCGCGCCAACGTGGGCAGTTCCTTCCGCGCGCCCACCTTCAACGACCTGTATTGGCCGGCGGATGCGTTTACCGTCGGTAACCCCGCTCTGAAGCCCGAACGCATCAGCGAAGTGGAGGGTGGGATTAGCTTCAGCCGGTCGCTGGCAGGCCGCCTACACGGCGACCTCGGCTGGTATCGGCGGTGGGCTCATGACCTGATTGTCTGGGGCATGGACCCGTCAACCTACAAATGGTCCCCGGCCAATGTGAGCAAGGCGCTTATTTCAGGGCAGGAAGTAAGGCTCAAGTGGGAAGCACCTGGCCAAGCCGCAGTCGTGGAAGTGAGCTACACCCATCTTCAGACTCGAAACGAAGGCGACGCTCCAGGTGTGCGAGGCAAGCACCTCATCTACCGGCCAAGACACAGTGCCTCTTTCCGCGCCGGCCTTGACAGGCGTTGGTGGTACTGCAACGCGGCTGCTTCCTACGTCGGCGCCCGCTACATTGACGAGGCCAACACCAAACGCCTGGCTGCGCATGCCGTGGTCGACGGCAACCTCGGCATCCGCGTGCCCCTGTGGGGGGTAAGCTGGCACTTCCGCCTCAGCCTGGACAATCTCCTCGACGCCGACTATCAGGTCGTCGACGGCTATCCGATGCCCGGACGCCTGTGGAAGGCAACCATAGGAGTGACGCTGTGAGGGAGAATGTTGTGAGGCTGCAGGCTCAGCCAGAAAGGGCGGCCCCAAACGGCAGGGAGAGTGCAGGGAAGCGCACTCCGACAAGCCCTCGATGACGCAGATAAGTGGTGATCTCTACCCGGCCTGGAATGCATGTTCCGGGCCGGGTCGTATCAAGGCACTCGGAAGTCCGTCGTAGCCTTGCGAAAGGGCCGCCGCCGCGCTTGGGAGCAGGCCGGAATCTGATGGAGGCGCGCCCGACCACCTGCGGGTGGGGCAGAGTGCCTTATCTTCTTGATGGACAGAATAACGAGCTCTTAGCACGAGGGGACACAAGGTCCGGCAGGGGGCGCGACCCCT
Source organism: bacterium (assembly GCA_037445575.1). GTDB lineage: Bacteria > Zhuqueibacterota > Zhuqueibacteria > JANLFK01 > Oleimicrobiaceae > Oleimicrobium. Next base: position 12,783 of record JBBIKH010000013.1, read on the forward strand.
CCGACCGGCCCTTCCAGGGAGTCCTATCTCACCAGAGCTACCTTGCTGCGGACGATGACAGTTGCTTGCCCGCCGCCCGCGAGTGGCCTCGCCTCAAGCTGACACAAGAAGAGACCGGTTGGCAACTCGGTGCCATGAGCGTCTCGTCCATCCCATTGTAGGCGATGTCTGCCCGCAGGCAAGGGCCCGGCCTCTATAGTTCTCACCATTTGCCCGCAGGCGTTGTAGATGAGCAACCGCACAGACCGAGCGCTCGGAAGGTCAAGGGAGAAGGTGGTTGAGCTATTGAACGGATTGGGAAAGCCCGGGGAGAAGGATAAGACTTTTGGTAGCAGACCTTCCCCAAGCTCCGCCACGCCGCTTCCCCTCACGCCGCAGAAGAGGAGATAGCAAAAGCTCTTCATGCGAACGAACAAGAAGTTGCGGTAGAACCCGGTGACGCGCAGCCTCTCCCAGCTCCCCAGTTTGGTGTCAAAGCGGTAGACGGGGATGCCAGCGGGTTCGCTGGCCCCGGTAGCTGCCAGGTCAAGCTCGCTGTAAGGTATCGCCACAATTGCTGAATCGGCGAAGGAGATGCCGTCAGGTCCGAGGTAGTAGATGGGACCCACAGGCAGAAGCGAGTCCGGAAGGGGTGGCGAAAAGGGCGCCTGGGCAATGACCAGCGTGGCCGTATCGGCAAGAGCCCCACTGGGGATGGTGACTTGCAGGCGGCTGACCTCGTCGGTGACATAGCCGCCCTCTGGTCCTACCGCCTGTGTGGCCGCAACAAAGACCGGGTAGGGGGCCAAAGAGAAGCTGAGGGTGGTGTCTAGCGCGTTGGGAGGGGTGGCCAGGTCCAGCGCGCGCACTCGAACCTGCACCTCTGTACGGGGCGGGAGGGGGGCAGCTGGCTGGTAACGCATGACAATCCCACCCCTGCGCAGGCGCAAGGTGGCCTGCAGTCCAGGCAGAATTGAACCACCGTTAGCAATGGGGGTGCCGTTCACCGTCACTACGAGTGAGCTGGGGTCGATGCCCATTCCGCCAGGGGCGTCGGCTAACCCCAGCTCAATGGCAGTGTTGGTGGGGACGTATACCGCGCCGTTAGGTGGATAGGAATACAGGAGCACTGGCGCCAAAGCATCCCCAAGGGCAAAATGGGCTGTCACCTGTTTGGGTCCGTCCACCAGCAGGCTAGCAGGGTTGTCGCGAGAGGTCAGATCGCCGCTCCACCCGGCAAACACGTAGCCGAGCCCGGAATCGGGGAGGGCTTGAATGCTCACCGAGCTCCCTGGTTCATACCACCCACCTGGCGGAACCAGCTGCACCAGGCCGCTTCCCGCCGGCTCTACGGCGGCTACGACGGCGTACTCTGTGCCGAAGTAGGCGGTGTAGAACCCAGTTCCTGAAGCAATGATGCTGTGACTTTGGGCGCCATCGTCGGACCATTCCTTGAACACATAGCGGACACCGGCTGCCCCCGGTTGTGGTGATTCAGTGGCAAGGGTGTGCCTTGAGCCGGGCGCCCAGGCGAACTCCTGCGGAGCAGTGCAGAGCTGGCCATCAACGATGACGCGCAGGCCCTCCGGTACGGTGCTCACTCTGGTGCGGCCAGCGATGACAAAGTTGGCAACCACTTCGCGCGGGCCCGTGATGATCAGGGTGTCAGGATTGGCCGTCCCCTGGTGGTCACCGCTCCAGCCTGCGAAGAGAAACCCCCGCGCAGTGTCTGGGGCAGCGGCAATAACCGCCATCTCCCTACTTGCGACCCACAGGCCCGGGGGAGCTGGGAAGACCATTCCCCCTTCCGGAGGGACACAGGCCGTCGCAAGGTAGTACTCAGTCTGATAATGGACGATGAACACGGCCTCTCCCTGTGCAGTCACCTCGTGGCTTTGGGCGCCTCCGTCGTTCCAAGATTGGAAGGTGTACCTGGTAGTGCCGCGAGGCTGAGGCGAAGGTGCGGTCAGGGTGTGGCGAGAGCCTGGTGCCCAGGCGAAATCGTGCGGCGTCAAGTAGGGAATGCCGTCGACAATGACCTCCAGACTGTCTGGCTCGGAGGTAACGCGCACCAATCCGAGTGGCGCAAACAGGGCGGTGACATCCTTTGGTCCGTCCATGAGCAGCGCAGCGGGGTTGCTACT
>JBBIKH010000013.1:14917-28837 GCA_037445575.1 bacterium
AGGTCGCCATCCCATCCGGCAAAGGCAAACCCTGGAGAAGGGAATGCCTGTACGGCGACAAGAGAATCGGCATCGAACCACCCGCCCGGCAGATCGGGGATCATCGTGCCCCCCTCGGGTGGCAGCACATACGTTGCCAAATAGAACTGATCTTTCCACTCGGCGACAACCATGCGCGGCCTGCTCATCAGCAGCTCACCGGTCGGCTCTTTTCCTGAAAAGTCGCCAGTCCAGCCGATGAACAGATGCCGAGTCAACCCTTCCAGCACGGGTGTAGTAACCGCGAATCGGGCAACAGTTCCGGCAGGGTACCAGCCTTCCCCCGTGGGATTGCCATATCGCGAAGAAACAGTCAAGAGGTACTGGGTCTGCCAATTTGCCACTTCGGTGATGGGCCCGCCCATGAGCACGCTGTGGGCGCTGTCGGCGCCCGTGTAAGAGCCGGGGCCAGTTCCCACCCAGCTGACGAACACTTTTCTCCTGCCTGTGCTGTCCGAGACCACAGATGGTTCGACCCTGAAGAGCGCTTCAGTCCCCTCGTCGTACCACCCTGAGCCGGAGACCTGCCCGTAGGGGGACATCAACGTGAGGAGATGCTGCGTCTTCCATACAGCCGTTACTGTCCTGGCTCGGTCCATGAGCACGGTGCCTATGGGATGGGTGCCCTGATAGTCGCCGCTCCAGTTCTGGAAGAGGTGGCGAGTGCCAGCCTGCGAATCGGGCGTGCTGACGCTGAATAAGGCCTGGGATCCTTGGTCGTACCAGCCCTGGCCCGTGGGCGAGCCGTATGCGGAGTTCACGGTGAGGAAGTACTGCGTGCGGAACCTTGCCACCAGGGTATCATCGCCCGGCGGCGTTACCACGGTGTGGGTGGCCGCGCTGCCATCACTCCAATGGTCAAAGCGGTACTGCACTCCTGTATCAGCTGGTTGGGGAGAGGGCGCCGACACAACGTGTTGCGAACCGGGGTACCACGCAAAGGTGCGCGGTGAGGAGTAGCCAACACTGTCCACGACAAATGTAAGTCCTGCCGGGTCGGTGCGCACCGTGAACAAGGTGAGGCGTACAAAGTTTGCGGTGACACTCATGGGCCTCGCCAATTGCAGTGACACGGGATTCGAGGCGGTGGTGAGGTCACCAGACCAAGTCACCCAGCCGTAGCCTTCAGCAGGCGTGGCGCTGATGGTAACCGTGGCACTGCTGTCGTACCAGGCGCCAGGTTGTTCGGGCGTGACCGTTCCGCCCACAGACGGGTTGCAGGCTGTGCTCAGCAGGAACTGGGTTTTCCAAGACGCGCTCTCTGTGATCGGCCCTTCCATCACCACCGTCGCGGATGCCGCCGGGCCGGTATATGAGCCAGGCCCGGTGCCGTACCACCCCACAAGGCTCATGCGGCGCCCCTGCCCTGCTGCTACAACACCCTCGACGCTAAAGGTCACACTGCTCCGCGCGTTGTACCATCCGCCACCAACCGGCTGCCCAAAGGGTGATGTCAAGGTCAGAAAATACTGTGTGCCGAAGGTTGCAATGAGCGTGTCGTTCCTGGTCGGCACGGGATAACTGTGCGTTTGCTCGCCGCCGTCGCTCCAGGAAAGGAAGGCATAGCGCGTGCCGTTCCCCTCTCCTTGCGGGGACGGCACGGAGATGGTGTGAGAACTCCCTTCTGTCCAGCTAAAAGTTTGTGCGTTTGTGTACGAGACGTTATCCACGACGTAGCTTAGGTTCGCTGGGACGGTTGTCACGGTGACTAGCCGAACCTGGCTGCTGGTAGCCGAAAGGGCGATCGTACGCGGCGAATCGGTCAGATGTGCGGTCCCCTTGTAGGCACTCACACTGATGAGATTGTTGGCGGTACCTTCAGCAGGGCCGAGGCGCGGGTAGATGCGGACCAGACCATCGCTCTCGGTTTCCAGGTCGCGCCAGCTCTGCCCGGAAAGGCTTCCACCCCCTGCGGTGATCTGGAAATGTACCGTGTGACGGGCCAGGGCATTGCCCTGCGCATCAACCACCTTGAACACCAAGGGCAGCGAGGTGAGCTGCCCCGGAGGGGCGCTTTGCCCATCGCCGGAGACGTACACCAACTGCGTGGCGGCAGCACTCTGCGTCTCGAACCAGAGATTCACACTTGACTTGGTCAGGGTGGGCGTACCGTAGAGTTCGGCCCGTGCACTGCTTCTGCCTTTCAAGTAGGCGTCGAACAAATTGAGCAAGTGATCCGTGGTAATGGCCAACTGTTCTGCGCGGCTGATGGTGGCGGGGGTATCCACCGAGTCAAACCCATCATAGTCCGAGAACTGCATATGGTTGGCGCCTTTGACCACCACGAGGGCCTTGTCCGGGTTGCCACGTTCATAGAGCGGTCGGGCAATGGCGTTGACCGAGTTGATGGCGTCCAGTTCCCCGCCTACCACATGGATGGGGGTGCGCACACTGGGCATTTTGGAGAAGGAATAATTCCCTGGATTGTTTGGGGCGATGGCGCACGTCACCCGCACTCGCCCATCGTCGGCAGCCACGCCTACAACCGTGCCACCACCGAATGAGTGGCCGAAAATGCCAACCCGATTCGGGTCAACCGCTTGATAAAACAGGGAGCCAGATACAGTGCGCGCGTTGAGCGCCACGGTGATGCACTCGCGCAGATCAGCATTCCACACGTAGGCACTGGGGCTGTCCACATCGGGAAACTGCGGCGCCATGATTATGTAACCCGCAGCCGCAAGGTTCTCGTAGTAGGTCAAGTAGTGCGGCACCTGCATCCGCTTGCCGATGGCGAATACCACAAGAGGGTAAGGGGCCCCGCTCCTGTCCATAGGAGTGCCGGCGCCGGAGCTGGTGGCGGGGTAGTACACGAACGTCTGCAGCACCCGCCCTGAGCGGTAAATCGTGGTGTCCCGATGGCCTACTGCGTACCGTGCAAGGAGCTCTGTCGGCAAGAGCAAGGCGAGGCTTACCAGCGGTGCGAGCAATCCCCGCACATGCAAAAGGACACAGGCATGTGGGGCCCGGCCGAGCAGGGCAATAGTGCGAGGTCTTTGCAGAGATAGGTCAGGAGCAATCATCTGGGCTGAGGACGCTGCGACGACGTGCTTGTAACGGCTTCCGCTTAGCTATTCATACATCTTGAGCGGCATTTTGCAGAAGAAGCGAACGCGATGAGTAAGGCGCTGAGGCCAAGACACGTGGGCTTGCTGGGGCTTGGCAGAGAGCACTGGTTGCGCGCCGGCGCGATGTGCCAGAATGCATGATCCTGCCTGTGTGTTGCACCGTCCAGCGCGGGCATCAGGCAGGCCGCTGGCCCCTTACAAGCCGAGAAGGACTCTCCTGGAGAGTCCTTCTCAGCTTGCTGCGGGAATGTGTGGGAATCGAACCCACCCTCCACGCCGCTAGGCGCGGAACAACGGGTTTGAAGCCCGCGGAGCCCACCAGGGACTCATCCATTCCCATTATGGCCTGTTACAAATGTAGCCAAATTGCACCAAGGCTGCAATAGGAAAAATCGGTCCGGAGCGCCTCAGCGGGCGAAGGAGACCTGAATCCGGCCAAAGCTACGAACATAGCGCGGACGGCGGATAGGGTAGACACCGTCCTGTCCCCACGGTACGGTCACTGTACCGATTAATTCGCGATGCTCCAGGGCGTCCTTGTCGAACACGAGAAGCGTGATTTCCTTGGCTGGAACTGCCGGAAGCCTGAACTCCTCATTCCACACCGGATCTTTTTCATCTTGGCGCACAGCGGTAACCCCCACCAGTGTTGTGTCCGCGCGCACCTCGACAAATGGGTCCGAGACCCCAAAGTACTTGTCCATGGGGTAGATGTCAAACCCGCGTTCTATGCGAATAACAAGGTCCTCCTGGGCGTGGCGCTCGGTAAGCTGATGCACAAAAGCGGGGATGGCCCGCGTGCACAACTCCTGCAGACTTTTTGCCTCCGCCTGAAAGGTGTCGATGCTACGGGTGACGGCGACCGAAGAGGTGAGAGTTAACTGGAAACCGTTCCGCGACTTGCGTAATCTCAGCTCTACCACCTCATCGGCGAGATGCTCCTCCCCTTGCCCGGAGAAGGCAGTCCTGTCGGGCTCCTTCGGCAGCGGCAGTTCCCCAGGTTCTCCGACCAATTCCACCACGTCGCTATGCACAAGTGCCAGACGTAACGCTTGGGCCAAGGAATCGGCTTGTTGCTGGGTGGCCCGACCCTGCGCAATGGGCTTCCGTACTAACACCCTGGCCTTCTGGCATGAAGCTGGCCTGACGTGCAAAAGGCAGATGGCAATAAGTGCGAACGTAAGAGGCTTCATCATGTGTGGTCCCATAGCGCCGGGCTATGTTCGTCTCCCCTTGAGGACGCGGACCTCGCCTCGCCGCTCCGTGAATCCTTGCTCATCAAAGTGTAGCAGTAGCGGCAGGGCGTACCGCCGGCTCGTGCCGAGCATCTCCCGGAACGTGCTCACGGTAAGTTCCTGGTGACTGGCGAAGTAGGAGGCGAGCAGCTGTTGCGCCTCAGCTACTGCGGTCTGCGGCAGGTAGAGACCCGGCTCCAAGCGCAAAACCTCTCCCATGGCCTGAAGCGCCGCCAAAAGGCGCTCAACCTCCTCCACTTTCCGACCCAAGCTTTGCGCCAATTCTTTAGTATCCGGTGGGGAAAAGCGCGCGGCAGCAAGCAACATCAGCAGCCGTTGTCGTAGTTCCTGCTCAGCTGCTGACAGCTGGATGCGGTGCGAGGCAAGGGCCACTGCACCTGCGGTCTCTTTGATTTCCCCCACCCGGCGCAGCTCCTCCAGCGCAGCGGCAAAGACTGTCTGATCTAAGGGTCCGCCGATAGCTTCTCGCAGCTCCGGGCGCGACATGCCCGGCTTGAGGGGGAACTCGGCGTGGTAGTGCCGCAACTGTCTGACGATTGCTTCTTTGGCGGAGCTGACGCCGCTTGGCAGGGCATACGTCGGCTGGCGTTCAGATCCGAGCCGAAGGAGAATGCCGGCGCTCGTCAAACGTTGCACGAGTTCTTCCAAAGCCCGCAGCGACAGCCCTGTGGCCTTTGCCAGCTCTGCAACTGACAGGGAGCGCAGGGGCTGGGCCTGCATGAGGGCAACCACCGTTTCCTCTGGCGTGTCGTGTTCAAGCGCGGCTATCTGCTGGAGGACTTCGGGACGGAAGCGGCGGTGGGGCTTTGGATTGGCATCAAGGATGACCCCGCCACCGATGGTGGTGGGCGGCGAGTACTGTCTGATCACGAACCGGTCCGTGCGCCGTGCTGTCACCGGCTCTTCCAGGCGGAGCTGGGCAAGACATGATCCCCCCGGTGGGAGGTCGTGTGAGTCCAGAAGGGTCACCCGCGCCATGAGTTCTCGGGTGCCCACATGCAGGCGCACGCGCGCGTCATGCCGCAGGGGGCGCCCCGCCGAGGGGAGCAGGCGGAGCCGTACGTCCAGCAGGCGAGAAGGCACAAAGTAACCGGGAGTGGCCAGCACATCACCGCGCTCTACCTCCTCCTTGCGCACGCCGCCCAGATTGAGGGCAGCGCGATCCCCGGCCCGCACCTCGGGTACGTCGCGGCCGTGCGTTTGCAGCCCCCGCACGCGCACCATGCGCCGCTGAGGGTGCAATTCCAGCTCGTCGCCCACTTTGGCGCTGCCCGAAAGGACCGAACCTGTCACCACCGTGCCAAAACCCTTCACCGTGAAGGAGCGGTCTACCGGCAACCAGAACACCCCCTGGTCGTGCCGCGGCGGGGTGCTCTCGATGAGCTCCTCCAGAGCTTGGCGCAGCCGGTCAATTCCTTCTCCCGTCACACTGGACACAGGAATGATCGGCGCCTCCTCCAAGAAAGTGCCCTTCACCAGCTCGCGCACCTCGGCTGTCACCATGGATTGCCACTCCTCGTCCACGAGGTCGATCTTGGTGAGGGCAATGATACCGCGCTTGAGCTCGAGGAGCGTGAGAATGTCCAAATGCTCGCGGGTTTGGGGCATGACGCCGTCGTCTGCTGCCACTACGAAGAGGACCGCATGCACCGTGCTCACGCCGGCCACCATGTTCTTCACGAAACGCTCGTGGCCCGGCACATCGATGAACGCCGCGCGATCGCCCAGGAAGGCAAAGCCGAGGTCGATGGTGAGGCCTCTTTCCTTCTCCTCCTTCAGGCGGTCCGGGTCCGTCCCGGTCAGCGCCTTCACCAATGCCGATTTGCCGTGGTCGATGTGCCCCGCAGTGCCAATGATGACGTGCGCCATCCGCTCCTCATGTCTTGTTTCCTTAGAAATTAAGTTACAGCTTTCGCAGAAAAATGCAAGAGAAAAGTTGCCACCAGGCGGTGCTGGGTCACACCTGGCCCACAACCCTTTGCCTTGCAAGGCGAAGAGCATAGGAACCGGTGCCCAATCGCGGAAAGTACTCGGAGTTTGCCTGCTTTGTGGTGGCGGCGGCCTTCTGTCCGCAGAGACAACGCCTGGCTGTATATAACAACCGCAAATGGAACCGCCACCTTGGTAGCAAAGCCGACAGAACACAGAGGTGTGAGGAAGGACATGACTCCCAACGGGTCGACACAGGTGACCATCGACGAAGTCAAGAAGTACTGGAACGAGAACGTCATCGGCATCGAGGTGACCGACAAGGAGCCTGGCACGCCAGAGTTCTTTGACGAGCTTGAACGCTACTACGACATGAAGTACGCCGAAGAGGAGCGCTTCGCTCGCCACGCAGACTTTGCGGGCAAGAATCTCTTGGAGGTGGGCTGTGGTTGGGGCAGGGACCTGATCAAATATGCGCGCAACGGCGCCATCGTCACTGCCGTGGACCTTACCGAGAGCGGCGTGGCCCTGGCGCGCAAGTACCTGGCCTACCGCGATCTCAAGGGCGAGGTGCGCGTGGCGAGCGCAGAGGAGTTGCCCTTCGAGGACAACTCCTTTGATGTGGTCATCTCCATCGGCGTGCTGATGTGCACCCCCAACATCCAGAAGGCCGTCGACGAAATCTACCGTGTCTTGAAACCGGGCGGTGAAGCGGTCATTATGCTTTACCACAAGTGGTCCTGGTACAATCTGCTGGTACGCATCTCAGGGATCGGATACGAGACGCAGGGGATTGATGCTCCGCTCATCGCCACCCATTCGCGCCGGGACGTGCGTCGTCTCTTCAGCAAGTTCTCAACGATAAAGATCCACATGACCGGCTTCCCCATGAAGACTGTGAAGCGGCGCGGCCTGCTGGTCGGCCTCTACAATTCACTGTTCGTGCCGGCCTTTAACGCCCTGCCGAGGTGGTTGACCAGGCCTATTGGCTGGCACATTTACATTGATCTGACCAAGTGAACGGTGCGGGAGGAGGACGTTCGGTGGCATTCTCCAAAGAAAGCAAGGAGTACTGGGAAACCTACGTGAACGATATCGAGGTAGCCCAACACGAGGTTGGCACCCGCGAGTTCTTTGAAGATCTACGGATATTTCGCTACGACTCCAACCGCATGGGTTATATGTTAGCGGAGATGGGGCAAATCGCCAGCCGCCACCCAGCCGGGAGGGTGCTGGAGGTGGGGTGCGGACCCGGCACGGACCTCCGCCAACTTGCGGCACTTGGACTAAAGCCCACTGCCATCGACATGACCCTGAATGGGGCGCGCCTGGCTACCCACCATCTGCGCACTTTTGGCCTCCTGGGGCAAGTAATCGTCTGTGACGCGGAGAAGCTCTGCTTCAAAGACGGCTCTTTTGATGCGGTGTGGTCTGCCGGGGTGTTGCACCACGTCGACGATACCGAACAGGCCATCCGCGAGATCTACCGCGTGCTGAAGCCAGGAGGCACATTTGTGGCCGTGCTGTATCACAAGTACTCGTGGCTTTACTTTCTCTCTAAAGTTTTCCGGGTGAACATAGAGCACACCGACGCGGAAGCGCCGATCATCAAGGCCTACTCGAAGAAAGAGGGCAGGCAGTTGCTTCGGCAGTTCCGAAACGTGGAGGTGCAGCTCGAGCGGCCACCGCGGCCGGCCAAGAGCACCCGCAAAGGGGTCAAGGCCTTCCTCTTCAACCGCGTACTCTGTCCAATTTTCATGGTCCTGCCTCAAGCATGGGGTAAGGCCATTGGTTGGCATCTGGTGCTGCGCGGGCAAAAGTAGCTACTTCGGCGCCATACCAGCCCCTCCCCAGTACGGAGCCCTTCCTCGCTCTTTCACCTCCGTTTGTCCCGCGTGCCCGGACCAAAGGGTGTTTTTTGGCTTGACAATTTTCGAAAAAATGCTATCTTAGAACCGCAATCTTTTGGGTGCACCTGGCGGTGCCCTTTGTCGGCAGGAGGTGGACATGCAGGCACAAATCCGCGTGGGCACGGGGTTCAACGCCTCGTTTAGGGTGCTTCATGCATTCTTTGGGGCGTTCCTGGTCATGGGGCTCCTGTACTTGGCCATCCTCGGTATGGCCAAAGGTCTTTGGTCACTTTTCCCCATCTCGTTTCCGGTCCTGTTTGGGGTTATGTTTGTCCTAAAGCCGGGGTTTGACTGTGGCCTCACTTACGCCGCCTTCCGATCCCATGATGGCACAGGGCCAGTGGAGGTAGGCGACCTTTTCCGCGGATTCGATTACTTGACGAGCGCTGTGCCGGCGGCAATCGTCACGACCCTCTTCCAGGCGGCGGCAGCCCTGCCAGGAGGTGCTCTGCTTACTGGCGGCATCATTCTTCTGGCGGCAGAAGGTCCTGTGGTGGTGGGTGTACTGCTTATCGTGACGGGCGCTGTGGTGCTGTTGGCGGGGGTCATCGTGGTTGCCACCTTCTACGTGTTTGTCTTTCAGGCCCTCGTCGACACGAAGGCCGGTTTCTGGGATGCCATGGAGCTTAGCAGGAAAGTGGCCTTTGCCAATTTCTGGGGTGCGCTTGGCACGCTGCTCCTGAGCGTGCTCATGGAGGTCGTGGGGTTTGCCGTGTGCTGTGTCGGCATCCTCTACACGCTTCCCTTGCGCTTTGCATTTGTCACGAGCGTCTATCGGACGGCGGTGCCGATGGCAAAGCCGCCCCGGGGCAGAGGACCAAGGGTGAGGGCAGTGCGCCCCTGACGTGCCTGCAGCTGCGTTGCGGGGGCGGAGAAAAATGCGCCGAGAGTGACCTTGCGCACAGTTGGCGAGCGCCTCTATTCGTAGCTTCCCCGTGGTGCATCGAGCAAGGGGTATGGTTGTGAGCGTGGCTGGTTTCCCAACATTGACTCGAAGCGAGCCACTCGATGTCCCGGTGAGCAGCTGTTGCTGCGGAGGTGAGTGCTGCATATTCAAGGAACAGCGCCGGCCTAACACCGTGCCGAAGGGGTGGCATTCAGTTTGCCAACCCATGTTTCGGGGGTGATTAACGACGGAGGAAGGTATGCGTGGGAGAGGGCTTTTGGCGTGGGTCATGGTGCCTGGCATGATGGCACTTGCCCTGAGTGGGGCGTATGCCCAAGGGGTGACCGTGACGGCGGGGCTTTTCACCGATCTCCGCACCCTATTTCTTGCCGACCTTGACCTGACCCGTTCTAGTGGCGGGATGCCCATTTTCTGGGTGGAGCTGCACAACACGAGCGGCACGCCCCAGCAGATCTATCTGAGGGTAGCGTTGGAGAGTCGTGACTTCGGCCGTCTGGCTTGGGGACAGACGGCCCCTTTCACCCTCGAGGCGGGCGAGCTGCGGCGCCTCGACAATCAGGACTTGGTGCGGGAAGGGGAGCAGTACTCGTTCGTGGATTACGACTGGAATCGCCAATTGGCGACAGAGCTCGAGAACTATCTTTTCGCCCACGGCAAGCTGCGCCCCGACCTGTATACCTTGGTCATCGAAGTCTACGATGCTGGTTCCTCCGTGCTGGAGGACGACACCTCGCTCAGCCTGGACGTCACCAATCCCTCGACCCTGGACCTTGTGGGGCCTGGAGCACGAGTGGAAGGGGAGGAGCTGCCGCTGGTGTACACGACCTGGCCTGTCTTTCTCTGGGAGTCCGACATCGATCTCTTCCACTTGGTCGTAGCGGAAAAGCCCGTGGACGTGCATGTGCCAGTTGATGCCAGCCCGGAGCAGATCTTGGAAAACCAGGTGCGCTTGAGCACGTTCCTGCGCGTGCACCGCGGGCCTGGTGTGCCTCCCACCGCGGGTCCTGACACTTTGATCCTGCCATCGACATTTTTCCAGTACCCGCCAAGCGGTGTGCTGCCACTGCAAGAGGGGCGGACATATTTTTGGCGCCTCACCGGCATAGTGCCCACGTCGGGGACCACGGTGCAGATGGAGAGCGAGATCTGGGGCTTTACGGTTGCCAATCTTTCTTCTGGTGCCACTTCCCCGGAGCATCTTCAGCTCCTGGTCCAGCTGCGCTCGCTTCTGGGCGACGAGGCGGTGGAGGCCCTGTTCGCGGCAGGTGGTCCGCTGCACGGCTGCACCTTCAGCGGCCTGATGCAAGACGGAGAGGGGAGGGTGATGAGCATGGCCGAGCTGGCCAGCGTGGTGGCACAGCTGCTTCAGGCTGGTAAAGAAGTCACGTTCGAAGTCGTCGACCAATGAACATGCGAGGCTGATGAGAGTAGGGAGGCAGACCATGCGGAGCAACGCAGCCGCGGTGATGGTGGGGGTACTGCTCCTGGTGGGAACCCTGGCTTTTGCGGGCGATGTGCGCGACATCGCGGTCATTCTGAAGAGCACGGGCAAAGTGGAAGTGGGTGGCGCGCGCTCCCAGGGGTGGAGAGCGGGGGTGCAGGGCACCCGCCTCAATTCCGGCAACCGTGTGCGGACGGGTGCAAACTCGATGGCGACGCTCATCTTCACCGATGACAAGAGTCTGCTCAAGATCCGCTCTGACACGGAGATCAGCTTGGAAGGGGAACGGCAGGCTGGCGCGGTGAGCAAGCGGTTGACGGTGGATGTGGGGGAGCTGTTGGCCAAGATCACCAAAGGGGGAGGAGGGTACCGGCTTGAGACACCCTCCGGCGTGGCCGCGGTGAAGGGGACGGAGTTTTACCTCCTGGTGGCTGAGGATGGCTCAGCAACGGCCATCGTCCTTGACGGGATAGTGGAGTTGATCAACAGCCTGGGAAGCGTGCTGGTTGGCTCTGGACAAACAGGCACGATGCAACGGGGAAGTGCTCCAACTAGCTCAGGCTCTCAGGGAGTGCCAGATTGGGGTGGAGAGCACGCGGTAGTTACCGGGGAAGAGGGCCTACTCCGCATCGAGTTCCAGGACGAGAGTGGTGCGAAGCGCTATTTGCTCATCAAATATGAGCAGCGCTAACCCCCAGCAAGGGAGTATCGCGCATGAGAAAGGTGCATATGTTGCTGTTGGGCGCCCTCCTGGGGGGGCTGACGGCTTCGGTGCATGCTCAGGTTGACCTTCAGGCCAGGATCGTCCACTTGCCAGTGACGACCGCAGTCAGCGGCGAGGCCCTCGAAATTGCCATCAGGATAGACGGAACGAGCAAGCGGGCGATGGAGGCCCGGGTGTACTACCGCCGCCCCGAGGAGCAAGGCTATCGTTACACGGAGATGCGGGAAGGCATCGATCAGTGGGTAGGGCACATCCCGGCAGCCGAGGTGGTGGCGCCACGCCTTGAGTACTTTGTGTCGGTGATTTTGGACGCGGAGACTGTTCTTACCTATCCGGAGTACAATCCTTACTACGAACCCTTGCAGGTGCTGGTTCAGGAGAGGCCGACCGCTGCGGAGCCCACGCCTCAGGAAAGCTATTCCACCTTGGAACTGATGGTCTTGAGTCCTCAACCCGAAGAGAGGGTTGCTGCCAGGGACGTAGTGCTGGCCTTCTCGTTGCGCGGCGATCCGGCGGAGGTTGACTCCAGTCGCTATCGTCTCGTGTTGGATGGTCGCGACGTCACCAAGCGCGCGGAAATCAGTGCGACCGTGGTGACCTTTTTGCCAAAACGGCTTCCACCCGGCAGGCATACGGCTGAGCTTAGAGGTGCAGATCGCCAAGGTCGCCCACTGAAACCTGCCAGCGTCAGTTTTGTCGTGACCGCTGGCGAGGCGGCAAGCGCTACGTCGCGAGTGAGCGGCCGCGTTTATGCGGACTTGCGCTATGAGGACGTGAGCGCCATCACCGAGGAGACCTACCAGGGAGGAGCTTCCTTGGCGGGGCAATTTGGGGCGCTAGACTATCGTGGCGACCTGTTCCTGACGTCGCGGGAGAAGAGCGATGCTCAACCGCGCAACCGTTACTTGCTGCGCCTGGAGCTCCCGTGGCTGGGCGTGCATCTGGGCGACGCCACCCCACGCTTCAACGATCTCGTGTTGTGGGGAAAGCGGGTGCGCGGTGCATATGGCTACCTGCACACCGGCGTCCTCAACGTAGACGTGGTCTACGGGGAAACCTACCGGGCCGTTGAGGGGATGGGCGATTCTCTTGGTGTGCGGCGCTTTGGCACCTATCGCCAGCTGCTGTATGGGATCCGTCCCAGCATCGGACGGCCAAACCGCTTGCTCTTTGCCCTCAATTTCCTCAAGGTGAAGGACGACACCTCCTCCATCGTTTGGGGGACTTCGCCGCGGGACAATGTGGTGGTTGGGCCCGACCTTTACGTGGCGCTCGATCGCCGGCGCATCGAACTGCAGGTGGCTGCCGCAATCAGCATGACCACCATGAACACCGCCTCGGGCTCGCTGACAAAGGCGAAGATCGACTCTGCCTTTGGCGAAGACATTCCCATTGACCCCAAAGAGTTCGAACGCCTCTTGATCATCAACGACAGCACGGTGCCTATCGACCCGCGGCACCTCTCCTCGCTGGCCTACAATGTCACCTTGCGCCTGAACTACTTTGGCAACTTGTTGCGGGTAGGGTACAAGTCAGTAGGTGCGGAGTACTATTCTTTTGGCAACACTTTCCTGCGCCGCGACATCCGCGGGTGGTATGCTTCGGACCGGATCAGGCTTTTCCGCAATCAGCTTTTCTGTACCCTCGGCATCGAGCGTTACCAGGACAATTTCTCCCAGGACGACGGCCAGCCGGCGCTGGACCTCACCACGTTGAATCTTGCGCTCTCCTATGTTCCTGGGAAGAACCTGCCGCGGGTGAGCGTGGACTACCGGCGGAGGTTACGGGACAACGGCGTGGATTCGCTCTCCACAGTCCAGGCAGATACCTTTGCGGTGGGCGAGAACAGCCTCACCCAAGACTACATGGTGCAACTGGCGCAGGACTTTGTGCTGTTCGACATGCAACACACGGCCAGCCTCAACTGGATTACCTCCGATCGCAGCGACCGGTTGGCCAGCAGAGAGCGTGTCGGCGGCCTTAGCAGCGACGTGAACACCGCCATGCGCGTGCTCAGCCTCAGGAGCAAGTGGAATGTACCGCTGGTGACCACCCTCAACTATGCCTGGAACGACAACCAGGCCCTGGGGGGTACCAGTCAGTTCAGCTTCTCCATGGTGGATGTTGGGGGAGAATACCGTCTCTTGGGCGAGACGTTGGTGGTCAGCGGTGGCCTGCGGCGCATTTCGGCGCACGGTGTGCTCGGCACCACGGGCACCATCAAGTACAACAAGACTGCTTACCTCCTGAGTGGGGTGTATCGTCCCTTGCCCTCACTCTTTGTGCACCTTGACCTGTCGTACATCAACTTTATCGACCGAGGCATCAACCCCGATGGGTCGGCGCGCCCCTCCTACGATGACCTGTTGGTGCGGATGCGCATGGAGAAGCGATTCTGAGGGCGGGTCTGCCTTGTGACCAGGACGATGCGGTAAACACACCACCGGCGGGAGGCTGGTTACCGGAATGCGGCAGCGAGCGCGTGACCTTGCTGCCGTTTTGCCATGCAGGGTGCCGTGCGGAACGTTCATGGCGGCCCTGCAGGGGCGATAACGGATGAGACATGCAGCCAACATGGGAGCTGAAGTATTATGAAGAGAAAATCTCCAGGCTTTGCTCCGGCCTGCCTCCGCGCCCAATGCCGCC
>JBBIKH010000014.1:0-3483 GCA_037445575.1 bacterium
CTGTTGCCTTACCTCAATGACCCAGACGCCAGGCCTTCCCTGGAGAGCCTGGCGCGGCCGGCCATTTTCGTTCCGGAAAGCAAGCCTATCAACGACATGCTCAAGGAGTTTCAGAGCGAGCGCACGCACATGGCCATCGTCGTCGACGAATACGGAGGCACCGTTGGCCTGGTGACCCTGGAAGATGTGATTGAGGAGATCGTCGGCGAGATTCAGGACGAATACGATGAGGAACCCTCGTTGGTGCGACGCGTCGACGAGAGCACCTGGCTTGTGGACGCAAAGATCGACATCGAAGAGCTCAACGAGGCGCTGGGGCTTCAGCTCCCCACGGAGGAGGGGTACGACACATTAGGGGGCTTTCTTCTCCAGAGGATGGGGCACTTGCCGCAGCAGAAAGAGGAAGTGCGCGAAGGGGATACAGTGTTCGTGATCGAGCGAGTGGTGAAACGGCGCATCAAGCGTGTGCGCATTACCAAGGGGGGCACAGCCCCAGCCAATTGACTCCTTACCTTTTCGCTTGACAAAGAGCGCTTTTTTTCTTAAACTTCTACCGCCTCTGCTGGTCTTCGGCTGTTCGGTAGGGAACAAATGAGAGAAGGAGGGTAGCGATGGCGCAACTACGATTCGACTTTCGTGATCTGTTTCGTTCCGGACGGCTTGGCTTCAGCATGCAGCGTATGTGGATAGCCTTCGTTGGCTATGGTATCGGCTACTTCGGCTACCTCATCTTCACCTATCTGAGCCTCTTGGCTAATGGTAAGGGGCTGAGCCAGGCCTGGAACGAAAGCGGCCTCCTGCCATGTCTTGTTGGCCAGGGCCCCGCCAGCTGGTACGCTTGGATCATCTTCGCCATTGGTGTCGCGATCCTGTTGGCTGCCTACCTGCTCACCAGCACCGCGATTGCCAGGGCCTCCTACATGTTGCTCAAGGGCAATAATTTCTACACCTGGAGGGAGGCCTTTGCCTTTGCCCTGCGCAAGGCCAGCTCGGTGCTTTCCACCCCGGTGGCCATCGCCGTTATGGCCGGCTGCTTCGTGGTGGGCGGCCTGATCATCGGCCTCCTGGCCAGGGTCATTCCGTATGTGGGGGAGCTTGGGGCGCTCTTTACCTTCACCTGGATGTTTTCCGCCTTGCTGTTGTTCTTCCTTCTGGTAGTGCTCGGGGTGTCGCTGATCATCGTGCCGGCGATCATCGCCACTACCGACGAGGACGCCTTTGAGGCGGTGTTCCAGAGCTTCTCGGTAGTGTGGAGCCAACCGTGGCGCTTTGTGCTCTATGAGGCGCTCATCGGGATTGTCGCGCTGGTGTGCATGGGCCTGTTCGCCTTCGCCGTGAAGCAGGCCTTCCTGCTCATGTGTGCGATCTTTTCCGTCCCGTGGTCATTTGGCGACAAGTTTGTCAATCTGGCGAGCCACGGCCAGTACCTGTTGCAGAAGTGGCTCTTTGTGTCCCAAGACTGGGCACGGCTCATCTATTGGAAGTTCTCGCCCTATCTGTACTTTGTGCGCGAGTTCTATCCCATCAAGGGTTTGTCGGCGACGCTGACCATTTCTGCGTACCTCTTTGCCCTGAGCATGCTCGTGGTGGCCTGGTGGGTGGTCTCCTACGGCACGGCAGTCCTGCAGGTCGGCAACACCATCATGTACATCATCTTGAAGAAGATTAAGGACCAGGAGAATCTGCTGGAGCGCAAGGACAAGGAGGAGGAAGAGCCCGAGGAGGTAAAGAAGGAGGAGGCACCGGCGGCGGCGCCCACAGTTGAGGAAAAAAAGGAAGAGCCTGCACCGGCACCAGCACCTCCGCGGCGTCGGCGCGCAGCGCGGAAGGCTACCACGAAGGCTGCGCCCGCCAAGAAGACGGCGACCCGTCGCGCGCGGAGGAAGTAGCCTGAGCCCTTTTGCCCGACAGTAAGAGGGAGGAGGCACGGTGGCACAACGTCGGCTGTTCGGCTCTGCAGCCGACGTTTCTTTTGCAAAGCTTGTTGCTGAGGCGCACAATGGCCCCAGGCCTGTCAGCCCACAGAAGCACCAGGCGTCACGCACATTCCCGGTGCCGAGGGCTCCGGAAAGCCAGGCACCTAGGTACCTATGTCACCGCCCGCACCCCGGGTAGAAGGTGCCGACCTGAGCACGAGGTGGCCAAACGCAGGGCGTCCCCACGCAGCTCGACATTCGTCGCCATGGCTGTGGCGCTCTTTTGCGGGCTGGGACCTCACCTCCCGGCGGCTATTGGGCAGACGACTGCTGCATCGGGGGAAGCAAAACCCCTCGGCGACGGCCAGAACGAGACGCTGGCTCCCGTTCTCAGCAAGAGCCCGAATGTCGCCTGGTTGCATTTCCGGGCCGATAGCAGCTCGCACGTGCCACGCCCCTCAGCTGTGCCTGGTCTTGGGGTGGCCCCTGCCACCAGAACCGGCATTCACCGCACCAGGATGGCGATAGCGACGGCGGGGCTGGTGGCGACCGACGTGGCCGCCTACGCCCATTTCCACAAGGTGTGGTGGGACCATCCCCGCACCGGCTTTCACCTCTACCGCGGATGGAGACGTACCACTGGCTCGTACGATCTCGGCTTCGACGATAGTCTCTGGCACCACGTAGACAAGTGTGGCCACATCTTCAGCGCAAGTCTACTGTCGCACCACGGCGCCGCGACCGCCCGTTGGGTGGGGTTCTCGCCCGAAGAATCAGACTGGGTCGGATTTGCGCTGGCCTCGCTGCTCATGCTGGAGATCGAAGTCTACGACGGTTTCTTTGCCGAATGGGGCTTTAGCCTTGGGGACCTGATGGCAAACGAGATCGGGGCGGCCCTGCCTATGCTCCAGCGTCGCTCCCGGTTCTTTCGAGGCCTGAATGTCAAGTTCAGCTACCGGCCGTCGGGTGACCCTGTCTATGGCAGGTATGCGCTTGAGGACTACGGGGGGATGACCTTTTGGCTGTGCGTTGACACTCACATGCTCTTGCCTCCAGGCGCGCGCCACTACTGGCCCGACATGCTTGATCTGGCCCTCGGTTATGGCACCACCGAGAAGGTAGGAGGACGCCAGGAGCTGTATCTGGCCCTTGATGTTGATCTGAGCAAGGTGCCGGTCAGCAACCCAATGCTGCGGGCCGTTGTGGAGGCATTGCATGCCATCCACCTGCCGGCGCCAGCGCTCCAGCTGCGGCCGCACCTCGTCGGGCACCTGTGCTACTTCTGAGCAAGGCGAGGCGGGCCGAGTAGCTGTGGACCGTTTCGTCTGCTGGCGGAAACGTTGAATATTTGCTATCTGACCCTGGCAAAGTGCGAGCACCTGGCGTGGACGGCACAGAGGGGCTGTTCTCGGGCACCGATCCCTTGGGGTGGGTAATGCCCCCGGGGTTAGCGTGGGTGCCGGCCGCACAGCTGCGTTGCACCATGGGCGAGCGCCCCGCGCTGCGGGTGCGAGCCACGAGTTATGCGCTGTTGCTGGAAGTGAGGCGCCCGCTCTCTGTGAGCGTC
>JBBIKH010000014.1:3507-23977 GCA_037445575.1 bacterium
ACTCGGCAGGTGCCGTCTGACGCCCGGGCGGTACCTCTACGTTGGCAGCGCCAAGCGAGGCCTGGCTAAGAGGTTGGCGCGGCATATCCGCCGTCACAAGGTGCGCAGGTGGCACGTCGACTACCTGACAACTGCTCAGGGGGTGAGGGTAGTCGGCGCCCTGGTGACAGCCGATTACGAGGAATGTACGCTTCGCGAGCTTCTCGAATCAGGGCAAGGCTGGCCTGCCGTGCTCCCTGGTTTTGGAGCCTCTGACTGCAACGGAGCGTGCAAAAGCCACCTTCTTCGTGTTCGGGAAGGCGGGTTTTTCCACGCAGACGGTACGGGGAGTGACAAGCGTGATGGGGCAGAGTCCTTCGTACGTTGCTCTTTACGAGCGAGGGGAACTGGCGGAGCGCATTTCCGCCCTGAGGACCATACTGCGTA
Source organism: bacterium (assembly GCA_037445575.1). Lineage (GTDB taxonomy): Bacteria > Zhuqueibacterota > Zhuqueibacteria > JANLFK01 > Oleimicrobiaceae > Oleimicrobium. The sequence goes on from JBBIKH010000014.1 coordinate 3,934, forward strand.
ACTGCACTCTGTGCGCGCGCAGGTGCGGCGTTGACCGACTGGCGGGCGAACTGGGGTACTGCCGGGCCGGTGCCAAGGCCGTTGTCGCCAGTGCCTTTGCCCACTTTGGCGAAGAGGCGCCGCTGGTGGGTACGTGTGGGTCGGGGACTATCTTCCTGGCACATTGCAACCTGCGCTGTGTGTTTTGCCAGAACTTTGACATCAGCCACGGTGGCCAAGGGCGGGAAGTAACCGCCTCGGCACTTGCGGAGACTATGGTGGCCCTTCAGGAATTGGGCTGCCACAACATCAACCTTGTGACGCCGACGCACTTTACACCCCAAATCGTAGAGGCCCTGCCAGCGGCAATCGAGCGCGGGCTGAGGGTGCCACTGGTGTACAACTGCGGCGGCTATGAATCGGTGGAGACCATAGCGCTTTTGGAAGGGATCTTTGATATCTACATGCCGGATGCCAAGTTCGCTCAACGGGCGGCCGCCACGCGCTACTGCGATGCTCCCGACTACTTTGAGGTGAACAAGCGCGCCCTGCGGGAGATGCACCGGCAAGTTGGCGAGCTGAGGACGGACAGTGAGGGTATCGCTTACCGGGGGCTGCTCATACGCCATCTGGTGATGCCCAACGGCGTAGCGGGCTCGGAGGAGGTGCTGGGCTTTATCGCCGAGCAGCTGTCGCCATACTCGTACGTGAACATCATGGCGCAGTACCGCCCTTGCTACCAGGCGCACCGCTACCCGGAGATAGCACGCCGCGTGACGCCGCGAGAAGTCGCGGAGGCGGTGAGCCTTGCTCGCAGTTTCGGTCTCTACCGGGGTTTGGAGGAGTACAGCGGCGCGTGGTGGTAGCACCTTAGGACTTACAAGGGAGGTCGTACGTATGAACCGGCGCTTGATCTGGCCTGTCGTTTTTCTTGCCGCGACGATACTTCCCCAGTCTCTGGTGGGGCAGGCGCGAGTGGAGGATTTCTCCATTGGCCGTCTACCCTACTTCAAGCACAGCCGGATGAGGCAGATATCCAGTTATGACCGCACTGGCGGCAACGCCGACCGTTTGGTTATCCGGCGGGGCGAGAAGGCGGTGCTGGCCGACATTCGTGGGGCAGGCATCATCACCCGCATATGGGTGACCATCGCCTCCCGCGACCCCCACTTCTTGCGGCGGATTGTCCTGCGCATGTACTGGGACGACGAGCCGTCGCCAAGCGTGCTCTGTCCTATCGGCGACTTTTTCGGCTCCGGCCTGGAATACACTCACTACACGTCGCTCTTTCTGGGCATGTCCAGCGGCGGCTACTACTGCTACTTTCCAATGCCTTTCGCCCACCGTGCCCTCATTGAGGTGAGCAACGAGACCGAATATGACATTGACTCGTTCTACTATCACATCGACTATCAGGAGGTTGACAAGCTCGAGAAGAACGTAGGACGTTTTCATGCGCACTGGCGGCGCGAGCCGGCAACTGCTCCAGGGAAGAACTATACCATTCTCGAGGCTGAGGGCTATGGACACTTTGTGGGGTGCGTCCTCAGCATGCAGGGCCGCACCGGCGACATCTCCTTCCTCGAGGGGGACGAGATGATCTACGTTGATGGGGAAACTGCCCCGTCGGTCTACGGCACCGGCACGGAGGACTATTTCACCAGCGGCTGGTACTTTAATCGAGGGACCTTTGCCGGTCCGTTGCACGGTTGCATCATCAAGGATGAGGAGAAGGCCAGGGTGGTGGCGTACCGCTTCCACGTCGGCGATGCGATCCCATTCCGCCGGGCACTGCTGGTGACCATTGAGCATGGCCATGGTAATGAGGTGCCAGCAGACTATGCCAGCGTTGCCTACTGGTACCAGAAGGAGCCGCACAAGAAGCTGGCGCCACTTCCACCGCCTCAAGCCCGCATTCCCCTGCGAGTGATTGTCCCAGCGGGCGTTCTGGAGGCAGAAGAGCTCAATGCGCGCCTTGTCGTTGCCGGTGGTGGCAAAGCGGTGATGCGGGAAGAGGAGATGAGCACGTTCGGGGCCGAATGGAGCGGGGGCAAGCAGCTTGCCTGCACCGGCATGCAGCTCGGTGACCAAGTGCAACTGTCATTCCCCGTGACTACCGCGGATCGATATGATGTGCACTGCTTTATGACCAAGGGGCCGGCCTATGGCGCAGTGCGCGTGGCAGTCTCCGCTCACTCCCGCGAGGTCCTTTTCGACGGCTATGCCCCCGAAACAATGCACGCTGGCGCGGTCGTGTTGCCCGATGTGACGTTGGAGGAAGGCGAACACCAGCTGCTGCTCACGGCAGTGCAAAAGGCCCCAGGAGCGGAGGCGGTGGACTTCGGTGTGGACTGCATCCAGCTCAGGCCGCGCCGACAGTTTGTGCAGGACTGGCTACTCATTGGCCCGTTTGACGCCGGCGATGACGGCGCCTACGGGCTTTTGACCCCCTGGCCGCCGGAGTCAGAGGTCAACCTTGGCGCGAGCTACCCTGGCAAGGACGGCGCCATCGTTGCCTGGCAAAAGGTGCGCGCCGACTCCACCGGCTACGTGAATATCGACGCCCTGGTTACCCCTAATGACTTTGCGACTGCCTATGCACTGACGTACGTCTACTCTCCGCGACCGCAGAAGGTGCGCGTCTTTCTGGGAAGCGATGATGGCGTGCGCCTCTGGGTCAATGACACCTTGGTGCATCATAACCCCGCACTTCGCCCCCCCGCGCCGGACCAGGACCAGACTACCGTATACCTCCAGGCCGGATGGAACAAGCTCATGCTCAAGGTGGTCGAAGTGCTCGGGTTCTGGGGTTTCTACCTCCGCATCCCTGACCCAGCTGGGGAATTGCTAGTTAGCACCACGCCGCAGTGAGAAAGACGAAGCTCATCCTCCGAGGGAGAATTCCATGAAGAGAGCGTTCGGCACCACAGTTTTCCTCGCCGTGCTATACGCCTGGGTCCTGGGACAAACCGGCCCGCAGGGACCAGGGAGGTTACTCACCATCACATTCCCGGCGCGCAGGGACACCGTCAATGTGCCACGCCTCCGTGTCGCCGGCGGGACCCTTCCGACGGCCACCGTGAAGGTCAATGACCGCCAGGTGCGAGTCTACCCCAGTGGGGCCTTCGTCGACCGGGTGGTGCTCGCCCCGGGGATGAATCGCATTGTGATCCAGGCTGAGGACCGCGAGGGGACCGCGGCCGACACCCTCCTCATCTATCGCATTCCACCCCTGCCGGTGTCGCCCACCTCCCCGACCGAGATCGACACCAACTTGGTCGAACCCACCCTGGAAATAGTGCTCACTAACGGCGACCTTTTCCGCCTGCGCTTCAAGGGTAGCCCTGGTGGCAGCGCCCGATTTTCCATCGACCACCTGGGCAAGGATCTGCCCATGGTAGAGCTCCCCCCGGAGGATGCGGACGGAATGGTGGGCATCTACCAGGGCATGATCAGGATCAAGGCGGATCGTTCCCTCCGGCCGACGCCGGTGCGCTATGAACTGCGCGGCGTCGACGGGAAAAAGGTCAAAGTCGAAAGCAAGGGCACGGTGTCGGTGTGGGAGAGCAGTGTGCCCCTTGTGGCAGAGACGATCAACGACACACCCATGTGGAATGCTCCCCAAGGAGGGGCAGTCGTGTGGACTCTGCCGGCGGGATTGCGGGCGGAAGTGACGGGCAAGATCGGCGGCCGCTACAGGATCCGCCTTTCGCCGCAAGATGTCGTGTGGGTGAGCGCCCAGGATGTGCGCGTGCTGCCGCTTGGCACGGCCGTGCCGCGTGCAGTCGTGGGCGCGATGAGCTTCACGGTGCTGGAGGACCGGGTGCAGCTGGTGATCGAAATGTCCGGCAAGGTCCCCTTTCGGGTGGAGCAGAACATAGAGCCTGCTTGGCTGGACCTCTATCTTTACGGCGCCCACCAGGGCGCACAATGGCTCACCTACCCAGAGCGGCAGGCGGTGATCGAGCGGGTCAGCTGGACGCAGCCAGCAGAGGGGGTCTACCGCCTGCGCGCCGAGCTCAACCAGAAACAGCAATGGGGCTACAGCGTCGCCTACAACGAACGGGGTCTGGTCCTGGAAGTCAAGCGAGCGCCCCAGATTGCAAAGCCGCCCGCAAGCCCGGTAGCCGGCCTCACGGTAGTGCTGGACCCAGGTCACGGCGGCGACGAGCCGGGAGCGATCAGCCCGACCGGCATCATGGAGAAGGACGTCAACCTAAAGTGGGCAAAGGCGCTTGCTGCCCTGCTGCGAGGTGCTGGCGCAAGGGTGGTGCTCACCCGCGAAGACGACCGCACCCTGAGCCTGAAAGACAGGGTGCAGATCGCGCAGCAGGCGCGCGGCCAGATCTTTGTCATGATGCACAACAACTCGGTGGGCGAAGGGGCCGACCCCATGGTGCGCGGCACCAGCAGCTACTACACACAGCCTCACAGCCAGGAGCTCGCTTGGACCGTTTATCCCAAGCTCCGTCAGCTCGGGCTGCCAGGCTTTGGCAAAATCTACTCGTCCTATTTCATTACACGGCAGACCGATATGCTCTACTTCCTGGTGGAAGGCGCCTTCATGTCAAACCCTGAGGACGAAATGCTGCTCATGAAAGAGTCCTTCATCGAGCAGATGGCCAAGGCCGTGTTCGACGGCTTGGAAGAGTTTCTCCGCAAACAGGCAGAATAGCCAGCCGCGCTCTCTCCGGAGAGCCCTCATGCCAATGACGCCACGGGAACGGGTGCTGTGTGCCCTGCACCACCAGATGCCCGACCAGGTACCCATCCATGACTCCCCGTGGGAGACCACGATTGCCCGCTGGCAACGCGAAGGGCTGCCGGCGGAGACGAGCCCGACCGACTACTTCGGGTACTCGTTCCGCGCCTACGATTTCGACATCTCCTTCCAGCTGCCAGAAGTGGTGCTCGAGGAGACCGAGGACTATACCATCGTGCGTAACAGCCTGGGGGCAGTGGTCAAGGGCTGGAAACACGCAACCTCGACACCGGGCTATCTGGAGTTCGCCGTCAGAGACCGCGCCACCTGGGAGGAGCACAAACCCCTGCTCGCGTGGAATGACCGCCGCCTCGATTGGGACAAGATGCTCCCGCGTTTCAACGCGGACAAGGAGGCCGGCTGGTTTTGCCACTTTGCCGGAGCTATGGGCTATGACCGCTCCCAGGGGTTCGTGGGCTCCGAGCGCCTTCTCATGGCGATGTTGGATGATCCAGAATGGGTGCGCGACATTTTCGACACGGGCGTGCAGCTACTTATCGACGGCGCCGAGGAGATGATGGGTAGGGGGTTTGATTTTGACGGGGCCTTTCTTTACGACGACATGGGCTACCGCAACGGGCCCCTGTTCTCTCCGCAGCTGTATCGAGAACTGCTCTTCCCTTGCCACAAACGAATCGTCGATTTTTTCCATGGGAAGGGATTGAAGGTCATTCTCCACAGCTGCGGTTGCGTGAAACCCCTAATCCCCGATCTCATCAGGGCCGGCTTCGACTGCCTGCAACCGCTGGAGGTCAAAGCGGGGATGGATTTGATCGAATTGAAGAGGCTCTATGGGGAACGACTTGCGTTCATGGGAGGCATCGACGTGCGCTTGATGGCGATGGAGGATCCCGCGCCCCTGGAAGAGGAGATACGGCGCAAGTTAGCGGTGGCCATGAGTGATGGGGCCTACATCTATCACTCCGACCATAGCGTTCCGGACAATGTCAGCTTTGCCAACTATTGTCGGGTTATGGACCTTGTAAGGAAATACGGTCGCTACTGATGTGGTGGGGAAGGCCATGGATTGGAGGATGAAGGAGCGTATGAGCAGCCCACGAATAGGTTTCATCGGTTTGGGGATTATGGGCAAGCCCATGGCGACGAATCTTGTCCGTGCTGGTTTTGAAGTGACGGTTTACAACCGGAGCAAACCGGCGGTGGAATTGCTGGTCAGCCTCGGGGCCAGCGCTGCGCCTTCGCCCCGTGCGGTTGCCGAACGGAGCGACGTGGTCATCACCATGGTGACCGATTCGCCTGACGTGGAGCAGGTGATCCTGGGCCCCGATGGTGTGTGCGAGGGTGTCCGCCCAGGTATGGTCGTCATCGACATGAGCACCATCTCGCCGAGCGTGACCAGGGCGATTGCCGCTGCCCTCAAGGAGCGCGGCGTTGCCATGTTGGATGCGCCGGTGAGTGGCGGTGACACCGGTGCCCGCGCGGGGACGCTGGCCATCATGGTGGGAGGCGACAAACAGGTCTTCGAGCGCTGCCTGCCCATCTTTCAGGCCATGGGCAAGAGCATCGTCCACGTTGGGCCCAACGGCATGGGGCAGATGACAAAGCTGTGCAACCAGGTGTTGGTGGCCGTGAACAATTTGGCCACCTGTGAGGCGCTGCTGTTGGCCAGTAAGGCCGGCCTCGACCCCCAAGTGATGATCGATGCGGTCAAGAACGGCGCGGCAGGTTCCTGGCAGCTGGTGAACCTGGGGCCGAAAATGATAGCCCGCGACTTTGCCCCCGGCTTTATGGTGCGGTTGCAGCAGAAGGACCTGCGTTTGGCGTTAGAGATGGCGCGCGAGCTTCATCTGCCTCTGCCTGCCCTCAGCCTAGTGCACCAGCTGTTCGCCAGTTGCCAGGCCGCAGGTGAAGGCGACGAAGGGACGCAAGCCCTCATCAAGTCCCTGGAACGCCTGGCTCAGCACCAGGTTGGCTGCGAAGGTAAGTGATCGCTGGCAAAGGGAGGCACAATCACATGAGACTGAGCCGAGTGGTGATCGTCGGGCTGAGTGGCCTGTTGACAGTCGTCTCGTGCGCACGCCACGACCCAGGGTTCTACAAGAGGGGCATGCCGCAGCTGCTGGCTGAGGGAGTCATCAGCACTGACCGCTGCGAAACCAGGTGTTGCCTGACCCCTGACGGCAAGACGCTGTTTTTTGCTACCATGGGGTGGGACGCGCAGGACAGCCTGAATCAGGACATCTACGTCAGTCGCTGGCAAAAAGGGCAGTGGTCTACACCACGACCAGTGCCCTTCAACACCAGCTACCAAGAGTTCGATCCTGCAGTTACACCGGACGGCCGTTGGCTGTACTTTTGTAGCGATCGTCCCGGAGGCGTGGGTGGAGCCGACGTGTGGCGCGTCGCTTTGCAGGGAGAGAGTTACGGTGCTCCAGAGAGCCTCGGTCCGGTGCTGAACAGCCGCGGTGATGATTGGGGACCCTCCTTTTCCCGCGACGGGCGCACCATCGTGCTCTCCTCCAATGGCCGCCCTGGAGCTGGAGGGCACGACTTGTTCCGCAGCGCCTGGACTGGCAAGGAGTGGGCAGCGCCTGCCAGTCTGGGCACACAGGTCAATTCACCTTATGACGACTTTGACCCATGCGTGGTGGGTGCCCTGGACAAGATCATCTTTGCCTCTGACCGCCCGGGAGGACCTGGTGGCCTTGATCTCTGGGAGGCTCAGGCGGAAGACGGCGGCCATGGGACCTGGCGACAGCCTCAGCCACTCCCCGCGCCTCTCAATTCCGAAAGCTGGGACTCGTGTCCGTACCTTGCGCCCTCGGGAAAAGCCTTCTACTTCAGCTCAACAAGAGGCACGGGCTCGCCTGCCGGGGCGGACATCTACATGGTCGTGGCCAAGTGAAGCGCGGTGGGCCCCGGGCCAAGAGGCCAGGGGGCCCACCCTCGTTGGCTCAGGCGCGGCGCGTGCGGCGCTGCTGGCCGAAAAAAGTACGTACCTTAGCGGCAATCTGCTGCGGGGTCATCTTGTCGGCAGGCTCCACCGCCGCGATGCGGACCTTCAGGTCCTTGAGCCGCTCCATCTGCTTCTTGAGCTCCCCCTTGGCTGCCCCCGGACCAAAGATGTAGAGCTCCTCGCAGTGGCGGATCGCCTCGATCACCTGCTCATAGTAAGCCTCAAGCTGATGCTTGCGCCGCTCCTGCCGCTTGCGCTCGGCCGCAGACTCCTGTGGGCCGTACGGTGTGGCCGACCGCGAACCACCGGTGACGCGAATGCGCGGTTCCACCTGGGACTCGATGCTCCTGCTGCTCTCCTCCTTACCGTCCAAGTAGACGATGGTGGCCTTCTGATGGTCAATCCACAATCCAGCCTTGGTGCTCATGGGTGTCACCTCTTACGTTAGCGCGTGATACCCGCTTCTCAGCCTGGACCGTGTCATAAGCCACAAACCTGGGAGTGTACAGACAGCACGCATGGGTGCGCCCAAGGTATGCGGGAAGCAGGGGGGCTGCGATCTGCCGTGGGCCCCTGACCGGGGCGAACGGCCTGTTGCATGCCAGCAGAGAGTGCTCTTGCGCGTGTAGGCCTCACCAACTTCCTCCTTGATGGTGGCCCTTTGCCCCCTGAGTGAAGTCTGCGGCAGGCCGCAATGCCGACTCAGGCCGCCTGATCAGAGGGCTGATTGGCGGCGAGCACCGCATTGACAATGGCCTGGGCAACCAGCTCTGCAGCCAAGGCACCCAGCGCGCTGATATCCATGACCGCGCTTCCCACCGATAAGGCAAACACGATGTCGCCGTCGTACATGGTGTGTGCCGGGCACACCGCTCTGGCGATCCCGTCCTGAGCCATCTGGGCGATCTTTGTCGCCTGCTCGCGGTCGCACAGGGCGTCGGTGGCAACCACCGCCAAGGTTGTGTTCGGAGGCATTGCCAAGGTAGTGGGTGGGTGCGCGGCCAATGCGGCCACCGGATCGACAAACTCGCCCGAAGCGGGATCGGTGGCACCGGCCACAGTTCTGCCCGTGCGAGGGTCAATGATGTTCCCCAGGGCATTGACCACCACCAGCACCCCCACGGTGACGGGCCCCAGGCGTGCTGCGCAGGTGCCGACGCCCCCGTACATGGCGCGCGTGGGCCCCAGGACTTTGCCCACAGTGGCCCCTGCACCGGCGCCCACGCGTCCTTGTGCGCAGACCTCCAGCTGTGCTGCCAGGCAGGCACGATACCCCATCTCCTTATCCGGGCGTACCTGCTTGCCATCAAGCGCAAGGTCGAAAATCACCGCGGTTGGAACGATTGGCACCTTCACTGTGCCTGTGTCGAAACCGCGGCCGTGCTCCTCAAGAAACTGTTGTACCCCGCCTGCGGCATCCAGGCCGAAGGCGCTGCCGCCGGTGAGCAGAATCGCGTCGACGGCGTGCACGAGACGCACGGGGTGAAGTAGTTCAACCTCCCGTGTGCCTGGTGCGGAACCGCGCACATCCACACCGGCAACCGCCCGCTCCTCAGGCAGGACCACGGTGCAGCCTGTGCGACCATCGGGGTCGGTGGCGTGCCCAACTCGAATGCCAGGAACGTCCGTGATGCTGCCACCAGCGCCGCACATCCCTCATCAGTCTCCGGATGGAGCTCCCCAGACGCGGAGGCGACTCATCAGCCCTTTGCCTCGTTTGCCCCCAGGCAGTTCCAAGATGAGACCACTATCCTCAAAGAAAAACAGATCACCGATCATGAGCCCTATGGACTGTCGCAAGGGCCGCCAGTTCTGGCGATAGGCCTGAGTATCCACATGGGTGCCGTCCTTGTCCTTCGTTACCAAAAGGACGCGCTCCGGATGCTGACGGTTGATCATAAAAGGTGAGTGGGTCGTGTAGATAAGCTGGTTCTTGGCAGAAAGGTCTTCAATCACTTTCACCAGATCCTTCTGCCCTGCCGGGTGCAGATGGATGCCTGGCTCCTCCAAGAGAAAGACATATTCATTGGCGCGCCCCTCGAAGCTCCGTGCCATGAACTGGACGTAGAAGGACAGGTACCAGCGAAAGCCGAGGCTGCGCGACTCGGGGGTGTCGAACACGGTGCTGCTGTCGGTGACGTCGATGTAGAGGACATCGCGATTGACGTTGAGCTTGACCTCGATGGTTGGCTCTTGTGACCAGACGCGACGGAGCTGCTCGGTGAGGGCCCGCCCCGCCTCCTCGCGCGCGCGGCGCCCTCGTGAGGAATCCTCGAACGCCAAGCTGATGTCGTCCAGGCCGCCAACCTTCAGCAGGCTGCGCTCGGTGAAATACGCGCTCTGGTTCTCCTCCAGGCTGCGCTGCTCCACCTGGCTTTTCACCAGGCGGATGTCTTCGAAATAGAGGAGTCGAGGCAGGGCGTCAAGAACGCGACGAACGTTGATCCCTTCCAGTAACTGGCCGCCGATCTGCACCCGATAGTCCTGCAACCCGGGGCCCGTCTTGAGAACGGTGAAGCTTTGTGCCTCTTCAAAGACCTTTGACACCGCGCTCAGCTCCTTCCTGTTCTCGGCGCTGAGGCCTGAAAACTCCAGCTCAACTTCCGGGCATTTGCCGTCATAGTAATGGTTGGAGTACTGGCAGGTGAGGGAGGTATCGAACTGCGAGCCAGGGGTAAAGGACTCAATGGCGCGCAAGATGTTGGTCTTGCCTGTCTCGTTCGCGCCAATCAATACGCTGATGCGCGGGTTGAAGGCGGCGTTGAGCTCGAGAATTGACCTGAAGGCTTTGATATGGGCCCGTGACAAGATCATGGCGTCATACCCCGTACGTGGGACCAGAGGCGCGCTCTATGGTGTTTGCCGACAGCACAATATACGCACCTCTGCAACCAGTGTCAAGAGAAAAAAACGGTCGACATTCGCCCGGACGCATGACTGATCGATGTGCTGTCCACCCCCCCCAGAGGCGCGTGCGGTGCTGCCAAAGTTCTTGGGGCGGCAGTGGTCCCATGGTCCCAGCAAGACCCCTTTGCGGCACCGGTTCGGTTGCAAAGGCCTATTCGTCCCTGACCGGAGGAGGGGTGCTCCCCTGAATGCTGCCCCTCTTCGCGGGCAAAAAGGCGATGATGAGCCCGCGGAGGCTGTAAACAAACAGGGCGAACAGGAAGTAGGAGGAACTGAACCTGTCCGGCATTCCGTAGCGGAGGAGAGATGACCAGAACAGAAAGGCAAGTAGCGCCCAGAGCAAGCGGCGCAGCATGGTGGCCAAGTGGGTGGGAACGGCGCGCCGGCGGAGAAAGGCCGTATACCAGGCCATGAAGAGATCGACGGTGATGAACAGAACCAAACCCCCTAACGTGGCCGACAGAATCTTCAATCCCATGCCTCTCTCCATCGCCTGTGGTTCTTCGGACTCGCCTTGGGCAGTCGAGTAGGGTGCGGGTCGTCAACAGTCGCGTCGTCGTGCGCGACGACGACGTCGACGCAAGATGGTGTCTCGCCGCCAATGAACGTCGTCGCGTTCCGGGTAGTCGGTAGTGTAGTGCAGGCCACGGCTTTCCTTGCGGCGCATCGCGCAGCGAATTATGAGGTCGGCCACCTGCGCGATATTGCGCAGCTCAATGAGCCCCTCCGTCACGGTGGTGCGCTTGTAGAAGGCTTCGACCTCGGCATGGATGAGGCGCACGCGGCGAAACGCTCGCTGTAGCCGAAAATCCGAGCGCACGATCCCCACATAGTTCCACATCAGGGACTGGATCTCCTCGCGGTCGTGAGCGATGAGCACCCACTCCTCACTGTTTAAGGTGCCGGAGTCATCCCAAGGCGGGAAGTGCGGGAGAGGTTCGCGCGCGTTGCGGGCGAATGCCACGGCATCTTCGTAGGCATGGTGGGCAAACACCACTGCCTCCAGCAGCGAGTTTGATGCCAGGCGGTTGGCTCCGTGCAAGCCGGTGCACGCCACCTCACCACAGGCGTACAGGCCGAGGATATTGGTGCGCGCGCGGATGTCTGTCACCACCCCGCCACAGGAGTAATGCGCCGCAGGCACCACGGGAATCCACTCTTTGGTCATGTCGATCCTGTGCTGCAGGCAGGTCTGATAGATGTGTGGGAAGCGCACCTTCACCGCCTCCGGATCCAGGTGCGTCACGTCGAGGTACACGCACGGTTCGCCCCGCTTTTTCATCTCTGTGTCAATGGCCCTAGCCACAATGTCACGAGGAGCTAATGAGCCCATGGGGTGGTAGCGGGGCATAAAGTCCTCGCCGTCGCCCGTGCGCAGGATGCCGCCAAAGCCGCGCACCGCCTCGGAGATGAGAAAAGACCGGCCCGTAGCATGGGGGCCGCGGTAAAGCGAGGTGGGGTGGAATTGCATGAACTCCATGTTGGCGATGCGCGCCCCAGCGCGGTAGGCCATGGCAACGCCATCGCCGGTGGCGATCTCCGGGTTGGTGGTGTGCAGATAGACCTGCCCACAGCCCCCCGTTGCCAACACCGTGACTCTGGCCACAAAGGGCTTGACCATTTTGCCCGCCACATCCAACACATAAGCTCCCCAACAGTGAAGGCGCTGGGCGCGCGTCTCCGCTTCGCGGCCGAGTTGGTGCTCGGTGAGCAGATCGATGGCGACGTGGTTCTCCAGCACCTGAATGCGGGGATGGTCCTTGACGGCGGCAATGAGGGCTCGTTCCACCTCAGCCCCGGTGTGATCCCTGGCGTGCACGATGCGGTGGCGGCTGTGCCCCCCTTCCCGTGCCAGGTCAAACACAGTCCTGTCGCCCTCCCGGCGCACGGTGAACTCAGCGCCCCACTCCACAAGCTCGCGCACCCGCTGAGGTCCCTCCGAAACCACCATGCGCACGACCTCCTCGTGACACAGGCCGGCACCCCCGCGCAAGGTGTCCTCAAGGTGGATATCGAATGAGTCATCCGGTGCAAACACCGAGGCGATGCCCCCCTGTGCGTAGTTGGTGTTCGACTCGGCGCGCTCCTTCTGGGTGACGACCACCACGTCCCCATGCTCAGCAGCCTTTAGCGCGAACGACAAGCCCGCGATGCCACTGCCGATTACCAGAAAGTCACACCGCACCTCGCTTGCCTGCATGCTCGCCATCAGCTATGTCCTCACGTTGGTCGCCAGTTGCCGCTCCGAACATAGCACAATTCGCCGCAAAAATCAAGCAATTTTCGCGACTTCCATAAGTGGACGAAAGGTGGGCAACGGCAGGGCATTATGCGCAGAACGGCGGGGCAATGGTGACGACAGACGAAAGAGTGGGGTCGGGGACGGAGGCAATTGTCTACCGAGGAGGACCGGACCATGGAGCTTGTCGGCGACAGATGGTTTATCGCCTGGGCGCTCCAGGAAAAAACGCTTGCGTGCGTTTCTTCCCGAGCCAGCACAGCGCTAAGGCGCGTGGATGCCCTCTTGTCCGCTGCCAATCAGGGCCAGCAATCTCTGCTGGCGTAGGGGCCGCCTGAGTACCCCGGATACACCCAGCATCCGCGCCGCATCCCCTTCGATGTCCGTGTCGGAGATGGCGATGAGGCGGCAATTGGGAGCGATCTGCTTCAGCTCTCGGACCAGATCCCCCCAATCCCCGTTCTGTGCATGGGAGTCAAACCCCATGGCCAGCAAGATGATGTCCGGCCTGAATTCCCTGGCCAGGGTGACAACGGTCTGGCGGTCCTCGGCGATTTCGCAGTGATGTCGCCGGTGCAGCGCCAAGTAGGCCTGCATCTGCGACTTGAGCACGTCGTCCGCAATGACTATCCTCATTGCCCTTTCCACAGGTTGTGACGGCCAGCTCAGGTCAGGGCTGGACACCGGCGGTGACACCCTCCGCCCCAGCCGACCGTTGGGTAGTGTTCCAGTCTTGTGCGAAAACCCTCTTGAACTTTATGGCCGTTTCGGTTAGCCATTGAATGGCCTCCGGCCACGTCGACGTGTCGTCAAATGTGAAGTCACGCACAGCACGAATGCGAGCGGCCTTCTTGCCTGGTAATTCCCGCCAATCTAAAGACATACCGAGTTCCTTTTCGATCTTTGGCGCAGAGGCCTGCAATGCCTTGAACAGGTCCTTGGAATCAGGAATGTACAACTCGCAGCGAACTTGGTTTTCTCTGGAATCCGCGGTCAATGCGATGTGGCAATCCGAGCGGCCAATGGACACGTGATAATGAGCACGCGGCAGAGGAGACCGCAAGCGAAGTTCTGGGTATTTGTCTGTTGCGAATTCTTTGAGCTGCTGCCAGAACTCAAGCTGCTTCGTCTTCGTATCGGTCAAGTCCCCATCCTGCGCGCTTGTGCGCACCGCCCGCTTCCATTCGTTGGGCCTGCAGATTACATTGAATTTTGGCGCCGGAAGAGAACCATCGATCCGCCACAACTCAATCTGTACCAGGAAAAAATTCGCCTGCTCATCAGTGTGCTCGTTGAGCCAGTCGACGGCCTGCCGGTGCTCCTCCCTGACCTCGCTGACGATCCACACGACAAATTCCGCTTCAAGCCCTGCCGCATAGGTGATGAGCTGACCCAAATGCCCGTGATCGGTTCTATCAAGCTGGTTCTCGATGATGATCTTGCGTCCCGTGTTCTCTTCTTCTGCCAAAATGTCCACGCTAAACCGGCCAACACTTGCTTCGGTCTGGGTGACTTGAATGCCGATGCCGATCTCGTCGGAAAGAAGCGCGATGTTGTCGGGGTGTGATAACCACTTGGTGAAGTCGAGCGCTTCATGCTTCCAATAGAGGCGCGGATCGACCTTTTCAAGTTTTCCCAATTTCATCCTTTCTCCTCCCGCTACCAACTTGCGCTAATGCATAGGGGCAGCCTGCCACTTTTGCGGAGAAGGGATGGCAAGGAGGTCGCAGCCAAGGCGAGGAACCATTCCCCAGGCGGTTTCAGTAGAGTTTCACCAGCTGGCTACCTCGATAGTAGTGGCTGAGGATCTGCCGGTAGTCGTAGCCTTGGGCGGCCATGGTGGTGGCGCCCACCTGGCACAGGCCGACGCCGTGGCCCCAACCGGCCCCTTTGAGCACAAAGCGCAGCACCTTGCCCTGGGCATCCAGCTCACGCTCGACATAGAAGCAGGCGCTGTACAAGTGCGTCTCCGAAAGGATGCGTCGGATCTCCAGCTCCTTTCCCACCGTGAACGTGCATTTGCTGCCCCTCACCTGAAGACTCATCAGGCGGCCGGAAGCACCTCGCGCACCAGGGACAAGGTCCACTAGCTCTCCAAAGTCGATGCCGGTCTTGCGCGCAATGAGCTCTTGCAGCTCCTCGCGGCTGTAGGTCACCTGCCAACGGAACAGGCGGTTGGAATCGCCGAGGCTGGCAGGTACCGGGTAACGCCGTGTATTGCAAAAGACGTCGGGGTCGCTGTCGATGAAGGCCCGCGCCTTTGCCTCGTCGTCGATGGGAAAGGAGATGGGGACTTTTCCGTCCACAAAAGGCACAAGGTACGGGACGTGGCGCTCGTCCCAGACGTTGGCATAGTCCTCGGCCACACCGCCACAGATCTTGGAGTAGCGGGCGTCGCAGACCCTGCCTTGAAAGAGGAGCACCTCGCCGCGCGTGTCGGCAGTGGCGCGTGCCGAGTCCTCCATGACGTAGCCAGCTCCCCAGTAGCGCTGGCAATGGTCATCTGCGCATAGATGGAACGGTTCGGCGGCGTGGTGCTTGCCCATCGTTGCCAGGACGGTTGCACGTGCTGCCACGGTTTGGGCTCGCAGTAAATCCGGGGGACAATCGGCAGTCATTTCCGAGGAGTTTACGCTGGCCAAGTAGTCCTCTATCAGCAACTCGTCTATCGCTACCAACCTCCCCTGGTTGTGGAGAGTGACCTCCAGGGTGCCGAAAAGCTGTTGATCCTCCAGGTGCTGCCAATGGAACTCCACTCCCACCACTACGTCGGCCAGCGTGATGACCCCTTTCCGCCCCGAGGGCGGCACGATGCGGACGACGTCCTGAAAACGTTGTCCTGCGCACTGGAGGACTCCCTTCGGGCGACGCACGGCCTGTTCCACCACCAAGTACACGGCCGGGATGTCGTGGGCGCGGCGAAATGCAACCGCGTCCTTTTCGGTCGGAAACGGTCCGGCCAGCACCCAGTATTCCCGGTTGTCGACGGTGGATGCGCCCAGGTCTACCACCAGTCCTTCCTGCCGGTAGATGACCGGCCAGCCCTTTTGCTTCTCCTTCTCCGCCAGGTGCGCTGCGGCGGCTTCGTCCTCGGCGATGGCCAGTCGCACAAAGTACTCAACCTCGGCGGGGACAGATTCGAGGGCGACCACTTCGTAAGGCTGGCCTGGCGTGAGTTGAGCCCGCACCTTTCCGTCACCCTCACACAGGGTGCAGGGTTCACTGCAGCGGAAGCTGACTTTGTCGGTTGCGCGGATCATGCCGATGCGCACCACCGGCTCGAGGTTGTTGGATGGGCAGGTCAAGGCTCCTCCTCCCGGAATGTTATGCTGACCGCTTGTTCTTGGGGGTGATGGTGAAAAAAAGGCGAACACTCCACACGAGGATGATGATAGCCGGCACAAGCAGGCGCGGCCGGACGTGTCCGTGCCACAAGTACCACGGCGCCTGGTCCAGGCCGAGGTTTATGGCCAACACGGAGAGGCCGTTGTTGGTGGCGTGCACGATGGCCGCCGGCAGGACGCTATCACTGCGCCAGGCGAGCAGACCGAGCAGTACGCCAAACACCAGGATCTGGATGCTCGTCCACGGGTTTACGTGCAGCAAGGCAAAGGCCAGGGTGCAGAAGACGATGCCGCGACTGGCATCAATCCTGCGCTCGAAGGACTGCTGGAGGAAGCCGCGGAAGAGCATCTCTTCCAGGAGGCCTGCGCCCACGACCGCAAACAGGACCACGGTGACTCCCTCTGCTGCGGAGCCAATGGAAAGCAGCTGCTTGACCTGACTGACGAGAGCGTCGGGCATGGGGAAAAACAGATTCACCAGACGGTCGAGCTCGTCGGTGATAATCGCTGCGGCGACGCCAATGAGCAAGGCCAGCGCTATCTGCGAGAAGGGCACGCGCCGCAGGCGGAAGACAGAGCTGAAAGGGTAGCCCCCCGCCAGGGTCGCCACGATTGCCGGCACAATGATGGACACTTCGGCGGCCAAGAGAAGGCTTTTTCTCAGGAAAAAGGCTGCCCCAACAGCCACGAGAATCATGAACAGCATGGTGATGGCGATCACGCCCAGGCTAAGGCCGAGGCTGGGATGGCGTGGGAGTGATGGGTGGTCGGTTCGTTCTTCCAATGGCAAAGCCCTTTCGTGGAATATGGTCTTCTGGTTACAGGACTGTTTTTTTAGTACCGAGTCGCTTCGCCGCAAGAGCTAAGCTTGCACCTGGTCTTTGGGCGAGCCGGTTCGCGGCCTGCAGGGCCCGGCTACGCGTAGCGCTCCTCCTGCTGACCTGGTGCGCGCGGCTCCTTCCTCCTCTGGGCAGCAATGTGGGCCAGGATGATGCCCGCGGCGACCGCGACATTCAACGAGTCCCCCTTGCCATATCGCTCAATGCGTAGGCCGGTGTCGCACATTGTGGCGATCTCAGCCTCTACGCCGCTAGCCTCGCCGCCCAGTACCACCACACAGGGGCCCGCGCAGACCAGCTCGTGCACTGCCACTGGGCCTCGCATGTCCGCGTAATAGAGAGCAAAGCCTCTCTCCTTGAGCACAGGGAGCGTCTTGCGCAGATCCACTTCATCGTATACAGGGAGGTGAAAGATGGCGCCGGCAGTGCTTCGCACCGACATGGCGTTCGTAATGTCGACCGTGTTCAGGTCGCACAGCAATCCCTCAGCCCCGAACCAGGCACAGGTTCTGACGATCGTTCCGGCATTGCCCGGATCGGCCACAGCATTTAGCGCCAGCAGGGTGCCGCGTACAGGCAGTTGTTCAGGCAGCAGAGGTGGCTGAGGCCAGTGAGCAACCGCCACCAAACCCTGGCTCTGGGAGGTGTCGGCTATGGTGCGGAAGGCGCGGCGGTCTGTAGCCAAAAGGGGGGTACCTGCCTGTTCCAATGCTCGTACCAATTGGCTACCCCGTTCAGTGTGCGTTGCCTGGGGCGCCAAGAGCACGGCCTCGATCACTGCTCCCGCCGCAAGCGCCTCCTCAATGCTTCTGATGCCCTCCACCAGGAACTTGCGGTCACGAGAACGGTACTTCTTGAGAAGGAGAAGGCGGTAGTACTTTAGCTGATTCTGCGAAATGGGCACTGCTCGTGGCACATAGGGATGAGTCACAGCCATGCCCTCCCCTGGTGCGTGCAGCCTTCACGCAGCCGGCAACTTGCTGCGCACGTGCTCCGCAAGTCGGGACAATGCCACCTCGTGTTGTGCGCCAGTGGTCATGTCCTTGAGGCTTGCCACTTCCCGTGCAACCTCCTCTTCGCCGAGGATGACGACGAAAGCCACGCCCAGTCGGTTCGCCTCGCGCAGCTGGGCCTTCAGGCTTCTGTCGCCGGGCGCAAAGGTAGTGGCCACCCCGCCTTCGCGCAGGGCGAAGATGGTGCGGAGCGCAGTCAACCTTGCTTTTTCCCCCTGATAGGCGACAAACACTTGCGGCCTGGGCAGGCTGGGAACCGTGAGCCCTTGTTCCTTCATGCTCAAGATGATACGCTCGATGCCAGAGCCGAAGCCTATTCCCGGCGTTGGTGGACCACCAAGCTGCTCAATCAAGCCGTCGTAACGGCCACCGCCGCACATAGCATTCTGGGCACCGATCCCTTGCACCCAGACCTCAAACACCGTCTTTGTGTAGTAGTCGAGTCCTCGGACCAGGCGGTGATTCAGCGCATAGGGTCGCCCGAGCGCATCCAGGTAGTGACGGAGCTGCGCAAAGTGGCTGGCGCAGTCTGGGCACAGGTGCTCCAACAAAGGCGGTGCCTTGGCGATGATGGGTTGACACGATTCCACCTTGCAGTCCAGCACGCGCAATGGGCTGCGCTCGAGCCGGCGGCGACAATCGGGGCAAATCTCTTGGAGGTGCGCCTCGTAGTAGTGGCGGAGCACCTTAAGGTAGCCGGGTCGGCACCGCGGACATCCCGTGCTGTTCAGCTGAAAGCGGAGTCCGCGGAAGCCGAGGTCAGCGTAGAGTTGCCAGGCGATGGACATCACCTCCACATCCACCGCAGGGTCTTGTTCCCCAAGGGCCTCCACATTGAACTGCGTGTGTTGCCGCAAGCGTCCGGCCTGCGGGCGCTCGTAGCGGAAGATTGGTCCCACAGAAAAGAGTCGCACCGGCTTGGGGCGTGTGTGCAAGCCGTTTTGGAGGTAGGCGCGGATGACGCCTGCCGTAAACTCAGGCCTCAGGGTCAGCGAATCGTGCCCGCGGTCCTCGAAGGTGTACATCTCCTTTTCCACGATGTCGGTGCTGGCGCCCACGCCCCGCTCGAAAAGCTGCGTCTGCTCGAATATGGGCGTATCGATGCGCTCATAGCCGTATAGGGTGCAGATGCGATACATGTGAGCCTCGATGTGGCGCCAATAGGGCTGTTCCTCGGGCAGCACGTCGCGTGTGCCTTTGACGGCTTGGTACTTTGCCAAAGCTTTTCTACCTCGCGATGGTCACTGGCCTGTTGGGCAAAAAGGAGCGTGGTCAGATGTGATCCAACATCTGATGCAGGATGTTCGCTGCCCGTCGTCGGTGGCGTTTCGGTACGAGGAGGAGCGCCTCGGAGCCCACTGCACCCGTTCCCTTGCTTCCCAAGGCGCCGGAAACGGCATCCTGGCGCAAGACGGCGGGGATGCCAGCGCGGGCGAGTGCCTCCTTGACCATCTCCGCATAGACCGGGCCTGGCAGAGGGTGAAGGGGAACCCATTCCTCCTCCTTCGGCTCCGAAGGCTGCTGCTCGCTCTGCAGAGGCAGGCCGCAGTCAGGGCAGACTGTTACCCCTTGGACATATTCGTACCCACAACTAGCGCAGAAAGGCATGGCAGATTCTCACTTCATGATGCCATGGCGCTCGTTAGCCGAAACAGGCGTCCTCTTCTTTCTCGATGGCTGCCAGTACTTCCTCCGGCGTTTTGGCCTTGATGAGACGGGCCCGGAACTCTGGGCGGTGCATGAGGCGCGAGATGTGGCTCAGCGCCTTCAAGTGCGGGCCGGTCTGGTCGTACGGTCCTACCAGCAGAAAGACCAGACGTACCGGTTTGTCGTCGATGGAACCAAACTCGACATCATGCTTGGTCACGCCAAAGGAGGCAACGAGGCTTTTCACACCGTCGGCCTTGCCATGGGGGATGGCCACGCCATCGCCAACCCCGGTGCTCATCACGCGCTCGCGATCCAGCACCGCCTTCAGGACCTTGTCGCGGTCCTGGATCTTACCTGCGGCATATAGCGCATCCACCATCTCCTCGATGAGCTT
>JBBIKH010000014.1:24020-28284 GCA_037445575.1 bacterium
TGCTTAGTATCTCTCTCAGTTTCATGTTCCCACTGCTCCCTCAAAAGTCGCCCCGAAATTTATAACAAAATCTGAAATATGCAAACGCTTTCTCCGCGGCCGCAGGAGAATCGGACCCGCTCCGGACGCCGGCAATGCGCAGGGGTAAGGATTTTCCGTAAGAATTGCCGTCGGGCGGAAGCCTTCGGCAGGGGATAACTGCCTGTCGACTGGAGGTGCACCAAACCATTGGAGAAGTGACGATGAGGATGCGAACGAGGCTTTGGGGGGTGCTCCTGGTTGTTGCGGTGACAACAGCGGCGACGTGGGTGCGGGTGGGGTGCGCTTGCGCAAGTGACGACGAGCTGCGCTTTGCGGTCATCGGCGACAACCGGCCCGGCTGGTTCACGGCACGGCAGCCGTATGTGCACAGGCTGATTCTGAAGCAGATCATGGCCCGCAAACCCACGGCAGTGTTCAATACTGGCGACATCATCGTGGGCGGCACTGCCGACAGCGTGATCTTGCGCCGCATGTTCCGAGAGTTTCTCAGAACCTGTTCAGTCCTGACGGTTCCGCTGCACGTTGCTCCGGGAAACCACGACTATTTCAACGAGCCGAGCCGTCGTCTCTACGAGGAGATGATCGGCAAACCCTACTACTCGGTTGACTATGGCAACTGCCATTTCGTGGTCTTGTGCTCAGAGGAAGAAGGTCACGTTTCGCGCCTGTCCCCGGAGCAGCTGGAATGGCTCAAGAAGGACCTTGCCGAGCATAGGCAGCGGCAGCACATTTTCGTGTTCGTGCACCGCCCGTTCTATCCTGTTGGTCCTCATGCCGGTGACTCATTCGACAAGTACCCTGCCCGTCGGGACAGCCTTGCCGCCCTTTTTCTGGAGCACGGTGTCGACATCTTGTTCGTTGGCCACGAGCACTTGTATCAGGATGCCACACACAACGGCCTACGGCAGGTTGTCGCCGCCGGAGGCGGAGCGCCGCTGTACGCGCCACCGGACTCGGGAGGCTATTTCCACTTTGTGCTGGTAACAGTTCGCGGCCAGGAGGTCGTCACCGAGGTGGTGCGGGTCGAAGACCCTTTTGCGCAAGCGGAGGCGGCACTCAGTCACAAACGTCCTGCTGAAGTGGTGCAGCTTATGGACAAGGTATTGGCCGACGACGCGCTGCAGGCAGAGGCACACCTTTACAAGGCAGTGGCACACCTGCGACTCGGCCAACCCTTACGCGCCGCGCAGAGCATTGGCGAGTTCTTGAGGAGCGACGAACGAAGTGTAGCCGCCTATGAGCGGGCCGGGCGCATCCTTCTCAAGCACGGCCTCTGGGAGCAGGCGCGAGCGGTGTACCGCGAATTTGCCAATGACAAACCCGCGACGCCGCAGGCATACTTGGGCCTGGGGGAGTGCTTCTTCCAGCTCGGTCTGCCTGACTCGGCAGCGCTGTGCATAGAGCGCGCGGTTGCCTTTGATTCGTTGGCACCGCGGGTCCGTTTCCTTGCAGGGCAACTGTACGAAAGCAGCAAGGACACGGCGGCGGCGGTGAGGCACTATCAGGCCGCCGTACGCCTCAGCCCCGGAGGGTCGTATGGCGTGCGCGCAGCCAGGCGCCTGAAGGAACTGGGGCGATGAACACGCCACCCTTGTTGTTCATCACAGCGGGTTTCCAATGCATTTTGCTCACGTTCATAGCTTGAACTGACGGGGAACACCGATATCGGCAGGCCTGGGTTGGCGTTCTGGAACCAGGCGCAGTGGTGGCATAGCGTTTGCGCCACCAAAGGCGCTGGAGTTAGCCGGCACGGGTCAGCAGTAGTGGGGAACAGCTGCGCGCCACAACGGTGCCCTGCTTGAGGAGAAGGTCCTATCCCTTCGTTTTTCAGCAGGAAAGCGTGGCTTGGAAGGTGGACCGAATGGTCCGCATGCCAGGCGGGCAGCGGTCTGCTACGGGGCAGGTGATGCCCTGTTTCCAGGTGAGCCAGCGTTTCATTTGTGAACAGTAGCAAGCGCCGCAGCTGCCGCCGTTCCGGTTTCGTTGCGACAACACAAAGCGGAGGGCGCGATGAAGAGAGCATTCCTGTGGTGGATGGTCGCGGCACTGGCCGTGTGCCTGACTGTTGCGGGCGGAAACCGGGTCGAGGCACAGTCGGGTGACACCCTTTCGGTCTCGAACGGTTGGGCCTTACCCGGGGCGGTGGACACATTGAGCATTCGCGTGAAGAACGCCACGGTCATCAAGGGGTTGCAGTTCAAACTGGTGGACAGCCCAGACAAGCTGTACGTGACAGGCATGGCAAAGGGTACCCGCATCGCCTCCTTCCGAGTGGACACTACCAGCCGGGCAGGTGGCTTCTGGGTGTTGATGGTCCCCGACACCAGTGCGAGTCAGCGCCTCACGGCGGGCTCAGGTGAGATTCTCCAGGTCTACGTACGTGTGGCAAGCAGCGCTACCGGGGGCACCAATGCCAGCGTCGGCTTTGATAGCGTTAAAGCCGCGGCCAATGCCACGGGGAATCCAGCGGTGAGCCTCGTACCACGGAGTGGCGTCTTCTGGTTCGGGCGGAAAGGGGATGTGGTGTACAACGGCGCGGTCGACCTTTTTGATGTCCTACGCATGATCGATATTGCCCTTAGTCGTCCGCCTTCGCCCACGGCATACGAGCGGTGGGCCGGCGACTTTGACGACAATGGCACGGTCGACATTGCCGATATCGGCAGGGCTATCGATCTGGCCGTGTCGGGCTTGCCAAAGGTGGCGCAGGCCGGGGAGAATGCTCCCGCCTCTTTCCGTGGCTCCATCGCCTTGAATAGAGGGCTAGACCTGGACCGCCAGCGATTTCAAGTGACTATCGACGTGGAGAGCCCGGTGCCTCTTGCTGGCCTGGAGATGGTCCTGAAGGTGAAGGACAACGATGTGGCGGTTGGTGCGCCTGAGCTTTCCGGCCTGGCGAACGGTATGTCGATGGCGAGCAAAATGGTCGGCGAAAACCTCCACCTGCTCATCTGCAGCACAGCGGGCCTGGTGATGCCGGCGGGACGCGGCACAGTGGCCGCTATCCCTCTCACGGTTCGCGGCAGTAGCACAGGGCCCATTCCCCTGGAGGTCGTACAGGCAGTGGGCGCCAGCGTGGCGGGCCAGGGTGTGGAACTTGTGTGGGAGGAAAGCGGGTCCGGTCCGGCTGAGCTACCGCAAAGCTTTGCACTCCACCAAAGCCGACCCAATCCATTCGGTGCCACAACTGTGATCGGGTACGACATCCCGGCCCAAACAACTGGCGCGGTGGACGTGCAACTGGCGGTGTACAATATTCACGGGCAGCTGGTACGCGTCCTTGAGCGCACCAAGAGGGATGCTGGGCGATATGTGGTGCAGTGGGACGGCCGCGATGACCTCGGCAACTCGGTCTCTTCGGGCCTATACTTCTGCAAGCTCGTCACCGGTCAAGTTACCTTGGTGCGCAAGCTCGCAGTGCTGCGGTGAAGTAGAAGTTGCATCCGCGTCCGACATAACCAGCGGTGAGGTGCCAGCAATGAAAGCGACAAGATTTGCCCTCGTGCTCGTGGCGAGCGTAATGCCCTGGGCGGCCGGCCAGGCTGCTGTGGTGACCGATAACTTTAATCGTACCACCCTGGGGTCCAACTGGGCAGCGCACAGTGCCTATCAGATCGTGAACAATGCGTTGGACAATACCTCCACCACACCCGGGTGGAACTACTTGGCAGTGTTCACGGCCGTCACTAACCCCACTGAGGTGTCCTTCAAGTGGACGACCAATTCCACCGTGGAGGGGATCAACGCAGGGGGTATCGCCGTCATGCTCGATGCTCCCTCCGCGACGGCTAATGGCTACTGCGTCATTCGCCGCGGGGGTTACATCCTGCTTTGCCCCGTGGTCAACGGGGAAGTGATTCGTGACCAGCCGATCGATACAAAGGCGGTAAACCTTCCGGTCTACCAGCCAGGCGACGTCATCAAGGTGGCCATGTCCACTGACGCTACCGGGCACCACTTTGACTTCTACATCAACGGGCTTTTCGATACCCGGGTCAACGACGCGCAGAAAAGGTATGGGACGGGCACCATTCTCTACGCGGGGGTGAGCCTTTTCGGGAATATGGCCAACAACATCGACGATTTCACCGTGCGCGCGCCGGTGATCACCGTAACGGCTCCCAACGGCGGGGAACGCTGGACCGTCAACTCTACCTACAATATCACCTGGACGTACTCCGACTATACGGGAAATGTGAAGATCGAGTACTCCACCGATTCC
>JBBIKH010000015.1:0-2731 GCA_037445575.1 bacterium
TGGGCACGTAGCCATTCGCCGGCCACGCGTGGCCGGCGAATGGCTACGTGCCCATGCGCCTGAGGACGCGCAGGTGGTCTCTTTGCTGCTTTTGACCGTTGCCTATTATGCGCATATTCCCGAGCACCAGGTGAGGGGCTACTTTGCCTTCCCAGTGGCCGATTGTGCCGACCTTGTTGCTCAGCTGCAGGCGGAGAGAGTGGACTATGTGATCTGGGACAGCCAGGCTGCAGTGGAGCGGCGGACCTATGGCAACGTGTTGCATCGCGTGGACCTCATGCATTGCCTGTTTTCGTCCGAAGGTGAGCCAAAAGTCCCGCAGCTTTCCTTGACGGCAGCAATTTCGGTCGACCGCAAGCGTCTGAGGATCTTCCGCGTGGAGCGAGAAGCAGAAGGTAACAACACTGGCACGTTGGAACGGACGCCATGACGGGACAAGCGGAAAGAACAATGTCGGCACTAAGGCAAGTGGGGCCCGTGTCCGTGGTGATACCGGCCCTGAACGAGGAGAAGAGCATCGGCAGAGTGGTGGAAGAGGTCCGCTCCCAGTTGGACAGAGCGGGGGTGGAACACGAGATCATCGTCGTGGACGACGGTTCCTCCGACCGCACTGCGGAGGTGGCGTTGGCGAAGGGGGCCCATGTGATTCACCATCGCCGCAATCGCGGCTACGGGGCGTCGCTCAAGACGGGCATCCGTGCGGCGCGCCACGAGGTGATCCTGATTACGGACGCGGACGCGACCTACCCGGCGGAGGCAATTCCGGAGGTGCTTGCGCGCCTGCCAGGGGCCGACATGGTGGTAGGGGCGCGGGTGAGCGGCAATGTCCACATCCCCCCGGTGCGCAAACCGGGCAAATGGATATTGGGACGCCTTGCGGAACACATCACCGGCGAGAAGATCCCTGACCTGAACTCGGGCCTGCGCGCCTTTCGCCGAGAGTGCGTGCAGCAATATTTGCCCATTTTGCCGGACCGCTTTTCCTTCACCACCACGATCACCGTGGCGTTGCTCAGTGACGGTTACCGCGTGGAGTACCTGCCGATCGACTACTTCAAGCGGGAAGGCAAGTCCAAGATCGTGCCGTGGAACTTTTTCGAGTTTGTGGCGTTGGTGCTGCGCCTGTCGATGTCGTTCAACCCCCTGCGGGTCTTTGTGCCCGTGTCGATGGGGTGCTTTCTCTTGGGATTGATCAAGTTGTCCGCGGACATTGTGTTTGCGGTGCTGAGGGTAGGCAGTTTTGGTCTGCACCTTCTTGCGGAACCTGTGGTCTCCACCACGACGATTGTCTTCCTGTTGTTCGGCCTGCAGATCCTGCTCATCGGCATGATGTCGGATGGCCTGGCGCGGAAGATAGCCCAGCGCATCCCGACGGAATATCAGTCGCGGGCAGTGGAGGACCTGACCGCGGCATCGCCCCGCGACGACAGAGATGAGTCAAGACAGCGCTGAGGAACTATGTGCGGTTTTGTAGGTGTCCTGAAATATGATGAGCAGGCAGCGCCACTGGGCGAAGGTGTGCTGGTGCCGATGGTCGCGCTGTTGCGCCATCGCGGCCCGGACGACCACGGGAGCTACTGGGACGGCACGTGCGGCCTAGCCCACCAGCGCCTAAGTATCATCGACCTGACTGCCGCTGGCCGGCAACCGATGGGCAACGAGGACGGCAGCGTCTGGATCGCTTACAACGGGGAGGTCTACAACTTCCGCGACCTGCGCCGCCAGTTCGCGCTTGACCGGCAACACCGCTTTGTCTCTCGCACCGACACAGAAGTGGTGCTGCATCTTTACGAGGAGCTTGGCGAGGAGTGCTTTAAGAAGCTGAACGGGATGTTCGCGCTGGCCTTGTGGGATCGACGTACCCGCAGGCTTCTGTTGGCCCGCGACCCCTATGGCATCAAGCCGTTGTTCTACATGAAATGGCGCGGCGCCTTCTGGTTCGCCTCAGAGATCAAGGCGCTGCTCATGGCTCCCGGCTTTGAGCCCAGACCGAGCCTGGAGGGCCTCTACCACTACCTGTCCTTTGACTTTGTGCCGGATCGGCTGACAGCCTTTGAGGACATCTACGAGCTGCGCCCTGGCCACCTCCTGGCCATCGGTCCTGGCGGGGAAATCCGAAGCGAGCGCTTTTTTGACATCTCCTACGATATCCAGCCGGCAATGAAGGAGCAGGTGGCAGTGGAGGAGTCCCTGCGCCTGCTCACCGAGGCGGTGGAGCGCCAGCTGATTGCCGACGTGCCGGTCGGGGTCATGTTGTCCGGCGGCATGGACTCCAGTGCCCTCACTGCCTTGATGGCCAAGGTGCGAGGTGACAGCGATTTCCACACCTTCTCGCTTGCGTTCGAAGACGACAGCTATGACGAGTCAGTCTATGCGCGAGTGGTTGCTGAGCACCTGCACACCCACCATCACGAGATCCTGGTGACTCCGGCGCGGGTGCGCGAGCTTTTGCCGCGTTATCTCTGCTACATCGACGAACCTTATGCAGATGGCTCGGCCATCCCCACCTACCTTCTGGCTGAGTGCGCCCAGGAGTACGTCACGGTGCTGCTCTCCGGCGAGGGCGGAGACGAGTTCTTTTCCGGGTACGACACGCATCTGGCCTACAAGATGCGACGGTGGTACCGCATGGTGCCAAAGGCGCTGAGGCAGGGCATCATCGCCCCGCTGGTGAACCGCCTCCCCGTATCGGACAAGAAGCTGAGCTTTGACTTCAAGGCCAAGCGCTTTG
>JBBIKH010000015.1:2741-26714 GCA_037445575.1 bacterium
TTGTCTGGGGCGCAGAAATGGACACCCCCACCTCGCATTTTGCATGGCGAGCAGTGCTCTCCGAAGAGGTGAAGCGCCAGGTGCTCCGCGAACCCGAACGGTTCGCGTTTCCACCGTCGGTGGCCTTTTTCCAGGAGGCTTTCGCCCGCTGTCGGGCAGCAGATGAGCTGAATCGCCTCCTGTACGTCGACTTTAGCTTCCATCTTCCTGATGATTTGATGATCAAGAATGACCGCATGACCATGGCGCACTCTCTGGAGGCGCGCGTCCCGTACACCGATAATGAACTGGTGGGCTTTCTGGCCACCGTACCGGTGGGGCTGAAGTTGAAGGGGACGCGGAAGAAGCACTTGTTGCGAAGCGCCCTACGCGGAGTGTTGCCCCCGGTCATCCTCACTAAGAAGAAGGTGGGGCTGGAAATGCCCTATTCCCGGTGGCTCCGGGAGGAGTTCCGGGACCTGAGTGAGCACTACTTCGCGCCCAGCCACTTGCACAGCACCGGATTGTTTGATGCACAGGGGGTCCGGCGGCTCTGGGAGGAGCATCTTGCCAGGCAAGTCGATCACGGGCGCTTTCTATGGGGACTGCTCAACTATCTGCTCTGGCATGAGGCCTATATCGAACGGAGGGACTTTCGCGCGCATCTGAAGGCACCACGCCAAGCGCGGCCGCCTTCTGCATAGGCTTGGAGGAGCACGGTCTTTGGGGGGGTGGGTATGGCACAGCTACCGGATGATGCTGGCCAGATGGTGGGGGCCACGCGCCGCCACTCCGACGCCCACCACTTCATCGAAGGGGGCAGCCCAAGGGTGAGGTGGTGGCGCAAATTCCTGTCGACCTTCCTGTCCGACGAGGAGGTGAAGGGTGCGCTCATCGCGGACGTGGGGTCAAGCGTGGGGGAGATCAGCCGCGGCTTCATCGACCGGGGAGCACGGCTGGTTTGCCTTGACA
Organism: bacterium; assembly: GCA_037445575.1. Taxonomy (GTDB): domain Bacteria; phylum Zhuqueibacterota; class Zhuqueibacteria; order JANLFK01; family Oleimicrobiaceae; genus Oleimicrobium. Next base: position 3,693 of record JBBIKH010000015.1, read on the forward strand.
TCAGCCTGGAATCGTTGCGCAGGTGCGGGATCAATACCCCCGAGGCGGTCATCGTCCACGGCAACGCGTTGGATCTGCCCTTTGCTGATGGGAGCTTTGACCACACTGTGTGCATAGGGGTTCTCCATCACACGCCCGACTGTCGTTTAGGCTTTCATGAGGTTGTAAGGGTGACGGGGACGGGTGGGAGCATTGTGGTTTTTCTGTACAACAAGTGGAGCTTTTACAACCTGGTCTACAATGGCTTTGCGCCGGTGCGCAGGCGGGTGCCTTTGACCAGCGTCCCCACCTGGATGCTGCACTTCCTGGACCCTCTGGTTGCGCTCCATTTGGGCCAGAGCCTTAACAACAGGGAGTTGCGCAACTTGTTGGGTGATGCTCTCTGGACACCGCGGGCCACCTTCCACTCCGTGGGTGAGGTGCGAAGGTGGGGCGCCGAGGAGGGGCTGCTCTTTTTGGGTTACAGGCGTTTCTTTCTCGGTTACGCAAACGTGTTCCACTTTCGTAAGCCAGGGGAGCGAACGCCCGGCAAGCGACGCGAGCCACAGTTCAAGTGTCTGCGTTGCGGGTCCCCAGAAATGCTCTTAGGGGCTGAGGAGGTTCGCTGCCGGGCGTGTGGTCATGGCTATGGCATTCAAGAAGGCATCGTGCGGGTAATCGACTAGATGGGAGCAGCGGCAACGTTAGCGGAAAAGACCATTGCGGTGCTCGGCGCCGGGCCTGCGGGCTTGGGGCTTGCCTGGCGACTGGTGCGCCGTCCCTCGCTCCAGGCTAGGGTGGTAGTGGTGGAGCAAGCCTCGGACGTGGGGGGACTGGCCGCAAGCTTTGTCTTTCAAGGCCTTTCTTTTGACTACGGGAGCCACCGTCTACACCGCGCCACTTCGCCGGAGATTCTGGCGGACCTTCGCGCGCTGCTGGGCGAAGACTTGCTGGACCGTCCCCGCAACGGCCGGATCCTAATGCGGGGTCGTTTTGTGAAATTCCCACTGCAACCGGTTGACCTGATGCTGCACCTGCCGCCGTCGTTCGTTGCAGGCTTCATCGGCGACATCCTTCGGGCCCCTCTCCGGAGGAGGCAGCGCCGGCCGGAGCGCACGTTCGCAGATGTGCTCCTCCGAGGCCTAGGGCCCACCATGTGCCACTCGTTCTATTTCCCCTATGCGCACAAGCTGTGGGGGCTGGCGCCGGAGCAAATCGACGCGGTGCAGGCCCAGCGGCGGGTGGCGGCCGTGGACACAGGCAAGCTGGTGAAGAAGGCATTAGCGCTGCTGCCAGGAGTGCGGCGTCGAGGAGCAGGGCGATTTTTCTACCCCAGGCGAGGCTATGGCCAAATCTGTCAGGCTCTCGCCGCGGCGGTCCGGGAGCAGGGCGGAGAAATCCTACTGAACGCCAAAGTCACCTCCCTTGCCTTTGACCCTGAGCGGCACAGGAAGGTGGAGGTGCGCTGGGAGGCCGCAGAAGGTGGGCACGGAGACGGCCGAGCTGTGGAGGCGGACTTTGTCTTTAGCACCATTCCGCTGCCGATGCTGGTATCGGCTCTTCGCCCGCAGGCGCCACCGGACGTAATGCGTTGCGCAGAGGACCTGCACTATCGAGGCATGATCTTGCTCTACTTGGTCCTGCGCGCCGAGCGTTTCTCCCCGTACGACGCGCATTACCTACCCGGGCAAGAGGTGGTAGCCTCCCGCCTGTCTGAGTCGAAGAACTATAGCGGCACCAGTGAGCCGCACGGCCTTACCGGTCTGTGCGCCGAAATACCATGCACTCCAGGGGATTCGCTGTGGCAAGCTTCAGACGGGGAACTCAGCGGCCGCCTGCTGCTGGAATTGGAGCGGGCAGGGCTACCGGTGACCGCACCCATCGCTGCCGTCTTCTCGCGGCGGCTGGCACATGCGTATCCAGTGTACGAGGTTGGCTTTGCGACGAGACTTGCCGCCGTGGACAATTATCTGGCTACGGTCCCCAAAATTGTTTCATTAGGAAGGCAGGGGCTGTTCGCCCATGATAACACGCACCACACCATGCAAATGGCCTATCGCGCTGCAGAGTGTCTTGCTGATGACCTCGGTTGGGACAAAGAGGCGTGGTCAAAACATCGAGAGGCCTTTGCCAAACATGTGGTGGAGGATTGAGCCCACCGTGTGCAGAACGAATTGCTGTCCAGAGAGGTAGCATGCGCCGCCAGGTTGGAACAGGTCTTTCCCTTGCTGCTATTGTGGTGCTTGCGTTGGGCCTGATTGCGGTCAGGTTCGTGCGCCTTGAGGCCGATCCTGACACCTCGTTGTCGCGCTCGCGCGTCTTTTACACCGACGAGGGCTACAACTCCTGCAATGCGGTGAGCAAGATAGTGACCGGTCATTGGCTATGCGACCGCAACAATCATATTCTCCTGATGCCGGTCGTGCCGGTGCTGCAGTACCTCACGTTCAAGGTCGCAGGGCTATCGCTTACTACGGCGCGGCTGCCTGCTGCGCTCCTCTCGGTGGTGGCAATGGTCCTTTTGCTGGTGCTGGTGCACCGGCGCATGCAGGAAGAGCCTCGGTCCTCGCGCCGGCACACGTGGATGGTGCTCGTTTTGGCCCTTTTCCTCCTGGGCACCAACCACTACTTTTTCGTCTACGGGCGCCTGGCGCTTCTGGACCTGCCGATGACTGCCTTCGGGCTCGCGAGTCTGGTGCTGGTCCACAAGGCCCTCTCCGTGAAGTCCGGCAGGAGGTCGCTCTTCTGCTTTGCCGGGGCGGGCGTCCTGCTGGCAAAGGCCTTCCTGACAAAGCCAAGCGCTGCGCTCTACGGGACGGCGCTTGTGGTTCTTTGTCTCCTTCAGCTCCCGGTGGAACGTCATCGGTGGCGAGGGCTCCTCAAGGGGGTGCTCGTGACGCTGGTGGTGGCCGGTGCGCTCGTGGTCGCGGCACGACTGCTTCTTGGGGTGGCCGCAGCGGGTTACAGGGAGCTGACGCCGGCGCACCTGGTCACGGATCGCATCGTCTTCCACCTGCGCACCATTGTGCGCAACTATGTCAAGTTCTTCAATAACCCGGTTGTCAGGAAGAATGCGCCGTTGCTGGTGTTGGCCTACCTCAACGTGGTGCTGGTGGCCTTTAACGCTGCTCGTTCTGGGGTCTTTCGTGTTGCCGACCGGGTAATGATAGCATTGCTTGTTGCCTGCTACCTCTTCTTGGGCTTTTTTGTGCACCAGCTACCGCGCTACTTCGTGGTGTTGGTGGTGCCAACGAGTTACCTCGTGGCGACATTGCCGGACAATTTGCGATTGCTTTGTACCGGGCGAACGAAGGTCATTTGCCAGGGCCTGGCCATCGTCCTCGTATTGGTGGCCAACGGGTGGAACATTGTCCACCTTGGGCACTATCTGCGGGAGCCACGCTACTCAATGCGTACGGTAGCGCAGGAGATCAGACGCATTGTGGAGGAGGACAGCCGCGACAACGCTCGCGGGGTTGTGCTCTGCGGCGATGTGGCTGCGACTATGGCGTTAACCAACCGGATGAAGTTCTCCTTCGGTGTGTCGCAGCATGGAGGACGTGCATACCTTCTTGCTCAAGGAGAGGCTGCTGTCCCCGGACGCAACCTGGTGCTGCTTCGAAGTTTCGACTTGCTCGACAACTACTACTGCTATGACTACGGGCGCAGGAAGGTACTCCTGTACCGCGTAAGTCAATGAGCTTGGGTTCTGGTTGGGGGTTACAGGGTGGAGGAGGAGAGTACAAGACGTGCTCCATCATGCCGGCAGATCTGCCAGCCGATCGGCGCGGTCTGGCCTAGAAGAGGCGCGCCCCATACTGTTGTTGGGGGTTGTGCTCCTGTCGGCCCTGCTTTTCCGCGCAGCCTGTCTTCCCTTCCGCTGGATAGGGCCCGACGAAGGCTCCTACCTTATGGATGCGCGCCTGGTGCTCGACGGCAAAGTGCCCATCGTTGACTTTGCCGCACGCCAGCCACTGTTCTTGTGGTTGCTCGCCGCTCTATTCAAATTCACTGGTCCTTCGCTACTTGCCGCAAGAGCACTGCTCCTATTATGCAACCTTGGCACAGGGGTGCTTGTCTACGCGCTGGGGCGACGCATTGTGCGCGATCCACAGGTGGCAGTGGCGGGCGCAGCGCTTTATCTCCTCAACCCGTTCGTGGCCATGTGGTCGCTGTCTGTGATCACCGAGTCACCCACGATATTGTTCGCATGCGCCAGCGCCTGGCTAACCCTGCTGGCTCTGGAGCGGAAAAACGGTTTCTGGTACGGCGTCTGCGCCGGTCTGACTGCCGGCGCAGCGTATTACACCCGCGAGAGCGCAGTTTGGGTCTTTGCGGCGATGCTCATTTACTCCTTGGTTGCGACCTCCCGTCCCTGGCGGGTGAAGCTGGCCGCAGTGGGTGCTCTGGGCCTTGGGTACGTGGGAGCATGTGTTATAGTGTGGGCCTATTACTCCCGCTATCTGAGCCTCGAGCAGCTGCTGTTGTCGCGTCTCAATCCGCTGGACGTGGTACTTTCGCAATTCCTGCATGGCCCCTACTCCATGACCCCCACGACCTCGACGGCCATCGGCGCGGTGCAGGCGCTGGACGATATCGAGAGCTACGCGCACGAGATCTTTGCCTTTGGGCTTTTCGGCTTTGTAGGGTCGGCGGTTGCCGCGCTGTTGGTCCTGAGGCGAAGTCCCCGCACACCTTGCCAGCCAGGCGTGGGACTCCTTTTTACCTGGATCGGCGTTGTGGGCGCCATGTACCTGGTTCGCTTTGTGGCGGTGGAACAGGTGGTGTTTGCCCGTTACCTTCTGGAGCTTCTTCCGGCACTGTCGCTGCTGTTCCTGCTCGCCTTCGGTCAACTCTTGCCGCTGCGCGCCCACGGAGCGAGGCTGTCCCTTTTGGTCGTTCTTTTCACCTTGGGCGTTTATGGACTCCAGCATGCAGCGTGGCGGCATTTCCCAGGGGCCGGGGCTTATTTTGTGATGGCCACTACACTGGCGGTCGCCCTGTGGCTCAAGGCCAAGAAAGCCAAGTGGCAGCTGGGGATGCTCTTCGTTGGCACCGCAATAGCAGCTGTTTTGGTGACCTCTATTTGCATAACGGTGAGGTTGCCCTTCGGCCTGCGGCCATTGGCGCAGATGGTCAGCGCATTAGCTCTATGGACGGCAACCGTTGGGGTGGTGTGCTTGTGGCAGGATAGAAAGGGCATGGCGCGGTTCAGAGAGTTCGTGGTGATGACCTTGCTTCTTTTTGGCTTCCTATATTCTGTGGGAAAACAGGGGCAAAAGGTCGGCCCCAGCTACGAGGGCGTGTGGACCCCCGCCAGTCTTCGACAGGTCACGCAGGTGCTCTCCGCGCACGCGAAGCCGGGCGATGTGGTGCTTTCCGGAGGACAGGTCTGGACCTTCGCTGCGGGTCTTGATTGTTTCCTCGACATCACCCACACGTTGGGGTTGTTGTATGTGCCGGATTCGGTCATGCGGCGTGCCTTTGCTGAACGGCCTCCGCAGTTCATCATCATGGACGGCTACACAGAAAGGCGCACCAGTCCGCATGCCCAATTGCTTGCCGGTAAGTTGCAAAGCCTCTATGAGAACGTGGCGGCGGTGAGGGGCTCGACCTGTCCTGTGCTTGTCTACAGGTTGCGGACTGGAGATCCAGGTGCCCCTAGCAGCGAGGATGTGGGCGAAGAGGTGAGACACCAGAAGCAATGAAGATCGCAATCATGGGAATCCGCGGGATTCCGGCCAACTACGGCGGCTTTGAGACCTTTGCCGAAGAGATGGCTCCCCGCCTGGTGAGCCGGGGACACGAGGTTACGGTGTTCGGTCGCTCCAACAACGTGGACTACCCTCACGACTATTACAAAGGGGTGCGCCTGCGTGTGCTGCCGACGATCCGCCACAAGTACCTGGACACGGTTTTTCACACGCTGGTGTGCGTGGTAGCGAGCTTTTTCACGCCCTACGATGTGGTGTTGATCTGCAACAGTGCCAACAGCCTCTTCTCCTTCATCCCACGCCTGACCGGCAAGAAAGTGGTGGTCAATGTGGATGGCTTGGAGTGGAAGAGGAAGAAGTGGAACTGGCTGGGCAAGGCCTTTTATCGTCTGTCGGAGGTCTTGGCGACCGTTCTTCCCAACGCCATCGTGACGGACGCGCGCAGCATTCAGCGGTACTACTTGCGGCGGTTCGGCAAGGCGTCGACCTTCATCCCTTACGGCGTGCCAGAGGAGCGTGTGCTTACGACGCAGGCCCTGGAGCGGTTCGGTCTCGCCCCGCGACGTTATCTGCTTTACGTAAGCAGGTTGGAACCTGAGAACAACGCCCACTTGGTAGTGGAGGCCTTTGAGCGCGTGCGCACGGACATGCGTCTGGTGGTTGTTGGTGATGCCCCTTACAGCCAGGAGTACATCCGGCGCCTGCGTTCCACGCGGGACCCGCGCATCATTTTCACGGGCTACGTGTTCGGCCAGGGGTACCGGGAGCTACAGTCCCACGCGTACCTCTACATTCAGGCCACAGAGGTGGGCGGCACGCACCCTGCCTTGCTGGAAGGGATGGGCTTTGGCAATTGCGTGGTAGCCTTGGACGTGCCGGAACACCGCGAGGTGTTGGGCGAGGCTGGCGTCTTTTTCGGCGCCCGGCCAGCTGACGATTTGGCGAACAAGCTGCAGTATTTGGTCGACCACCCCGAAGCTGTAGAGCAGTACCGACAGAAGGTTGTACAACGTGCCCGTGCCTGCTACAGCTGGGACGCAGTTACGAGCAGCTACGAGCAGCTCTTCCTGGCGCTGGTGCAGAACAGGGTTTCCCTGCACCGGCGACTGGCAACTTTACCGGCTGGGGAGTAGCAGGTGGCTATTCATGCTGCCAAACCGCGCATTCTGGCGATCGTTCCTGCGCTGAATGAGGAACAAAACGTGGGCAAGGTGGTGGCGCAGCTGCGCGCTCACCCCCGCGGCATCGACGTGCTGGTGGTGGATGATGGCTCCACCGACAACACTGCCGCGGTGGCGCGCGGCCAGGGGGCACGCGTCATCAGTCTGCCATTCAATCTGGGGATCGGTGGGGCAGTGCAAACCGGCTTCAAGTACGCACAGCGCCACGACTACGATATCGCCCTGCAGGTGGACGGCGACGGTCAGCACGATGTGGGCGAGATCGACAAGCTTCTCGAGCCTCTGCTGGGCGGCGCCGCAGACGTAGTCATTGGCTCCCGCTATGTGGGGACTGCCACCTACAAGGCACCGCTCATGCGCCGCCTGGGTATGATCATCTTCTCGCTGGTAAACTCGTTGATCATAAGGCAACAGGTGGCAGACAATACCTCCGGGTTTCGCGCCTTCAACCGACGAGCGATTGATTTCCTCGCGCGCGACTATCCCGCTGACTACCCGGAGCCGGAAGCAGTGGTGCTGTTGGGCCGCTCAGGGTTCCGCCTTGTTGAGGTGCCTGTGCACATGCATCAACGGCAACACGGCCGATCATCCATCGATTCATTTCAGGCGGCCTACTACATGATCAAGGTGCTGTTGGCCGTGCTTGTGGACCTGTTTCGCTATTCACCAAAGCGTCAGGAGCAGGTGCCATGAACATGCGGATTCAAATAATCGCTATTGCCGGAAGCCTGCTCATCGCAGGCTTCATCTTCGAACTGATCAGAAAGCGCAAACTGCTGGAGCGCTATTCCCTGCTGTGGTTCGGGTCGGCGTTGGTCATGATTGTCCTGTCCATATGGCGTGGCTTGCTCCACAAGGCGGCAGCACTCATGGGTGTCTACTACCCGCCCTCGGCGTTGTTCATCGTTGCTCTCGTGTGCGGGGTTGTCCTGTTTGTGCACTTTACCATCGTCATTTCTGCACTCACCGACCAGACCAAGCGCCTCGCCCAGGAGGTGGGCTTGCTGCGGGAGGAGGTGACGTCGCTCCAGGAACACATTGTGCAGCGTGTTCACCGCGGGAATAGGAGGGAGGAAGGCTCCTAACATGTGGGCCAAGCTCATGGTGTTCTGGCAGTGGCTCCTCCGCGAGCCGTGGAGACGCCTTGTCGCCATCGGTGTTGCGGCCTTTGCGCTTCGTGCCTGCTTTGCTTTGACCTTGGAAGAGCGGTGGTACTTTTACGATACCGTGCACTATGATGCCGCCGCCAGGAGCCTGCTGCGCGGGGAGGGTTTTCGGCTCGACCAACCCTTCTTCGGTACCACCACCTACAACCTGGAGCCGCTGTATCCGCTCTTTCTTGCCGGGAATTATGGGCTGTTCGGCCGGCATTTTCTTGCGGTGCGGCTGGTGCAGGCGCTGCTCGGGGCCCTGATGTGCGGAATCACCTTCCTCGTGGCCAAGGAGCTTCTTGACCTGAAGGTGGCAACGCTGGCCGCGGGGGCGTGCGCGATCTATCCGCACCTGATCTTTATCAGCAGCCTTCTCTACCCTGAGCAGCTGTTCACTCTCCTGCTTGCCGCCGGCATATGGTGCGCGGTGAAGTACCTCCGCACAGGGAGAAGTCGCTACGTGGTCGGCATGGGAGTGTGGTTCGGACTGGCCGCAATGGCAAAGGGGATTGCCTTAGCCTTGCTCCCAGCTTTTGGGTTGTGGCTCCTCCTGCTGCCCGTGGTCGGTGTGCGGCGACGCCTCGCGCACGTGGCGGTGCTGTTGGCGGCGGTGGTTGTCTTGCAGCTCCCTTGGAGCGTGCGTAACTATCGCCTGTTCGGGCGACTGGCGCCAGTACGGGCCCACGCCACCATGATGTTCGACGAGCGCTATGCCCAAAAGGACGAGGCGTTGCTTTCGCAGTGGCTTCATGGGAAAGTGGGCACAGGGCGTTTCCTGCTGCGGTACGCGGAGGAGTTTGCCCACTTTTGGACTCCTACCCTGGGACGGCTGCAAAGCCGCAATCAGTTCACCTCCTGGTGGACGAACCTGATGAGTGTGCTGATCACCGGCCCGATGTTGCTCCTGGCCCTCTGCGGCGTGTGGTGTGGCCGAAGAAGGCTGAGGGAGCTGAGTCCCTTGCTCGTGGTGGTCCTCACGTTTGCCTGTGCCTATTCGTTCTTTCTCACCCATGTGCGCTATCGCCTACCCGTGGAGCCATATCTCATTGTAGTGGCAAGCTTCGGATGTTGGTGCTTATGGGGTAAGTTGAAAGGTCAAACGGTAGGGGCGTAGCCCACGAGACTCCAGCAAACGGCTGTGGCGAAAGATAGAAGGCAGATGAAAGGAAGGGTTCTGAGACAACTGTTCGGGCGGAATGGCCTGTTACTGGCGATCTTGGTACTGGCACTGGCAGTTCGCCTGATAGGTATTCAGTTCGGCAAACCGTTCCGCTACCACCCGGACGAAATCAAGCTGGTGGTCCAAGCGGGTCGCCTGTTGGAACCAGGCGGGAGGTCCGCGGATGCCCTGTTCGGTTTGGGCTCCTATCCACCGCTATATACCTACCTTCTCGCGGGGGTGTATGGGGTGTATGGGCTCGCGGGCGTGGCCCTAGGGCTCTTTGCCAACGCTGCTGCATTCAAGGAGTCGTACTATCTCAATACGTTCTCTTTCCACCTCATCGGTCGAGTGATGACCGCCCTGTTGGGGGCGGCGACGGTACTTGTCCTCTATCATGTGGGAACCAAGGCCTACAACAGGCGGGTGGGCCTTCTGGCCGCGGCCTTTTGCGCGACGGTCTTTCTTCACGTGCGCAATTCCCACTATTTGACGGTCGATGTGCCGGCCACCTTTATGGCCACAGCTGCCTTTCTGGCTGCGGTGGGTGTGTACACGCGCGGCGGATGGAAAGAGGTGGCGGCAGGGGGGTTGCTTTGTGGCCTGGCGGCAGCGACAAAGTACAATGCGGGCTTGATCTTGGTGCCGTTTCTTCTGGCGCTGTTTCTGCGCGCAAAAGACGAGCGCGGGCGTGCGACCAGCGTGCTCACCGATGCTCGGCTCTACCTCGGGCTGGCATGCGCTGGCGTGGGTTTTGTGCTGGGCTGTCCGTTGGTGGTCGTTGATCCGCAGCGATTCCTACAAGGGTTCCTCACTTATGGGAGCCTACAAGCCCAGGGGAAAGTGGGGGTCGGTGGCGGTTTTCTCGCATACGTGACCGGCCAGATGTCGCCTGGCTACGGAGTGTTCAGCCACAACTCCGTTCCGGCTGCGATGGGACCGGTGCTGGCGGCGTTGGGGGTGATAGGGTTGATTCGGCTGGCGCGCGGGCGGGCTCGGGTGGACTGGCTCCTGCTTTCCTTTGTGGTGCCCTACTATGTGGTAATCGGTCTGGCAAACTACAAGACGATGCGCCAGTTCTTGCCCCTGGTACCGTTTTGGTTGCTTGCGGCCAGCACGCTGCTTGACGCCGCCGTAGCCAAGGTGCAAAGACGACGCGCGGTGGCCTATCTGGTATTGGGGCTGATCGTGGCAGGTGCGGTAGTCCCCGAGCTGTACAAGGACCTGCGCTGGGCAGCGACGATGTGCGGCCCTGATCCGCGCACGCGGGCCAAGGAGTGGATCGAGCAGAACGTCAGCGACGGAACGGTCATCGCTCTGGAAAAGTACGGGCCGCCGCTCCTGGACCAGGACGACCCGCACGCGCAGCTACGCCTGCGCTCGGGACAGTACCGTCGTGCTTACCAGATCGTGGACAGCCAGGCGCAGCTATCGTTTGGCTATCGGGGCGAACCCGAGGCGATGGTGCCCATCCAGGAATATTTGGCGCAGCGCGGGGCGGAGTACTTTGTCAGCGATTCGTTCACCCGCGACAGTTTCTACCTAAGGCTTTCCGAGGAGGCATTCTCGCGGCTGGTCGCGCACAGGCGGGCTTTTTACACCTGGCTAGATGGCGAGGCGCAGCAGGTGGTAGTGTTCACCCCGCAGGACAACTGGGCAGCGCTCCTGCCAACACTGGTGGTCTACCGTTTGCCGCAGAGTCAGGGGGGCGGCCTGGAAGAAACAGCCCAGGCTGGAACTCCAGGCGAGAGGCTGCTGGCACGGTGAGTTGGTAGCGACGGGCATGAATCAAATTAGAGCACTGTACTTTCTTCTGGCCTTTTGCGGCACAGTCACACAAGGGCTGTGGGTGGCCCCCTTGAACACGGAGGCCATCCTCATTGTGGACATCCCTCTGTTCCTGCTCTTTGTGCTGGGCCGCAATCGACGCCCGCTGCATCCGGCTGTCCGGCGCATCCTGCCGGTCATGGTGCTCTTTCTGTTTTGGCCATTGGCTGCGCTCCCGGGAGCGGTGGAAAAACAGGCCGCCGTTGCCAGCATGATCACCAACGTGCGCGCGCTCTTGCTCTGCCTGGCGGTGATGCTTTATGTCAACACGCGCCAAGACATGGTCGCCCTCATTGCCGGAGTCAGCGCGGGACTGCTTTTTCAGGGGTTGGTGGCAGTGCTGCAGTTCAGGTTTGGGTACGTGGGCTTGGGCTTTCTCGGGGAGCAGGGTCGATCGTGGCGCGCCTCCGGGACCCTGGGCCACCCCAATGTTCTGGCCATGTATACGATGATGCTCACCCCTCTGGCCTACAGGATGGCTGCGTTTGGGCAGGGCAAGAGTCGGCTGTTCTATTTTGCCACTTTCCTCGTCGGAGTGGCAGCACTCTTTGCCTCGCAAGGGCGCGCCTGCTGGCTCGGCTTCACGATCTCCATGGTACTTTTCTTTCTGCTGGACGTGAAAAAGAAACGGATTGTCTCGCGCCGCACGATTGCCGTGTGGGTGCTCATGGCTCTGGTGGGAATCGCCGGAGCCTATCGGTACCGTTCCATTCTGACTTCCCGCTTCACCGGTGCCGAAGAGGAGCTTGTCGGGCAAAAGACCTCCAGCAGAATGTATCTGGCTAAGGACGCAGTGCGTATCATCAGGCAACACCCCACCGTGGGCGTGGGACTGGAAAACTATAAGCTGCATGCGGGCGAGGAAATCATGGGCGACAAGTTTGTTCATTGCTCCTATCTGCTCGTAGCAGCCGAGGCCGGTATCCCCGGGCTGGTCTTGTTTGTCACGGTACTTGGTATGATGCTTGCATTTAGCTGGCAACTAGCGCGGGCCAAAGACCTCTTCGTTTCCAACCTGGGGACGGGGATCATGACCGCCATGGTGGGGCTGTGCATTGCCTTGGTACCCTCGCCTGACTATCGCATCGTCTGGGTGAAGAATCACGTGTGGCTGCTATTCGGCATAAGCCTGGCACTGGGCAAGATCGCCTACAGTGAGCAGCGCCGCATGCGCCGACTATTGGCTCTGGAGGCTTTGCGCCGCAGAGGTGCAACGGGCACGCCGCAGGCACCTGCTCCACCAGGAAGCGGGGTGTTGCGCTGAGTGGTGAGATGAGCTTGGAACGAGGAACGAACGGAGAAGGAAAAGGATGAGGATTCTCGGCATCTTTGACGACCACAATTGCGGCACTGCAATCATCGAGGATGGGAAGATCCTTTGGGCCATTGAGGAGGAGCGTCTCTCCCGCATCAAGTTGCACAATGGGAACTCCAAAGATGGACCGGTGCGCCTGAGCCTGCGCGAATGCTTGCGCTTGAGCAATTCCGATCGCAGCAACATCGACCGTATCGCAGCGGCCATTGCGCCGCCCAAAGATCTGATGGCCTACGTGCTCAAGGACCTCATCCGACACAAGAACCCACGTTGGTGGTTGGCATCGCTGGTGAGCAAGTCAGTGCGCTGGGATCGCTACTTTCTCTTCTATCCCTACTTCTACAATGCCCGGCGCATCAGGAAATTGAAGGGTCTGCTGCGGGAGGTTGGGCTTGAGGGGGTGCCCATCGATTTCATGGACCACCACACAGCCCATGCTGCCTCGGCCTATTATGCCTCAGGTCGCAGGCGGGCGCTCATCGTCACTCTGGACGGCCAGGGCGACGGCCTTTGTGGCAAGGTTTTTCTGGGAGAGAACGGCCGGCTGCGACTTCTGAAGGAGGTGCCAAGCTACCACTCCATCGGGTTGTTCTACAACTTTATCACCTGGTTGTTGGGGTTCAAGCCGATGCGGCACGAGGGTAAGATCACCGGTCTTGCCGCCCATGGCACTTATGAGACCACCAGACATCTGTTCGAGCAGCTGTTTACGCTCAACGACAACGAGTTCCGCTATCTGCTGGCAGAGCGTCTTTACCAGCACGCCTATCCGCATCGCAGCAACTATGTAAAGTTCAAGAAGGCCGTACCCCCTGAGTTGTTGAGCGACCCGCCAGAACTCATTGCCGCCGGCGGGCAGGGCCTTAGCGAACGGCTGGTGAGCCGGTATGTGGATGCCGTGCTCCAGCAGACCGGGCCCATCGATGTCTGTCTCGCGGGCGGGGTCTTCGCCAACGTGCGCATCAACCAGAAGGTGGCGGAGCTGCCCAACGCGCAGTCGGTGTTCATCTTCCCGGCCATGGGCGACGGCGGCCTCTGCGCAGGGGCGGCTCTGTACTCCTACTACCAGAGCATGGGTTTCCCGGAGCTGGACGCCATCCCGCAACTGCAGGATGTGTACTTGGGACCGGAGTTCACCGAGGACGAGATTGTGGCCGAGATCAAGAAAGCGGGCCTCAAATACACCTACCATGAAGACATCGAATCGGTGGTGGCGGACCTGTTGGCCAAGGGCAAGGTGGTGGCCCGTTTCAACGGGAGGATGGAGTACGGACCGCGAGCGCTGGGCAACCGTTCGATCCTGTACCAGGCCACCGACCCCACGGTCAACGACTGGCTCAATCACCGTCTAAGACGCACCGAGTTTATGCCGTTTGCGCCTGCTACTCTGGCCGAAGAGGCGCACTTGTGCTACCGGAACGTGGGCCGCAACGACTTTCCGGCTAGGTTCATGACTATCACCTTTGATTGCACCAGCGATATGAAGCAGAAGTGTCCGGCGGTGGTGCACGTGGACAACACCGCCCGGCCACAGCTTGTGGATGAAAAGACCAACCCCAGTTTCTATCGCATCATCAAGGAATACTACCGCCGCACGGGGTTGAATTCCATCATCAACACGAGCTTCAACATGCACGAGGAGCCGATCGTCTGCTCGCCGTACGATGCTATTCGGGCTTTTCGGCTCGGCCACCTGGACTACCTGGCCATGGCCCGCTTTCTGGTGTACTCTGATCGAGAGGTCAATGGGTAGCCTCAAACGCAACACCCTTTTTGTCTCCGCGGGCCAGGTGGTCCGACTCGTCCTGGCCATCGTCCTGTACGCCTACGCGTGCCGTTTTCTCGGCGACCAGGACTTTGGCAGGTACGCGCTGGCGACCACGGTCATGTTCTTCGTCCTTTTGTTGGATGACTTTGGGATCAATACCTGGATCGTGCGCGAGGTGGCCAGGGACCGAAGCTCGGCCCAACGGCTGTTTGGCGTGGCCAGTGGCATGAAAGTGGCCTTTGTCCCCTTGGCAGTCCTGTTGGTGGCGGTGGTGGGGCTGGTCATGGGCTACGACCGGCGTACCATGGTGGCCATCAGCATCCTGGCTGGATACGGCGTGCTTTCTTCTTTTTCGGCCATGTGCGGTTCGATGTTTCGCGCGCATGAGCAGATGCAGTTCGATGCCCTACTGAATATCGTCGAAAAAGGGGTTATTTTCGCCGTTGGTCTTTTGGCGCTGCATCGCGGCTTGGGGCTCTATGGGCTTTCGTGGGCGTTCGTCGTGGGGGGCATGGCGAGTCTGCTTTTTGGCCTGATTGTTCTGGACCGCAGGTTCTTTCCGCCAGCGCTGTACATCGACTATCAGGCGTCGCGCCGGATCTTTCGCGGGGCGGTGGTATTTGGCCTGTCGGTCTTTCTCACCACCCTGTACAATCGCGTTGACATGATGATGCTCTCTGTCATGAAGCCGCCCGAGGTATGGGGGTGGTATGCCGCGGCACATCGATTGCTGAATTTTACCAACCAAGTGCCGCTGGTTTTCATGATCGCCCTGTTCCCCCGGCTTTCGCACGAGAGCGTAGCCTCCAAGGAAGAGTTGTCCCGCATCTTTGCCAAGGGGCTCAAGTACCTTGTGATCCTGGCGCTGCCTATGGTGGCGGGCGTGATCATCCTTGCTGAGAAGATCATTCTGTTCTTCAGTGGTCCTGGGTTCGGCAATGCGGTCCCGGCGCTTAAGGTTCTGGCCGTCGATGCGGGGCTTGTCTTTCCCAACATCCTTCTGGCCGGGCTGTTTGGCGCCAGCAACCATCAGAATCGCCTGGTGGCCGTCCAAGGGGCAGGACTGGCAGCGAATGCCTTGTTCAACTATCTGCTCATCCCTCGCTATGCGCACGTGGGCGCCGCCTACGCCACGGTGGGGACCGAGGCCATAGTCCTTGGCGTGTGCATGAGCTTTGCCTGCCGCAAGATCGTGGTTGTGCGCGGCTTCGGCTACCTGCTGAAAGCGGTGATAGCAACCGCGGTGATGATGGCATGCGTGTGGGCGCTGCGGGGGCAGCACGTTCTCGTGGCCGCGGCCGCCGGGGCTCTCGTCTACGGGGTCCTGCTCCTTGTCACCAAGGCAGTAGAGGTGCAGGAGGTAGTGGACTTGGGGCTGTTTCGACGGAACGCTCGACCTGCAGTAACCATGGAGCGGTGACAAGGGGATAGGAATGCGCATTCTCTACCTCAACTATCTCTATGACCTGAAGGGCTGCTCCCTGGGCTCGGCCGTCAAGCCCATGGAGCTCTTTCGGGCAATGGAGGCCTTAGGGCACCAGGTGCTCATGTGCTGGATGAAGAAGCAACCCCAAGCTCCGGGACTGGGCACGCTCGCTCGCAAGCCAGCGCTGAAGAAGTGGTTGCGCCGTTACCTGGCTGATGCTAAGCAGCTCTTGCTGAACGTTCCGTATTTGCTGCGGGCATTGCGGGAGGCGACACGTTTCCGACCACATTTGATCGTGAGCCGGCTGGAACGCGGGCTCTTCTGCGACCTGCTGCTGGCAAGGCTAAGACACGTACCATTGGTGGTGGAAGGGGACTGCCCGGGTGTCTATGAGGCACTCCAGTTCCAAAAGGACTATATTCAGTATCGCCTCCTCAGCAGGTTCATCGAGTGGCTGAACGTGCGGCGCGCAGACGCAGTGATCGTGGTGTCGGAAGCGCTGCGTTCCTACTTTGCGGGTTATGGCGTGCAGTCGTCCAGGCTCCATGTGGTGAGCAATGGAGCAGACCCGGAGAAGTTTTCGCCCCTGATATCCGGCGCGCCAGTGCGCCACCGGTATGGCATTGGCGGCGAGCCCGTGGTTGGATTCATTGGCTCGTTCAGCACGTGGCACGGCATCAACAACCTGGCAGAGCTGATCCGAGAGCTGCACGCCCGGGTTGCGGAGGTCAAGTTCTTGCTGGTGGGGACCGGCGGGAGGATGAAGACCTGGTTGGAGCAGGTTGTGGCTGAGCAAGGCCTTGGGGCCGCAGTGATTTTCGCCGGGTATGTGGACTATCAGGAGATGCCGGAATACCTGGCGGCCATGGATGTGGTGGTGGCGCCGTACCCCAATCTGCCGTTCTTCTACTACTCGCCGGTCAAAATGTACGAGTACATGGCGGCGGGGAAGCCGGTGGTGACCACGGCCATTGGCCAGATTGCCGAGGTCATTCGCGACGGGGAGAATGGTTGCCTCTGCCCTCCTGACGACTTGCCTTGTCTGGTCAGCAAGATCGTCCAGCTGGTGGCCAATCCAGGGCTGCGCCAGCGCCTTGGGCGGGCAGCCAGGCAGACAGTGGCGGAGCAGCACACCTGGCGGCACAAGGCGCAGGCGTGGTCTGCAGTGTGCGAGGCGGTAGTGGAAGGAGCGGCCCGGCGATGAAAGTATTGATGGTCCACAAATTCTACTTCATCGAAGGCGGGGCTGAACGTTACCTGTTCAATATCTCTAACCTGCTCGCCAAGCATGGAGTGGAGGTGGTGCCGTTCGCTATGCACCATCCGCGCAACGTGCCGACCCCCTACGCGCGCTACTTTGTAAGCCACTTTGACCCGGACGGCATCTTGGGCCGACTTGATCTGCGCACCGGCCTGCGCACAGTGGGGAGGGTGATCTATAGCCTCGAAGCACGTCGTAACATCGAGCGGCTCATCGAGGACGAACGGCCGGACATCGCCCACGTGCACGGCGTCTACCATCATCTATCCCCTTCGGTGCTCTTTGCGCTGAAACGGCACGGCATCCCGGTGGTCTTTACCCTGCACGAGTACAAGATCCTCTGCCCCAGCTACCTGTTCCTGAACCGGCATGGCGAGATCTGTGAGCTTTGCGAAGGCAAGAAGTTTTGGCACCCGCTCAAGGAGCGCTGCATGAAAGGCTCTTTTGCGGCAAGCGCCCTGGTGAGCGCCGAGGCCTACGTGCATCGCTTTCTGAGGACCTATCGACGCACGGTAGATCTGTACGTCTCGCCGAGTCGCTTCTTGCGGGACAAGATGATTCAGTACGGCTTTGCCCCGGACAAGATCGTCTGGTTGCCGTACACCATACCAATTGCTGAGTATGTACCATCCTTTCAGGCCGGCAACTATTTCACCTACGTGGGTCGTCTGTCGCGCGAAAAAGGGGTTCAGTTGCTCCTGGAAGCGATGACTGAGGTTGTCGGGGCGGAGCTTTACGTGTGTGGAACGGGAAAGCTGGAGGAGCAGCTCAAGCGCCGGGTGGCGGCGTGGGGCCTGCCTAATGTGCGCTTCCTCGGACATCTGGCAAGCGAGCAGTTGCGCGCGGTCATGCGGTCCAGCATGTTCACGGTGGTGCCCTCCATCGTTTATGACAATTCACCGTTGGCTGTGTACGAATCCTTTGCGCTGGGAAAGCCGGTGGCAGGTGCACACATCGGCGGCATCCCTGAGCTCATCGAGCCGGGCCAGGATGGGGTGCTTTTTGAGCCAAACAACCGGGAGGACCTGGTGCGGGCCATCAACGTGCTGATCTCTGATCGGCAGCGGCTTGAGGCGATGGGCCGCCGGGCGCGTCTCAAGGCTGAGCGCTGGTTCGCCCCGGAGGAGCACCTACGCCGGTTGATGGTCGTATACCGGCAGGTCAGTGGCAGAGGTGTCTGAGAGGAGAGGGACAGCAGCGTGAGCAAGGCGAAGAGGCGGCTGCTGCACGTGGTGCATGGCCTGGGGCGTGCAGGCGGCGAAAGGAAGCTGTGGGAACTGCTCAGCCGGCTGGACAGGGACCGCTATGACATCACCATTTGCGCGGTGGGCAAGTCTGGGCTCATGGAGCAGGACTTCCGCAGTCTCGGTTACCCGTTGTATATCTTTCCGAGGCGGTGGCGATACGATCCCACCCTGCCGTTCGCGGTCGCCCGATTGGTGCGAAGCTTCCGGGCCGAGCTGGTACAGACGACGCTGTTCTTTGCCGACATCATCGGCGGGCTGGCAAGTCACCTGGCTCGGCCCAAAGCGCTGGTCTCTTGGGAGGTGATCACCCATCCGCTCAACGCGCGCCGTGAGTTCATGTACTGGGCGCTGCGGAACCGCTTCGACATGGTGGTCACGGTTTCCGACTCGATTCGGAAGTTTGTGATCGAAAAGAGGCACCAGGACCCACGCACCATCACCACGATCCACTATGGCGTTGACCTCGGTCACTTTGTGCCCAGGCCGAAGACGGGAAGCTTGGCAACGGACCTGGGCGTCCCCGGGGCAACCATTTTTGGCACCGTCGCCCACTTTCGCAAGCAGAAGGGGCACCTCTACCTTGTGGAGGCGATCCCGCGGGTCATTGCCAAGTACCCTCAGGCACATTTCGTGCTGGTGGGTGTGGGCCCGGAGCAAGAAAGGGTGAAGGAACGGGTGGCCCAGTTGGGCGTAGGGAGCCACGTGCACTTCCTCGGGCTGCGGGAGGACGTGCATGCGCTGCTGAATGAGTTTGACGTGTTTGTGCTCCCCTCCCTTTGGGAAGGCTTTCCCAACGTCGTGCTCGAAGCCATGGCCTGCCAAAGGCCGGTTGTGGCCACCTCGGTCGAGGGCACAGTGGAGCTGGTCGTCCACGGCGAAACAGGTCTGCTGGTGCGACCTGCGGATGCTGACAGGTTGGCCGAGGCGCTGCTCGCCATGCTCCAGGAGCCTGGGCTCATCGCGGAGTATGGGCGGGCAGGCAGGCGAAGGGTTGAGGAGCACTTTACGGTTGAGCACCAAGTTGCCGCCTTCGAGCGGCTGTATGACCTGATGCTGGAGGGCCGGCAAGGAGAGCTTGCGGCGACCCTGACGAGCCAGCGAGCGCCGTTAGGCGGAGGGGTGCATTCGCGCCTCTGCGGAGGTTGATGGGCGATGTGGGCCTTGCGATTCAACAAGGTGGTTCACGAGCTGAGGACGGGAGGAATTCCCGCGCTGGCGCACTATATCGGGCAAAGGTTGGTGCGCAAGAACACCTTCCTGGTGTTTGCCACCGATCTTCGCTCCCCGCAACCGAGCTACCCCTGTCCGGAGGGCTTTGTGCTCCGCCTTGTGCAACAGACGGAGGACGAGATCCAGCGATTGGTGAACTTTTGGCTGGGTTCCTATGCGGAGAACTATCCCCTCTTCTACAATGAGGGGCTGGTCCGGCGCTTGATTTCGGAGCGCCTCGCAGCAGGGGAGCTCTGCTTTGTGGCAGAGCAACAAGGCGCCATAGCCCATTTCCACTGGGTCAGCAGGTCCGGGCAGGGCGCGTTGAACAGGGAAGAGCCGCTCAAGTTTCTCCCTTTCCGCCCGGGCCGAGACGCCTATTCGTACAATATCTTCACCCACCCCGACTACCGGGGCAAAGGGCTGGTCTTGGCGGTTCATTCCTTTCTCTGTGATTGGCTAAGGCAACAAGGATGTGAGCGGTTGTTGAGCTGCGTGGGCTCGCGGAATGCCGCCTCCATCAAGGTGCACCAGAAAGTTGCCACGCAGCTGGGCACGCTTCATGTGACGCGGTATCTGGTGTTCGATCGGGCGCGCCTGGTTTCTGCGCCGGGGAGGTGAGATGTTCGTGCCAGAGCTTGGCCGCCTTCCGGCGGTAGTGGTGCCCTTGCACGAGACGGGCCTGGAGGTGGTGCGGGCCTTGGGCAGGCGTGGCGTCTACGTAGTGGGTGTGGACACCGTCCCGGGCCGGCCGGGAGCTCACTCGCGGTACTGTCGTCGCCTGGTCCGCTCAGAAGTCGAGGGCGCAGGACTTGTTACCACCTTGCTCCAGGTGGGGCAGTCCCTTGGGACGAAGGCGGCCCTTTTTCCGTGCGGGGACCCGCAGGTGCTCGCGATCTCAGAACACCGGGAGGTACTGGCACCCGACTACCGATTTAATCTGCCGGAGCCGCGAGTGGTCGACACGCTGATGTTCAAGGACCGCTTTGCGGCCTATGCAGGAAGCCGTGGCTATCCGATTCCGCAGACGTTGGTGGTCCAGGATCAGCGGAGTCTGGATCAGGCGGCTTCGGTCTTGCGGTACCCTTGTATCGTCAAACCGGCGGTGCGTAGCGTACGGTGGGAGGCAGAGCGCCTGCCCAAGAACTTTGTGGTGGATTCCCCAGAGGCGCTGCGCACAGCGTGTGGTCAGTTCCCTGCCGCAGGAGCAACGGCGATCGTGCAGGAATGGATCCCCGGCAGCGACGAAGACGTTTACTTCTGCCTTGCCTACTTTGATCGAAGCGGGCACCCTGTCGCCTCCTTCGTGGGGAGAAAGCTGCGGCAATGGCCACCCCAGCGCGGCTGCACTGCTATCGCCACCGGTTGCGTGAAGGCCGAACTGGAGAGATTGACCATCCGCTTCTTCAGCGAAGTCGGCTTCCGAGGTTTGGGTTCGATGGAGTACCGCCTGGACCCAAGGAATGGACGATGGGTGATGATCGAACCAACGGTGGGGCGAATCGACCTGCAGTCTGGGGTGAGCGAACTCTACGGGCTCAGTTTGCCATGGCTGGCCTATGCCGACCTGGCCGGCGTAAGGGTTGCCCCCCAGAGTCTCCCCGAGGCGAATCATCAGGCCAAGTGGGTACACGAAGAGGGCGTTGTGCGACTCTGGATCACCGATCTCCGCGGGGGGAAGTTCCGCTTCAACGGGTGGCGCAGGTTGCTCCAAGGTCGGAGAAGATACGCAGTGTTTGCCTGGGACGACCGCGGACCGAGCCTGGCGTTGCTCTGGGACGGCGTAAGGAGAGCATGTGGTGCGGCGAAGCACAGTTTCGTCCGCTTGTTCAGGAACCGAGGAAAGGATGCGGCGTAATCTTAGACTTGCCACACTGACGGCACTGGCGGCCTTAGGCGCGGTTGTGTTGGCCTACGGCCTTGCGCACGACGCATTAGAGGGCCAGCCCACATACTACGGGCCCAACGACCAGATCATAATCGGTCTGGGCGCTGCGGCGGCAGGGCTTGGACTGCTGTTGATCATAGGCGAGCGTCTTCGGCTCTTCCGCCGCGGTATGCTGGGCACGCGGGTCCCTCTCTTCGACGCGGTGGCGGCTGCCGCGGTCACCGCGCTGCTGGGGGTGGCAGCCGGCATTGTGTTCGTCCACAAGGGGACCGTGGACGAGTCCTACCAAAACAAAGAGTTTGCCATTGGCATTTACCACTCTCTGGACAGCGGACCGCTGCAATTCACGGGTGAGGGCATTGACAATCCCGTGCTCACTCGCTACAGCATGTCCGAGATGGAGATCCGTTGTGTTGCGGATCCCTTTCTCGTGAGTGAACGGGACTCCTTCTACCTCTTCTACGAGGCGCTGGAGGCAGTGACCGGTCAGGGGGTGATCGTCGTGGCCACCAGCGCAGATGGTAAGCAATGGCAGTACAAAGGCGTGGTCCTGGATGAACCCTTCCACCTTTCCTACCCTTGCGTGTTTCGGTGGCAGGGCGACTACTACATGATTCCCGAGGCGGCCACCACCAGGTCGGTGCGCCTGTACCGAGCGGTGCAATTCCCCTACCGCTGGCAGTTTGTTAGGAAATTGATTGATCAGGACGATAAGCTGTTCAAGGACAATACCATTTTCGAGCACGACGGCCGGTGGTGGCTCTTCAGCGAGACCATGGGCAACCGCGTGCTCCGGCTCTACTATGCGGACACCCCGTTGGGTCCTTGGACTGAGCATCCTCGGAGCCCGGTGGTGAATGGCAATCCGGAAATCGCCAGGCCCGGCGGGTCTGTGGTGCACATCGACGGCCGTTTGATCCGATTCGCCCAGGACGATGCCAAGTACTATGGCCGCCAGGTGTGGGCGATGGAGATCACAAAACTCTCGCCCACCGAGTACGAGGAGAGAAAGGTGGGCCGCTCGCCGGTCCTGAAGGGTTTTGATCGATGGAACCGCCGGGGTATGCACCATATCTGCCCCATCAAGACCGCCGAGGGGTGGATGGCCGCCGTGGACGGATATTGAGCTCGGGATGCTCGTGCGCAGGAGGTGGGCAATGGCCAGAAAAGCAGTTGTCGCGGTGGTGAAGGCGCGCCCCGAGAGGGTGTACGACGACATCGCCCGGGCCATGGAGCTTGCGGGCGTGAGGAGTCACCTCGCACCGGGCGTGCCGACGATCCTCAAGGACAATATTTCCTGGCACTACCCGTTCCCCTCGGCCAACACTACTCCCTGGCAACTGGAAGGGGTCATCCGCGCGCTGCGCCAGGCCGGGTACAATGAACTGGTGGCAGTCCACAACAATACGGTCGTCACCAACCCGTTTAAGGGGGGACGCCTCAACCGCTTAGCTCCCGTGTACGCCCGCTGGCAGGTAGCCGAAAAGTACAACTTTTTGCCGGAAGACATGGAGTGGGTGCTCTACCGCCCGAAGAGCAGAATGAGGGTGTTGGACAAAGTCTTTCCTGAGGGCATCCGGCTCCCTGGCTTTTTCTTTGGGAAGAACGTGCTCCACCTGCCGACCATGAAGTGCCACATCTACACGACCACCACCGGCGCGATGAAAAACGCCTTTGGTGGCCTGCTCGGTACCAAGCGCCATTATACGCACAGCGTCATCCACGAGACGTTGGTGGATCTTCTGGCCATCCAGCGCGAGATCCACACCGGTCTTTTTGCGCTGATGGACGGTACCACTGCGGGTGATGGCCCGGGGCCGCGCACCATGCGCCCGGTGCGCGCCGATCTTATCCTCGCCAGCGGCGACCAAGTGGCCATCGACGCAGTGGTACCGTC
>JBBIKH010000015.1:26724-27891 GCA_037445575.1 bacterium
AGTGGCAGCCAAGCTGCTGGGGTTTGCACCCATGGAGATCGGTTACATCAGGTTAGCGCACGAAGCCGGCCTCGGCATAGGGCGCCCAGAGGAGATCGAGGTGGTAGGGGATGACATCGAGGGCTTGTGCCTGGGCTGCACGGTCGGCGACAACCTTGCCAGCCGCGCAGGAGACCTTTTCTGGTTCGGGCCGGGGAAAAAGCTGCAACATTTGCTCTTCCGTACCCCGCTGGTCTACCTGTTTGTTTTCGCCTCTGCGGGCTATCATGACCTTCTCTGGTGGCCCCTCAAAGGGAGACGGATCTTTCGGCGATGGCGGGAGGAGTCGCCCTGGGGGCGGCTGTTCGAAAGCTACCCGCAGGAAGTAGAGTCCGAAGCTCATTGAGGAGATGTTGGATGCGCAGGCGCGAACACTGGCTGTTGCTCCTGGTAATAGTCGCTTTGGCTGCGCTCCTGCAAGCCTATGGCATCGATAAGATCGTGCTGGGCAGCGATGAACTTCACCCAGTCCGCGCCCTCATTAGCGCCGATTGGAGTATTCTGCGCTACCCGTGGCCGCAGGAGGCAACCCTTGAGTTCTACCGCAATTGGCCCATGCATTTTCCTCCGCTTTTTGCCCTTCTGACCCGTGGGGCAGTGGTGGTCCTTGGTGGCAGCCACTTTGCTTTTCGCCTCTTTCCTTTGCTTTTTGCCATTGCTGCGACCTTTGTCAGCTACTTGTTGTACCTCGAATACAACGGCCGGAAGTTTGCACTGGTGGCCCCTGTGCTTGTCGGTCTTGCCTCTGATCAGGTCCTCACCTGGGCCAAGGCGGTCAAGCACTACACAGCAGATGTGCTCTTCTGTTCGCTTCTGTTGATCGCCGGCAAACGTGTGCTGGAGCAAGCGAGGTTCCGGGACTGGCTGGAGTTAGGCCTTCTGGCCGCGGGGAGTTTCTGGGTGGGATACGGCGCGGTCTATGTGACCGCAGGGGTCTTTCTGCTTTTGGTTGTGCAGCTGATCGCGGAGGCGCGTCGCAAAGGAGCCCCGCGCCGCCAGTGGGTCGCCCTGGCCCTCACCGCCGTCGTGACTGCGCTGTCCTTCGCAGGGCTGCGGGCGCTGGCCATCGACCAGGCAGTAAGCAACGATGTGTTCATGAGGTCCTTTGGCATCCAAATGCTCGACCGC
>JBBIKH010000016.1:0-9485 GCA_037445575.1 bacterium
TCCAAGGGGACTGTTGTAGAAGCTTTCCACGCGGGTGGCAAGCACCTCGGAGCCATCGTATCCCACCCAGCGAAAGTCCTCCGCCGGCAGAGTGCAGAACGTAGAATCGGGCCGGCAGAAGAGGTAGGAACTATAGCCGCTCTTTGCCTGTATCTGTGCCAGCCCCCTGCTGTGACCGATCGGGTCAAAGTTGATCGCGGTCGTCGGCTGCACCGCAAACTTTTCGCGGAAGTACCTCCGGCCCACAAGGACCTGCCGAATCAGTGCCTCCCCGCTGGGCATGTTGCAGTCCGGCTGCAGAAACCATCCGCCCATGATGTGCCACTTGCCCGCGCGCACCAGCCGCTGAATACGCCGGAAAAGCTGCGGCTCGTACTCCTCCACCCACCTGTAGAGGATGGCCTCGTTGTGATTGAAAAGAAAGCCGGGAAACTGCTCGCACAATTCCGCAGCGGCACGAAATGTGGCAATAGCTGCCGCGGCTCCCTCCTCCCACTCCCACAGCCATACGGGGTCCATGTGGGCGTTGCACACAAGATGGAGTTTTTTCCTTCCGCTCACTCCTCTCCTCCGTAGATCTCCTGGTTCACCGCTGCCTGGCTTGTCACTCCTGGCCACCTTGCAACTGAACCTGATCACGCCAGTAGCGGATCTTCCCCACGCCGGGCATGTCTGGACTGCCGTCAAACGCCAGCCCAAACAGCGCTGGTTTGGGCGCATACAACACCTGCTCCCCATACCTGGCGCCACTGATGTTGACTGCTGTATACGAAAGCTGCTTGCCGCTGCGGACGAAGAAGACAAAGTCGCCGTTCGTTTCGAACGCTCCGTATCGGATCTTGCCCGATTCGTAGGTGTACTTTGGTCGCCGCCAGTCCCGCACCATGTCCATGCGCAGGTCCCGTTTCGCCCCCACGGTGATGACCCGCTCGCCCTCTGTGATCTCCACCATCAGGCCTTTGCCTTCGGGCTCGGGCTCGACGTACCGAACCTTGCGCACCAACTCCTCTGGGTGCACATTGGCTGGATGCGGCATCAGCACGGTCACAAAGGCAATCGTCTGCCCCAACTCGAAATGCTGGCCGGTAGTCTGGTGGATGACCAACTCATCCTGATAGTAGCGCCGCTCCTTTTCCACCCCTTCCAGCTTGTAGTGGTGCTCGGGAAACATGATGAGCAGGTGGGTGTCGGTGGGAAATGCTAGGGTCTGGAGGGAGTCATACACAGTGTCGTACCAGTGCTCCCCTTGCGCGAGAATCCTGCGCGTATGCCAGAGGTTTGATGCCGTGAAAAAGGCAGGCACCCTCGCTTTGACGATGTCAAAGACCACAAACAGTTCTGGCTCCTTGACGTAGGTAACAACGCGGTCGTGTTCGTAGCCGAGCACGTCATCGATCACCCTGGTGCGGGAGTAGTCGAACTCGGGCAGGGTGATAAAGTCCACCTTTTGCGTGCGCACCTCGCGGTATGAGCCAGCATTATGCAGAAAGTCAAGCACTGCTTGCCCGGGCACAGCATCGCGGATGCTGTAGCGGTACTGCCCCTGGCGCTGACCCATGAAGATCTTCTCCTGGCGAACGCAGACCCGGTTGTGGAAATAGTCCTGCCGGTAGGCTCCAAACGGTCCACTGGGCATGAAATCCCTATAGCCGCCGTCGTGGAGGAGGAGTGAACCATCGGCCATCAGCAGCACAATACTGTTCTCGTCTGCGTGACCATGGGTCATCTTCTCCTCTTCTACCGGAATGGTGTCCCGCAGATAGTCCCTGTACTGCAAGCCAGCATCGCCTTCGTCCTTGTAGTTTAGCAACATGTAGGTCGAAGTCGGTTCCCAGCCATTGCGCATCACGATTTTCTTGCCAACTTCATCCTCCATCACCTCGCAGCTCAAGGCAGCGGGAACTCGGGGGCTGATCTTGTCGGTCCCAAAGCGGTAGCAATCCAAGAGCAGATAGGCAAGGCCCGTGTCGGCAAGGTTCCTGAGGTCCAGGAAGCGCTCGGCGATGGTGGCCGCGGCCCACTTGAGTTCGGGGGCCTGGTAGGCGCGCGCAGCCGCCTCGAAGAAGACCAGAAAGCGGCTCCAGTTGGAGCGCCAGTGGGAATCGCCAAAGTCCGGGATCATTCCGTCCGGGGACATGAGGTGGAGGAAGTACTGAGCATAGTAGTACATCTCGGGCAGCCGGAAAAGCTCATCCAGAGTCCCTTTTGCATCGGCGTAGCTCAGCAGCGAGTAGAGCCACACGGCGTTGTAGAGGCTGGCATCTTCGATCTCCCAGTTCCCCCAGTTGTCCGCGACTATGGCCTCTTCCAAGGTCTTCCAGTACTGGACCTTTGGGTGGTTCGGCACCGCACGAATGGCCCAGGCAAGAGTCTCGGCGCGGAGAATCCCGCGGTTCATCGCGCCCCACTCCTGGGTCCGAAACAGGTAGTCGATGCTCTCGCCGATGACGCTTTCGATCTCCCGCTGTTCTGCCGCCGTGATGAATCCTTTCCGCTTCAGTGAATCGTAGGCCCTGACGTAACGCATAGTCGTAAAAAAGTCGGGCAACGCCGGGACCCCGTCTTCATAGTCGGTTCGCTTGCGGGCGGCCGAGTCGGGATAGAACACGCGATAGTCATCGTAGGTCAAGAGCACCTTCTTGGCTCGCTCGGCATATACCTTGCGCCCGGTGACCTCGTAGAGATAGGCGTAGATGGTAGCCATCTCAAGGAAGCGAGGCGGCGGGCGGTATCCGAATACGTTGTCCGGGTCAATGGTCTTCTGCCAGGCTGTCACTAGCGAGTCATAGTGCGCCCAGGTCCAGTCCGCAGAAGCCTTGGCAAAGTCCAAATAGCGCTGCACCGACACGGCCCGCTGGGCAAGCGCCGCCACCGCCAGCAGGGCAACAAACATCAGAGTCAAAAGCATCCTCACCGCGCGCATCATTCCCTCCTTGCCTTCGCACGCTTCGTCTGCTCAGCCGCAATAGCTTCACATGCGGCTATAAAGTCCCCCGCGCTGTGCACGTAGCCGAACATCAGACTTGTGCGCCACAGCGCCTCCTGCTTGTGAAGCTCCCCTTCCACGCTCTCTTTGTTCTCGACGGCCGTCACTGCCTCCTTGATGCACGAACAGCGGTACCCCAATCGGGACATATCCACCATTCCGCCCGGCGAAAACCACAGGCACCAATTGAGGGCAAAACCCACGTAGATGAGCTGCCACACGCCCAGTTCCCGGAGTACGGCATTGAGTTGGTGCGTTGTCACCGCGACGTACTCTTCGTCCAGCGGTCTTGCTACCTCTGGGAAGTCCAGCTTTGCGTTGTACCATTGCACTGCTTCCGGAAAGCGCGGTCCAAAAAGCAGCCGGTTCTTCTCAGAATCGGGAAAGGGCTGCACGCCCGGGCGCTGGGCGCCTGGCACCTCAGGGGGCTCTGGACCAGCAAGGGCAACCGTGCGCCGATAGCCTGGGTATTTTTCCGCATAGGCCAAATCAGAGGCTACGTGGACGACCTGCACCCCGGCGGAACGGGCCGCTGCCAACAGTTCTGGAATCACCGTCCGCGTGATCGGGACGGAGCGCGAGGCCCACTCCAGCATCGCCATCACCGGGCCAGCAGGCCCTTCCGGGGTAAAGGCAAGCTCGGGCACGAAGCCCACATTCCAGATGTGCATGGCGATCAAGGCGGTCTCGGCTACGGGCACCACCACCGGCACGGTCTTGCCCCAGCCGAGAAAGCCTTTGGCACCAAGCACCCCCTGCGAAAAGTCCACCGGATAGTGCCGATAGTACTCCCCTTGCAGCTTGAGGAGCGGGCTACTTTGGCCGCCCGCTTGTTTCCCCTTTGCCCTCGGAAGGTCCCCGGCGAGTGCAAAGCCCCGGGCCCCTGCAAAGAACGTGGCAGCCCGTGCGGCAGTACCGAGGAATGAGCGCCGATTCATCTTGCTCCTTCGAAACGCCGGCGAGGCAGCGCCACAGGACCTCGCTGTCTCGCCGGCAAGTGAGAACGTGCATACGAAAAACTCCCAGAGTTGCCTCTGGGAGTTTTTCGCGTAAGCAACACTCAGATCAACATGGCCGCTTCTGGGCGGTGAGGACTCCGCTAGAACTGGAATCTCAGGCTGAACCTGTGCGTGTTGTCAAACACCGTGAACTGGGTGAAGGCATAGTCCAGCCACAGGTTCATTCCGGAGATCGGCAGGGCGAGACCGGCTCCAAAGGAGGCGCCTTCGTCGGTCTGTTTCAGCCGCGTCAGCTCATCCTGGAAGCCGGAGTAGTTGAACTTGTACCCGCCGCGCAGTGCCAGCTTGTCGTACACCGTCCACTCCCCGCCGATGAAGTACAGCTGGGGGGAGTCCTTCGGCTTGGTCAGGTCCACGAACGCCTTCAGCGCGGTGTTCTCCTCCTTGGCAATGCTCATGGAGGCGCCAATGGCGAAGTACAGGGGCAGCGGGGCTCCAATGGCGTAGAACTTGAGGTCGCTGCCCACGTTGTTGATGCGCGCACCGAAGGTCAGGTCGCGAAAGCCCGTCTCGTACACCGCGCCAAAGTCAAATGCCCAGGCGTTGGCAGCGACGTCGTCGATGCTCTCGCGGATGAACTTGCCTGACAAGCCCATGCGGAAGCGGTCGGTGAACTGCTTGCTGTAGCCCAGAGTGACCGCCAGGTCGTAGTAGTTGTAGGTGTCATAGCGGCCGACTCCCGGCGTCTCAGGCACCGGCTGGTCGTAGCCAGGGGGCGCCAGATCTCGGTCTGCAGCAAGGTCAGACAGGCCCATGTAGATGACGCCCAGGCCAAAGGTGCCCAGATCGCCAAAGCCATGGGTGACCGCCGCCGCGGTGTGGTTGATGTCGATCAGCCACTTGTTGTAGTTCAAACCCACCAGGGTCTTGCCGGCATCGGTCTGGATACCCGCCGGGTTCCAAAAGATCTGGTTGGGGTCGCCGTAGATGGTGGTAGCCGCAGAGCCCAATGCCACCATCCGCGCACCCACACCGATCTTCAGAAACGCGGCGCCGTCGATGCCCGGCTTCCTCAACTGCCCGGCGGCCGCCATCGAGGCCACCAGGAGTAGGAACACCAGAACGAGGCCTACGGTTCTTGACACCTTCATATCTGTATCTCCTTCGGTTAGGGATTCTCAGGTCGCAACCGTCACGCTACCGGATGATGGCAAAGGTGCCCTGCTGCTGGCCGCCTTTGTATTTGACCACCCAGATGTAGAGGCCGCTTGCCACCTCATTGCCGTTCTGGGAATACATATCCCAGAAGTAGGTGCCGTTGCTAGCGACCGGCGCCAGGTAGTCGATTTCCTGAATGAGCATGCCGGCCAGGTCAAAGATCTGGATCGTGCAGCGCTCCGGCAAGTTGTAGAACATCACCTGGTGCTTGCCGCTGGCGTCGTGGAACGCCACCCGCTTGTAAGGGTTCGGGCGCACGCCGATCTTGGCCCTGCCCATCTCGATGTCGGCTACCGTGGCCGTTGGAGACACAAGCACAAAGACAGCGCCGAGTTTCTTCATCCCTTCAGTGTCGGTGGACTTGGGATAGTCGGAGGTCTTCCAGGCCCACGGCCAGGTGTTCTCCCAATAACCGGTCCGGCCGTTGATGTTGACCTTGCCGCTCTCCAGCCAGCTCACGTTGTCCAGGCCCTGGTAGGCTGGCGGCACAGTGGCAGCCGCCCCCTCCTTGTAGCTGGACACATAGTACCAGTAGCTCTGGCCAGGCGCGGTGTAGGTCTCATCCTCCCACGCGTAGGGGTAGGTGGCAGCATCGGTGTCAGTGTTCTTGTAGTTGGCGAACTCTGACTCTTGCACCACCTTCACCAGCTCGTATGGACCCCAATAGTCGCCCTGTTGCGGCTTGAGATACTCGGTGTTGGTCATTAACGGGTTTATCTCATCCTTGCCAGGGTTGACTGCCGGGTCCATCGTCTTCCACCAGGTCCCGTGCGTGGGGTAGAGCTTCTCGGTGGAGTTGTAGCGCGGCCACGCCACGCACTTGTAGATCTTGATGCCGTCGCAGGCACCCAGCTTGCTGGGGTCTTGCCACTTGATGAGCGGGCGCACGTTCTTGGAGCCGCTCACCTTGATCTCCGGCACCGGCGGACCCGATGGAACGTCGTAGGAGCCATCCGGCTTGATGGAGTTGAACACCGCCCGCGCCATCTTCACGGTCTTGCGCAGACCATGAATGCGGAAGCCGGAGCCGCGATAGAAGTACACGCGGATCCTCTCGCCCACCTCCATGGAGAAGGGGCCGATGGCGCAGATCGGGTCGCCGTCGAACTGGTACTGCGTGATCAGACCTTCGGTGATGATGTTCGGCTCCATAGCCTGACCGCGTGGCGGTGTATCAATGGGGTTGATCCCCAAGGGGGCACCGGTCACTGGGTCGTACACCGTCACCGGGGCTGCCTTCTCACGCGCCCCATCAGGGTAGGTCCATTGCGACGGATCCTTGACCACAAACGTGGTGGGGTCGCCCGCCGTACCAGAGGAAAAGATCGCCGGGTTGGGGTTCAAGTCGAACTTGGCACCGTCGCCGCTCTTGCCGCCGTCCACGAAGAAGCAGCCCATGCTGGCGATGTGCCCTTTCTTGGGCGTGCCGTCAAACACGCCGCCCCAGCCAGGCTGATTGGTGTGGAACCAGCCCCGCTGCACGCCTTCACCCACGGCCGGCACGATCTGGTTGCCGCTGGCGTCCTTGAAGGCCAGGAACTTTTCCTCCCACTGCAGGGTGTTTGGGTTCCACTTCTTCGCCCCAAGCCAGCCGTACCCGTTGTAGGCGTCAAAGTACTCGCCGAAATCGGTCACTGCCGGGTGGTCGTTGGCCCGCACCGTTGTCGAGCCAATGGCCTGGCAGTGGATGTCCCACGGGTGGCCGTTCTCGTCCGGGGTGAGGTCGATGATGCTGGCGCGGTACCGGTTGTTGTTCACGTAGTAGCCCCGGCCGCCATCATAGTAGATGTAGAAGTGGAAGCACCCCGGCCAGTAGAAGAGGTTCAACGCGTTGATGCGGTTGTTGGTCAATTCCACCACACCGTCGGCGTTGAGGTCAGTCTGACCGGTGTTGTAGAGCTCAATCTCGATGATGTGAAAGTCATCGAGATTGCCCCACGGCATGGTCCATGAGTGAGCCGTCAACTTCACGTCCACACCGAGGGTGGTCGGCCAGGCCGACGTGGCCCAGGCGTGGGTGCGGTCTGCTGACAGATAGCAGCCACCGGCCGGATCATGGTAGTTCCGCGTCGGGTCCTTGGCCCCAGCCACATTGGGCGTATACTTCAGGTACGCATAGTTTTCGCTCCCTGCGGGACCCAATGGGCCCTGGATGGCGGCGAATGCCGGATCCGGATTGTACTCGACGGCGTTCAGGCCGTTGGAAAAGTCGATCGCCAACCGGCCCGACATCCAGCTCCAGGGTGGGTTGCCGAACAGTCCGCTGGTGATCAGACGGGTGTTCATGAAGATATTTCCCTGGGGATGACCGTACCCGATGTTCTTCACGTCTGTCTGGATTGCCAGACGTGGCCACGGGTAGTCGTAATTGGCGGGGATGTACGTGCACCACGTCTCGCCCGCGACAATTACCATGTTCTTCTGCGGCCCCTCAGCCCAGGCCGAAAGCTGGGTCAGGGTCACCGCCGCTACCACCAGGAACAGGGTGGTGAAGAGTTTTGAGTGCCTTTGCATGTGCCCATCTCCTCTCAAATGCTCTGCGCAAATCTGCGGTTTAGAACCCTATCTCCAGACCGGCCCAGATCTGGCGCGCCGGCCCATAGAGCAGACGGCCTAGCCAATCGAAGGGCACATTCCAGTACCCCTTCGGGTCACCTTCGTCGCCGCTCTTGGGTTTACGGTCACGACCCAGCTCAAAGATCTGCTGGTCGATGTTCTCATAGAACGGCGTCCTGTTGTAGGCCAGGATGTTCTCCTTGTTGGTGACATTCTGCACTTCCACAAATGGGCGGAAGCGGATGCCGGCCAACTTCCCTTCCCAGGTCAGCCGTAGGTTGAGCCAGTAGTTCCACGGGCCCTCGCGCATCTTCGGGCTGACGTCAAACCAAGGATCCAGGTCGATGTTCTCGGTGGGCAAGTACTTGAAGCCGCTCATCGCATTGCCCACTGCCGCGAGCTCGAAGCCGAACGGCATGTAGAACATCATGGTCGCCGCAAAGCGATGGGTGCGGTCAAAGCCGCCCGCCAACGGGTTGTCGGTGCTCCGCACCACGATGTTGTCCTCACGGTACGGGTAGTAGTCGCCCCACTTGATGGGCAGCTCGGCGTAATTGGCGCTATCAGTCTTGGCACTGAACGCGGTGAGCTGCGTGGGGTCATTGCCCGTGCGGGCCTGAGCCGCCTTGATGTACGAGTAGGAATAGGTCAGGCGCCCTGACCAGAATCCGGTGCGGCGCTTCTCGACCGTCAGCTCAATACCGCGCGAGTCCGCATGGCCCCAGGAGCTCATCAGCACCAAGCCCTGGCCCTTGTACGGGGTCAGGTTCCAGTAGAGGAAGCCATAGTTCTCCACGTCACGGTAGTAGACGACCGCGTCCAACATGATGTCCAGCACCGGCGCCCACTGCAAGCCAATTTCGTAAGCGGTGGAGCGCATCGGATCCTGATCCGGCCACACCGACACCATCTGCGGCGAAGCAGAGTAGTTGGTGAAGTTATAGTCGGTGTACAACGACGCAAAGTTGGGGTACTGAATGAACTTGCCGAAGGAGTAGTGCATCGCCATGCGATCGGAGATCGGGTGGGACACACCGAGGCGCGGGCTGAAGAACCAGCGCCAACCGACCCGTTCGCCACGCGCGGGCCGCAGCTCCCACAGCGCGCCGGTCGCATCGGCAATGTAATCCCACGGGTGGAAATCGTTCTTGAAGCGCCGCGTGTCGTTGTCATAGCCGTCAACACGAGCGCCCACGTTCACGATCATGCCCATGTACTCGATGCGATCCTGCAGGTAGATTCCGAACTCCTTCGGGTAGAAGGTGTGCTTGTCCAGGTGGAAGCACTCCATCGGATACTGATGACCAGCACCACCCAACTCGGCCTGCTTGTTGTCCACATCGATGTAGTGATAACGGAACTGGAAGCCGGTCTTGATCTGGTGGTTAAACGAAACCTGGCTGGTCAGATCACCCTTGACCGTGGTGACGTTACGGGTAGTCCGGCTGTAGAGTGCTGCCGGGTAGCGGGGACGGAACAAGCCACCAGTGGTCCAGAAGTTGACCTTGTTCTCCATGTAGGTCTGGTCAATCGCGCTGTAGAAGAACGTGCGGTTGGGATCCCTGGGGCCAAGCACCGCGTCAGGATGCTCGTTCAAGTAGTTGCCCACGTACCCGTTGACCGTGTTCCAATCGATGTAAGTCACGCCGGTGGCTGGATCGGTCTTGGTTACGCCACCCACGTAGCGCAGGTACTCCTCCCGCGAGTCAAAGTCGATAAAGTCGCCCTTCTCGTCGATGTCGCAGTAGCCATCGCCGTTGTCGTCC
>JBBIKH010000016.1:9495-9969 GCA_037445575.1 bacterium
GTCTTGTTGCTCTGGCTAATCTGGATCTCGTAGAAGGTCTTGGGCGAGAGGGTGTGGGTCCACTTGGCGTAGGTGACCAGGCCGAGGTCCTTGTACCGCGGCGCACCCTCCATGTAGTACAACCACTTGGGGTTGAACTTCCAGTTGACAAAATTGAACAGCTTGCCGCCGTCATCAACCTGGCCGAACAAGGTGACGCGCATGTCATTGGTCACATCGTAGTGAAGCTTCAAGGTGCTAATGATGCGCTTGTCCAGGTCGAAGGGCATAGCGGAGGTACGCAGGTTCTGGTAGCGTCCGCTCAGGAAGAAGCCACCTTTTGTGCCGAGCAACGGCAAGGGACCACTCAAGTTACCCTCGATCTCGTAGGAGCGCCCCAATCCCACCGAGTCGTCCGGGTCGTAGTAGTACTTGTCCTTGCACAGCTGCTCGTTCCAGGTGTAGAGCTGAGCCGAGCGCTGTTCCTTGATCGCA
>JBBIKH010000016.1:9982-27758 GCA_037445575.1 bacterium
GAGGCAGCCAGCTTGTCCCTCTCGTCAAAATAGCCGATCTGAACGATGTTGCCGCTGGCGTCCTTCTTGCTGTCCTTCATGTAGTACGGGTTGGTACCAAAATGCTCGATCTTGTCCAGGGGGGTGCCCCGCACAAAGACCTTGCCGGTGTACTTTTGCCCGCCGGACTTGGTTACCATATTGATGATGCCGGCGGAGGCAGTCGGGTATTCAGCAGTGAACGTGCCGGCGTACACATTCAGCTCCTGGACGGCGCTGGTGGGCATACCAGTCATCGCCGTCTCTTGGAGTTCAGACCGCCGGAAGGCCTGATAGACATGGCCGACGTCCGCGGTACCAAATGCGCCCGTGCCACCGGAAAAATACGTGTCGGACACATCCACGCCGTCGACCAAGGTCTTGGTCTCGTACTTGCGACCGCCGCGCACATAACCGCTGAAGGTGCTCGCCGCCGTCTCCACCAGGTCATGTACACTCCCGACCGGCAAGCGGTTGTCGAGCTCCTGGGCTTCCATGGTGGTCTTGGACTGGGTGAGGGTCTTTTCCACCAGTGGCCGCTCCGCGGTCACGGTGACCGCCTGCCCCTCGATCACTGTGGGCGACAGCTGGAAGTCAACTTCGGCGGTGAGGCCGGTCACCACCCGCACGCCGGTCTTGGTGACTGCCGTGTAACCGATGAAGGCCGCCTTGACGGAGTAAACACCTGGGGGGACATTGAGGATGAAGTACCGACCTTGTAGGTCAGTCGAGGCTCCCATTGTTGTGCCTTCGATGATGACGTTCACGCCGGGCAACGGCTCGCCGGTATCTGCATCTGTTACGCGGCCAGCGATCTTGCCCGTGACCGCGAACACAGGCACGCTCGTTGCCAGCGCCAAGGCCAGGACAATGGGAACGAACAGCGCCAGTTGTAGGATGCGTTTGTGCATGTCCATGCTCCTCCAGTTTAGGGGTCTCGCGCACAACACTCCTTACACGTGCTGTCTCCTACCCTCCGGCATTCACCTCCTTTCCTCCGCTGGACCAGGACCTAAAAGAAAAGGGAATAGAGCACTCCGGGGCAGCCCCAGTGCCCGGTGTCTCTACTCCCTTTACCACACCACCAATCCTCCCCACTCGTACATCCAAATGAAGCGTCCGCATTATCACCTTCGTGCTCCACTCGATGATGCAGGGGGAAACTAGACAGCCAGCTACTTTGCCGCGTATTATAACAAATCCGAAACAAAAAGTCAAGAGAAAAATTTCATTCAGCGCCTTTCCTGCATTTTTTTACCTGCTGAGGAAGCGCTCTGCGAACGTCGGCTGCGTCCCGGCCATTGCCAGGAACAGGTCAAGGGGTACAACCTCAAACTCGGGCCCCAACTTGTCCAGAATACCTTTCACCCGCTTCACGTCGCTGGATTCCCGCACATGCATCAACAAGAAATAGGGCCTGATCTTGTTGATCGCCGCCAACTCCTGCAAGTCGGCGACCGCTTCCGCCTCGGGCTTGGTCGGCGAAAGGTAGTAGTCATACGAAATGAGCGGCCGTCCCTCCTTGACGGCGAACGTGTACGAAGGGGCGTACCCGTTCACGAACCCAATAGCCTCGGGCATACCTTGATAGTAAGCCTCGACTACCTCTTTGGTGAGCTCGGTGTTCCCTTCCACCGTTGCCCCTTCTGAGTAGTCCATAATTTCGAATACCCTCAGATCGAGCTTCTCCATGAACTCTCTCGCCTTGGCGATGAGCCCGGGCAGGAGGTGCGGGGGAACAGCCTTTGGGTACACGTAGCCAGGACCGGAAAGACACCCAATGAAATAGTCGTTGGGCTTGGCCGTGCTGTAAAAGTACTCCTGGATGGCAGGGGCGAGCCAGAGGTAGTTCATGATCACCTCCCAGGAATAAGGGATCTCCCCTCTCCCAGGGCGGTGCCAGGCGCCAATACCCATCCCGTCGGTCTGAATACAGGCGATGTACACCTTCTTCTCCGGCTTGTACCGTTTGCCTGGTACGATATGGTGATGGTTCTTATACACGAAGCCAGGAGTTGCCGGCACTTGATGGTCGAAGCTGAGGTTGGGAATGGTGTGTAGCCCCTCCACGCGCAACCCGAAGCTGGAGACCAGCTTGACGTGGTCTCTTTCCTTGTCCTTGGCATACGAATGCCACCCCATTACCATCGACATGGGGTTCATCTGGCTCAGGAGCTTCTTGGCAAACTCATATTCCTCCACATCCTCCGGCTTGGTGGAAAGGTCGTTGAAGAAACAGCGGTTGTATACCCCCCAATCGGCCACTCCTGGCTTCATAACCGGCCCTGCGTCGCCGCCCAGCCAGATGATAATATCCCGGCTGCACCGATCCCAGTAGCGGTCATATGCCCACCGGTATATCTGCGCATCGCTCATGCCTTGGAACTTACCCCGCAGATCCTCCACCGGCCGCAGGCCGCACTGCTCCGCAAGGGGGATAAACTCCTCCGTGACAACCAAGGCCCTTTCTACGCCGGAGATGATAAAGGCGACGATCAAAGAGGTGCGCACCTGGGGGTCCCACACCACATACCCACTAAGCGCGTCCCTGAAGGTGCGGACAGCCTCAGGCACGGACTTTAGTTCGGTGAAAGTAAAGTAGCGCTTCTGCTGCATGTACTCAAAGAATGGAACCACATAGTTGAACGGCCACGTCTCCGGGTAGATGAGGTAAAGGAGCGGCCCCTTGCCGTTGGCCAGCCCCTGGAGGCTGATGAGAAGCGCCTGCTCGCCGAGTCTGCCGGCCACCTCCCAGTTGTCTTGCAGACGGAAAAAGTAGGCCTCGCGCCGGCCGGCCTTTTTGAGCACAAAATGCAACGGGCCAGTTCGCCGCGTGGAGCGAGCGATTTCGTAGACCAACACATCGCCGGCCTCGCGCAGCTCGTACGTGTGCAGGCACTGCACTGGAGCAGGCCCCTGTGAGCCGCGCACGACAAACCGCTCCTCTACCTTGAGCACCGCGCCGTCTTTCTCCCAGCGCGCC
This sequence comes from bacterium, assembly GCA_037445575.1. Classification (GTDB taxonomy): domain Bacteria; phylum Zhuqueibacterota; class Zhuqueibacteria; order JANLFK01; family Oleimicrobiaceae; genus Oleimicrobium. Next base: position 12,984 of record JBBIKH010000016.1, read on the forward strand.
ACCAACTGACGGGTGCTTCCCACGGGCATAGAGAGGCCCATAAACACGTTCGTCGGGAACACCCTGTCTTTGACGACCACCTCGTTAATGCTGCCGTCTGTACGCAGATCGAGCGAATCAACAAATCGCCGGCTGGTACCCCAGGTCTGCACAAGCAGCACTCCATCCTGCTTCAGCGTCACTTCGATGCTGAGAGTGCCGTAGAGGTCGATCTCCGTGCTCACGTGCGGGAGGAGCTTCCAGGTGCCACTGAACTGTGGATCGGCCTGGGCAAATGCACCAGCGCACACAGCGAGAACCGCCCAGAATCCAAGCAGTGAGATTCCTATGCGCTTCATGTTCGTTCCTCCATAATCAGCCTGAATGTTCCCAGCAGAATCCTCGGCCCCCGGCATTTGCCATACCTGGTGCTGCCCCGGCAACTCTGCGCACTCAATCCAGCCAGACCTCAATGCTCACAATCTTGTTCTTCTCTGCGGTGAGGAGGACCGTCCGACCCGTCACGTCGGCCGGAGCTATGGGTTTTTCGCTCAGCTTGACGAACTGGGCCTTGCGCACCGGACGCCAGAAGGTGATCTTACCATCGACCTTCTCCTCGGTCGGATTGAACACCCGCACGATGAGGCCGTCGGTTCGCGACGACCTCTTCACTGCCGAAAGCACCAGCATTGCCGGCTGGATGTCAATGAAGCTGAGGCAAGATGGCAGCTCGCCACTGCTGCGCCCAGTCTGAGCAAGACGGAGCTTCAGATTGAAGCAATGCGCCTGTTCGTACACACCACCCTTTTCCCAACTCCCCGCATATGGATAGATGGCATAGTCAAACACAAACGGCCGCAGACACTGACACATGACCTGGGTCTCATCGGTGGCGACGTTTTCGGGGTCGGCACCGATGATGGGGAAGCGATAGGTGCGCACCAGCGTGAGCCCTATGGTGCGATGTTCGTCTTCAAACACCGCGTATTCGGGCAACCCGATGTTGAACACTGAGAGGCCATGCCCCTCTCCTTGCACGCCGCAGAACATGTATTGCGGGTAATAGGGCAACATCGGCTCCTTCCAGGTGGAGGTGTCCGGCAAGTGGATGTCCCGCTCGGTCACGTCAAAGTGCGTTTCCGAATAGGATTTCCCGGCGGAGCGGTAACCGGAAGGGAACATGGCGAGCAGCTTGTGATCGCGCACGTTGTTGGTGAGCTCTGTCCGCACCTCAAGGTAAGGGCACCCTTTCCGGAGGGTGAGGTACGAGGCGATTTCAAAAGGCACCCGCTCCGGGTTGCGGCGGCTGCCGTCCGGTAACGCGTCTTTGGGCAGCATCATCGTCACTTTGGCCCGGTACTGGACCATCAACGGGCCGTCGAGGGTCTTGGCGATTTCCGCGGGGGTGCCTATGTTGGTGATCACCTCATCGAGGTCAGCAGGCCGTTGGGTGGCGTGGTCGCCTACATCGGAGAAATCCTTGAAATAGTGCAGACCGCGATATGTGACGCCGGTCGCCTTGCAAAGCAGATCCACACCACCATCCCCACCTATCTCCACTCGCAAGTGCTCATTCTCCATGACGTTTGCCGCCGGCGAAAGGGTGCCATAGTTCAACTTGCGCCCCGGTTGTGGCTTGATCACGAAGGAGCGGTAACCGAGCCCGGGAACGTCATTGAGCCCGATGGCGCAGTGCACACGACGGGCCTTGTAGGGAATGGGAAACTCGTACGGATTCTTTACAATAGGGCCAAAGGGGTAGGAACGAATGAACTGCACGGGGAGCTCCGTGCCTGTTTCGTCTTCTACGGTGAACCACTTACAGCCCGTCTCTTCCGGCAGGTCGATGACGGCATTCACCACCTCTGAGCGCCGGAATTGGGTGGGATTGAAAGCCAGCAAACAGATGGCATCCTCCGGGAGATTGCGATTGTCGATCTTGGTGACAATGTGCGCCAGGGACCGTCGCGTCACGTTGTCGGTCAAGTGCCGTACCTGCCTATTGCGGTATTCCACATCCTCATGCACCAAATCCACACTGCAGCCGGCGATGCTGTCGTGCGACTGATTGGCCAGGTGGTACTTCCACGCCAAGCGCAACATACCCTCTGGATATTCCATCCCCAGGAGAGCGGCAATCGCAGCCCAGGTGTCCGCATTCTTCTGCAACTTGAATTCGCAGGCCCGGTTCTGCTGCTTCAGGTACATGCGCGCACAGAGCATGCCGGGGAACAGATTCTGCCACATGCCGTCGACCATGGTGTAGCGGAACTCGCCGCGCATGACCTTCAGGTCCTTCGCTCTCGCCTTGACCGCCTGCACGTAATCGTAGAAGGAACTGTGGATGTAGGTGTCTCCAGTGCCTAGTTTGTTGGCCTCGGCAATGATCTCCGGAGTGCGCGGGTAGGGGTTGACCTGGTCCATGCCATCAAGATACAAAAGTTGATCGCAGGTAGCCCCTTTGACCGCATGCGACTTGATCTCCGTAAGCGCGCGCGGTAGATTCTCCAGGTAGAGCTTCTCCAGGTGTTTCCCCTCCAGAAGCCAATAGTCGAACGGATAGAGTTCCTCATCGCAGGGGTGAAAGGGCAGCTGACCCTCCCGCCAGTGGTAATCCCATTGGAACGGCCACTTGTTCAATGCCACCGGCCGGTACACGTGCACATACCAGTTGGCGCGCCCGTAGGGGTTCACCGAGCGCATGCCCATAATCCTGCTGCCGTCCGGGGCTTCCCAAATGAACTCGTGCTTGGTAATGCGGTCGTTGTTGCCGCGGTAGAAGAACATGTGGTCAAGGTCAAACCCAAGGTAAATCTGGGGCATTTGCGACGACTGTCCGAAGGAGAACGGGCTGTAACCTGACCACTTCTTGCCGTTCCACTGCTCGGTAATCAAGGTCCCCATGAGCAGGTTACGCACGATCGATTCGCCACTGATTTCGGGCGTGTCGGGTAGCGTGTACCAGGGGCCTATCTGAATCCGCCCTTCCGCCACCAGGCGTCGCAACACCGCCCCGTTTTCGGGCTTGATAGCGAGATAGTCTTCCAAAGGAATGGTCTGGGAATCAAGGAGGAAGTACTTGTAGTCGGGGTTGGTGGTCAGCAGCTCGATCAGCGCATCGAACATGTCCACCAGCAGCATCCGAAACTCTTGGAATGGGTAGCGCCATTCGCGATCCCAGTGGGTGTGAGATACGACGTGGATGGTGTAGGGAGCTGAGGTCTTGCTCATAGGGTTCTCCTCAGTGCATCCGAAAGCAATTTGGCGTGGAATGTACCAAAAGCAAAGGCGAAAATCAAGTTTTAAATTCCCCTTCGGCCTATCAATTCATAGGTGCGTTCCGAGCTGATCGAAGACTCCCGTCCTTGCCCATCAGTGTGAGCACGGGCATCTTCTTCTGGTCCATCTGCCTCGCACCTCCCGCTTGGGTTTTCCGCCGGCGAATCCGGCTCGCGGTGAAGTACCACCCTCGCACCATACGCATCGCCGACAAAACAAGCAAAGTGGGCTGCCAGGGCCTCCATCCTCGACACTTGGAAGGAACGGCCCACGTGGTGCAATCTTTCGATAAGGTTGCGGCAGCCGGCCAAGGGCAAAAGTCCCCACTCCGGCGGCCCAGAGGACAAATGATGAAGCCCAGAGGACCTTAGTTAGAGGTAGGGTCCAGAGGTAGGAAGCGGTCATCAGCCCACCTCCAATTCAGCGGGCAAGCCAACCCGGGCATCTACAGAGCTTCGGGTCCGCCGGAGGAGGCTTTCGACAATGGCGGCGCCGGCGACACGCAGGCCCGTTGGAACCACTGAGAATGCCCCTTCGAGATGCCAAGGGGCCAGATAAGTCTGGGGCAAAAGACACGCGAGATTTTCCTCAAGAATGAGAGTGCCGTCCGCGAATCCTGCACATGGCACAAAAAGGGGCACAATTCAGTGGGGGTCCAGAAAGTGAGCAGCATTGATCGCTCGGGGCACCAATGGCAATAGGTAGAGCTGGACCCCCAGAAAGGCAAACTCTATCAGTGGGAGCGCATCCAGACCGATCACGACCTTTCTCGAAACGCGGGAGGCAAGAACAATCCTAAGAATTGCCGAGGTCAGCGCGCGCAGTGGTGTCTTCCACAAGTAGCTTCATCTTCTCCCGCCCTTTGTCCAGAAGGCAGCAACAGAACCCATTCCCACACATACCTAAAATCATGGAAGAATCAAGTCACGGAATGGTACCCCTTTGTCCAAGCCTTTTGGCAGGTGCACATAGGAGAAAACTTGCGCCCTGCGTGGTCCACCAAGACCATCAACGTCATTGCGAGACCTCAAAGGGCTCCGGAGGGGCAAGACGGGAAGTGGCCGCGCGCTGTGTGCCTGGAGGTCGATTCACATTGCGGCCCAGAGGCTTACACCAAAGAGGACATTCTGCATGCCGCTGACACTTTCAAGACGGAGGGCGAGCGCAGGCCACAGTTCCCCCACGACAAGGCGGTACATCGTACAAAACTGCAAATGAAACCGCCACAGAAGGGGCAGCCGAACCGCCATCCCAGCCTCGAAGGCCCAACTCCAGTCGTCCTGATTGCGTGCGGGCACGAACACCTCCGGCAGTTGGTAGGATCCGCGATGGCTGTGCCACCGATGGATGCCCGCGCCCAACACGGCGGAGGCGCACACATCGCGCCTGGACCAGAACGCGTGCCCAGCCCGCACAGTCCCGCTGTAGGAGTCTAGCTGGAGATCAAGGTCACGGTAGAACAAGCGCGAACTGTTTTCGCGGTCATACGACAAGGCCTCCACGCTGAACTCCCATGACCAGCCTTGATTCTGCCACCTGGCGATGCCAATGCCGTAAGCACGCAGGGTGGGAGAAAACCACCTGCTCAGGCTGCCCACAGGGCAAACCAACCCGTTGTGGAGGCCCAGGTACCATCTCCCAGGCTCAACTGCAGCCACCACCGTGCTGACGGCTGCGGTCATAACCGCGGGCAGCAACCAGAGGGCGATTGTCTTCTTTCCATTCATGGAAGGTATCGGGCTCTTCTTGCCTGAAACTCAGTAGGCGAACAAAACCGCGCAACGGAGCGAGCCTAAGCTGTGCACCGGGAAATTCTCGTAGTCACTGCCTCTCACTCTCAGAACCTTGCCAAAACACACCTCTGCACCCAGCCGCAGGTAACGCTGCAGCTCAACCTCAACGCCACCACACACACTTGCGCCATAGACTACACCCTTGCGCTCCTCTGCATAGTTGTCGTACTCGTATGCAAAGGTATGGCCAAGCTCAGGGAACCTCTTCTGCCAGCGTTCATGCAGGCGGAGGGTTCGGGTATAGAACCAAGGGCCAGTGCCGAAGGCCAATCTTACTCTTGCCTTGCCCTTAGGTGGCCAATGGACGTTCATTCTTGCTGCAAGCTCGACGAGGTAGAGCCGCTGCTCCGGAACTAGGCTTGCCGAATAAGACGGGTCCCTTGCTTGCAAGTCCCTCACATAGTTGCGATAGAAACGCTCCCAAAATGCCCACCTCCATTGCTCAACTGCGTTCTCTTGGTCTATGGCGAGGTCTCGGTAATCACCCTGCAAGCCAATAGAGAGGACAGAGGCAATGGGGAGTTGCACCGTAATGCCTCCCCCCCACCCTTGCACCTCGCGCAATTGTTGACCGCTCTTGAGCTGAAGTGCATGCGAGTAGCTTGCCCATGCCGCCACGGATTCCACGCGCACTGCCTGGGCAAAGGAGACCCGAACCATCAGCCACAGCAGCAGCACCCTTAGGCCACTTGCTGCAAAGGCTCTTCTTCTCTTTGGGACCTTGAGCACGGCTTCTCGGTCCTTCAAAAAACCAAAGAAAATGTCATGCGCAGCACAGAGTGGAGGCGATGATAGTCACTATATGCCAGGTCGAATCCTGCCTCCTGATCCCCAATTTGCCACCTAAGCCCTCCCCCGAGAGCAAGACCCTGTTCGTCGTAGTTGAACTTGTAGCCTGCTCGCAGTGCCAGCCTTTTCCCCATCCACCATTCACCACCCACATGAAGTCGTTCACTGTAGTCACTGGGATGGAGGGCATCGGCGGCTACCGTGAGTCGGGACGGGCTGTTGGCATCCCCGAATATTTCCATAGCCATTCCCAACCTGAACACCATAGGCATCTTGAACGAGTCGCCAATGTACCGACTGTCAACGCCGAAGTTTTGCAGGTAGCCACCAATTCGCAGCGACCGAAAACCAGTAATGTAAACCATCCCGCCATCAAACAGAAGGTTTCGGGAAGCATACATGGCGACTCTCTCACGCACATAGCGGATCGTGAACCCCCAGGCGAACCAAGCTGTGGGATGGTTGGCATAGGAAAGTCCCACCGCCAAAGCATCTGCGGTGTACGTACCCCGCACCACATATGCGCCGCCTGGATTGTCCGGGTCGGCGTTCACCGTCTCTACCATTTCCCCCAAGTCAAGACGGTTGGCGCTCAGGCCACATACCCCAAATCCCCGCGGTAGTCGGAGCGCGAGGGCCACTGCCTGATGTCTCGTATCGGCAAGGAACTTCGCATGGGAGACACTCAATGCGCCTTGGCTGCCGAGGAGGGCTATCAACGAGGGATTGGTAAAAAGCGCTTCCGGGCCCGCGTCCAAGAGAGCCACTGTTGTTTCTCCCATAGCAACCACTCGCGCAGTGGCAGGGATTTCCAAAAATGTATACCCGGCCGTACCCACCTTCCGGAATTGCCCCTGCGCAGGAGTAGCTGACAGCAGAACCGCAGCAATTGCTGCTTGCATCAGGCGACTCGAGAGCCTCATTGCCTCACCTGACGATACAGAACTTACCCATTCGTGTAGCCCCCTTGGTTTGCGGCGCATGAGAGGTGAGATGGTAAATGTAGAAACCACTCTCCGCAAACTGGCCAAAATCGGTCACCTGATTCCACTGGGCAATGCCCGTTCCGTCGGTATGCTCAATGGTGGCAACGAGGTCGCCGCTGATGGTATAGATCCGGATCGTGCACGGGCTCGGGACGTTCATGAATGAAATGAGATCTTGTGCCCCCGGCGTCACAAAGCCGGAGCGCATGACAAACGGATTCGGCACCACAAGCACCTCTTCCAATGTGGTGTTCACCGCAGAAAAGGTGGCCACAAAGGGAGCCGTTGTGTGATTAGGGTAAAAGGAACTTTCCAAAGAGGGCACACGGTTGCTATTAGTCTCCGGAAATACCGCAGCGGGGTCCGGAGGCCACCAGTCGTGACCGGTGTCAAAGGCCGAAATCGCATAATAGTAGCCGAAACCCACGCCCACAGACGAGTCGACATAGGTGTAGGTGTGGGACACAGGATCAAAAGCAGTTTCGTCCCTGACAGGGATCTCCGCGATCCTTTGCCAAGGGCCGATGGGCAAATAGTCGGAGCGATAGATACGGTAGCCGGCCAGGTCGAACGCCTCCGCGCCGGTGTAATCCGGGTCGGGGATCTGCTCTCCGGCATCGCTCCATTGCAGGACATTGCCAACTCTGGTCCCCACCAGGCGAGACAGCGTAATTGTGGCCGGGGCAGCCGGCGGATCAGGTACATTGTACCCATGATCAAAATTGAACTGGGCTCGAGCCGCGGTCGCATTGAGGACTGCCAACCCAGCCTTCGCCAGGTCCTGCTCAGTGGTCGTTGGCGCGAATGCCAATTCCGAGCCGCCGCTCCCGATCAGCTCTGCCATAACGACGCGGATAGAATCTCCTGGCCCAAGGTCCCAAGGGCCAAGACTGACCATTGACCACATGCGCGCCTTTCCCCAACGCTCGTCCGAAAGCCCCTGGGGGAAAAGGATAGGCTGATACGCGAAGCGCAGGTCCCGCATCGCGGCATACCACTGCTCATTGGTTTCCAACCCAGTAAACGGAAAGGCATGCCCAGGGTCGCTCACCGACCAGCCTACCTGCTTGATGGCGTTTTCCTGCCCACGTTTGTTTCGGGGGACATACAAGAACTTTATGCCTGCGAACGCCGGCGCCAACCACTCCTTGCCACCTGGCGGCCCACCGCTCCCGTAGACGTACGGGTCGAATTTTTCATTCCCAGTGGCCTCCGCGTAATCGTCCGCCCATCCATACAGCATGCGCTGGCGGGCATCATACAAGAAGCGATTGTTGAGCGCGCCGGGGGGAAGCTGCGGAAAGAGCATCGTCCATCCGCGGGAGTTGATGGCAAACGCATAGGTGAATAGCAGGTAGAGGTCGGCCAAGGTGGAATCCTGACTCAAGATGCGATAGACTTCGGGCGTGGCGATGGCAGGGTCGAAAACGCGAGGATCTCGCGAGATGTTGGTGATCACGTACTCGATGATGATGTACTTCTCATCCTTTGCAGAGCTACTCCAACAGCGTACAGTTCGCCTCACCCGTACCGGCAGAAAACGGGGCGGTCGGTATGGGAATCGGTACTCTGGGTTGAATTCCCACGCTGTGTCCACAACTTCCTCGGCCTCCTCTGGGTCGATGCGCAACCAATAGTTCTCCCCTTCCGGCCAGCGGAGTCCGTGGCGGAGCAGCAGATAGGGGCTATCCGTGCGCGACAAGCCCACCGAAGTGGCAAACATGGCCCAATCGGCGACGCCCCACACGCTATCCGGAGTAGAGGGCCTAAGGGCCGCGGCCCAGAAGCCGCCACCCACATGATGGCTTGTCCCCCCACCCACCTGGCGAGGGATTCGCTCAGGGTCAAAACCGGGCCAATCCATGCCGTAGCCCTTGCGCGCCCAGTTCTGAAACACAGGCCCCATCTTGGCGACATTTACCGTCTCCCACAGCTGGCCCCGCGTGAGGAAGATAGCCGTCGCCTCTACCTGCGCCAAAAGGTTACTGCAGCACACAGCGCAGCCAAAGACGCCAAAAAGTCCCCGCACACGAAGGGCCAATCTTGACGTTAGCTTGGCTGCGATCATGTTCAGAGCCCCAGGCCGACGGTGAAGTAGATCTCCCGCGGAGAATTGCGATATGCGCGGAAGTAGCTGAGCTTGTAAATCTTCGCCTGCGGATCGTTCGGGCTGCTCGTGGGAGGCGGCGTGTCCCTCCCTATGCCATACTCTACCCAATTGCGCAGCTCCTCGGCGGCCAGGGGCGTCAGCCAGCGGTTGTTGAACAAATTATCGATTCGCATGGAGAACAATAGATGCAATGAGCTCAACGGCACACGCAGGGAGAGAGCCAGGTCCGTCCGTGCCTCCAAGGGGTAGCGGCGGTTGTTGACCAGGTCAGTGAACTCATCGTAGTTGGTGACGTAGGTAAATGGCGAACCGCTCCTGGCCTGATAGATGAGGCTGACCGTCAGGTCCCGCGCCGGTTCACGTCCCAATATCTTCTTCCAAAAGGTGTTGGGCACCGCATACAACACCAACGCCCTGAAAGAATGAGTGCGGTCTTCTTCGGCGAGAAAGTCATTGGCGCTGCGTCTCTCCACCACGCTTCGGGGGTCATTTGGGTCCTGGTAAATGTCCACCGCACCATACGCGCCCTGCGAGGTACGGGCAAAGCTGTAGCTGAGGCGATACTTCCACTCCCCTGGGGCCACTCGCTCCAGCGCCACCTCAATGCCACGGGAGGCACCGTACCCATTATTCTCATAAGTCACGTAGTACGGGTTCTGAGGGGACTCTTGCTGGGAGCCAGTGGGAGAATGCACGCGCGCACTCACCGTCTGATTAACACGATCATTGTAGTAGGCAGCCACGTCCAGGCGATGCGTCCCGCCCAGACTCTGCTGCACACCGACCTCATAGCTGATGGTTTTCTTGAAACCGAGGTCGGCGTTGCCGTACATCCGCCAGCCCTGCCAAGTGTTTTTCGAAAGAGCATGGCGGAAGAGCGGTAAGGAATAGAAATGCCCATACTGCAGACGGAATGCCGTCTTCTCCCCCACCGGAAAGGAAAGACCAAAGCGCGGCGACAAGGAGAAATGGGTCTTGGAGCGGCGCGTCCGCGGGTCACCCACATCCCCAATGTACGGGCCACCCCCCTGTCCTGTGCCCTGATAAAAGGGGCGGAAACGGTCCACCGGTACGGGAGCGTTCATGTTGAAGGCATCCATACGCAGGCCGGCATTTGCCACCAAACCCTGAAACTCCATTTTGTCTTGCAAATAGGCGGAGACGTAGAATGGGTAGGCGTGATAGTATTCGGCAAACCCTGAGTAGGCCACGAAGGCGTTGATGCGCGCCCCGGACTCGCCAGAGTAATGCGTGTCCCAGTACTGGCCCTTGGCGCCCATCTTCAGTTGATGGCGAACGGTCACCTGGCTGGTGAGATCCAGACTGGCGTTCCACACGTCTGTGAGCCCGTCCAATGCATAGAGTGAGGTGAACTCGTACACAATGCGGCGAAAGTCCTCGTCCCACGGCCCCGCCGGCACCAGCCAGGGGTCCGTAGAGGTAATGATGGGAAGGTTACGCTCAATGTAGCGCTCACGTTGATGCCAAGCAGCTACTTCAAGGAATGTGCGCGGACTGAAGACGTGGGTCCACGTAAGGGTCTGCGTCGTGGTGATCTCGTCCTTAGGACTCTCCAACACCAAACAATACTTCCACGAGGGGTACTGCCCGATCACTGATGCCCAGCGGATGTCCTCAGACCCTGACCACACTGCGCCATGATGTCCCTGGTACTGCCCCATCAGCCGCAGCTTATCTGCCGCGCCCATCCGCCAGCTGACGTTGAGCACATAGTTTTGATACACCTGGACCCGCTCAACGCTAGGAATGCGGCATGGGGCGCGTCGGTACTCACCCGAAAGGTGGAATCGAAGGCGCTCGCCGCCCCCCAATGGTCCGCCAAACCCAAACAGATAGCGCTGGTAGACCAGCTTTCTGTAATCGTACACGCCCAAGGGATTGGACGCATTACCCGGCCCCGGGCTATGGTTAGCAACCCAGCGCTCGTAGTAGTACGTCCGCAGCGAGTCATCCGAGATGCTGGGCGCATTCTTATCGCGCCACTCCTGCCATTTGCTGAACGAGCCCCAACGCTGCCATTCCACGGTTTCTGGTCCGTACAGATAAGGTCCGAAGTGGTACTTGCCTGGCGGCCGCACCTCCATACGGAACTCCCCTTGGAAATGGTCCCCTCCCTCCTTGGTCACCACCTTTACGACCCCTGACTGAGCGTTTCCGTATTCAGCACTGAAGCCGCCGGAAATGATCTCCAGCTGTTTTACGCCTAGGGGGTTAAAGTCATACTTCCAGCTGGTGTTCGATTTTTCGCCGTAGAGGTTGTAACCGGGCACACCCGTGTTGGAGGCAATCTGCTCGACGCCGTTGATTTGGAGCTGTACCTCAAAAGCGCCACCACCGCGAATAGAGAAGGTACCGTTGGGATTCCGCGTGACGCCGGCGTCCAGCTCCAATGCACGCCGCAACCCCTCGATGGGGGCAGTCTCGATTTCCCGCGCTTCCATGAGCTTGGCCGTGCCGGTGAGGTCACGCACCACCGCTGGCCGTGTGGCCTCCACTACTAGCGGCGACATCTCTAGCACGGCGGGCTGGAGCGAAAAGTCAACCGTGGTGGTGCGGTCAACGGTAACCACCACTTCGCGGACGACGGTAGTGCGGTAGCCTATCATCCGCCCCGCCACGGTATAAGTTCCCGGCGGAACGTTCAGGATATAGTACTCACCCCTCGCATTTGTAGCCGCACCTAGCGCCGTCCCCTCCACGACCACGTTAGCCCCTGGCAAGCCCTCCTTGGTCTCCGCGTCAACTACGCGGCCGGCGATTTTTCCCTTGGGGACTTGGGCGAGCATGGAGCTGACTCCCGTGGCCACAAGGGCACCCACCAGGAGAACAACGCACATGCGCTTTGTAAGAAACGGGATCGGCATGATCGTTCAACGTAACAACACCAGCTTTCTTGTCGCCGCCTGGGGCAATATCTCACCGCCTGCAGGCATACAAAACAGGCGACATAGATAGAGGCCGCTCGGGTGTCCATCCAACTCAAGCAAGACTTTGTGTAGACCGGCAGGCAGAAAGGACGTGGCTACCGTATCGACTTCCTGCCCAAGTATGTTGTATACCTTACCCATAATGCGTCCAGACTCTGGCAGTGCAAGAACGAGGGTCGTTGCTCCGTTGAACGGATTTGGATAATTCGCCAAGAGCTGCGGCTTGGGAATGGGAGCCCGATGGGCCATCTCCCTGACCGGTGTGGCCAGCACCCTCCTAATGCGCATGGCATCCGCCACCACCTCCCCCTCGGAGGCTTTGTTTGTGACCATCACGCTGGCAAATTCCTTGGCCCGGTAATGTCTCCTTCCCAGCACACACCATCCCCCCTGGGAGAGGTTCTGGTCGAGGAACAGGGTATCGCTGCCAAAATGGTGAAGAATGTGATAAGGGACGCGCGCGGCAAGTGGCACTCCCGCTGCGGGTACCGTGACGCTAATCTCGTACAGCCCATCCTCTTGAATCTCCGCCCACCACTGGGCTCGATTCTCCCCCTGACCAGCAGGGGACAGAAGGTAGTAAGCACCATGGTATCCGCTCCCCTCGCTGCTGGCCCTCCAGTCCCCAAAAGCGCGGAACGTGGCTGTCTCGTCGTCCACCACAACCATGGCTTTGTCGGGCGAAAAAGAAAAAGTCACAGCTGTGGTCTGGCAGAGGTTGCCGGCTCTGTCACGCACATCCAACAGGTGCAGGGTGTACACGTGGTGGGGCACCAGCGGGGTCACTCTGAGCCCGATCACAGTGCCATCCTCGAAAGCCGGCTGCGCCTCGAGCACCTGCGCGCCTCCATCTATTGCGTAGCTGGCCGCGCGCAACGCACTCTCGGTCTGCACAGCTCTGCTGAACTTCAACTCAATTCGGGTACTATCCGGCACATTGAGGTCGTCCAGCACCAATTCTCCCACCCGCACCAGTCGGATAGCGTCCGCGTAGACTTTCCCCTTTGCACTTCCCTCCAGCGAGACTACTATCGTCTGCCGGTAGCGGAGTGTGTCGCTCAACAAGAAGACCCACTTATCCCCGTTTGCCCTTTGGTCGAGGGAACACGTCGCTTCTTTCCCGCCTGCGGCGACGCGGTAACGCACGTCGGATGCCGCCGACGAGTCCCCCGGCCAACGCGCAAACAGCTCGTATAGCCCTTCGCGTAACACCTCGGCCGTCCAGGTGGCCACAGCGCCCGCGGTTCCGGCCCGCAGTCGAAGAGACCCGCCTCTGTAGCCCTGTGGGACCATCTCCCAGGGTCCTGAGCACTGGAACCGATGGGCATCTGATTCATCCACGATAAGCTCCTTGTGGGGAGGTTTCACAGGCTCGCGGAACACCGATTGCGCCAACATGCGCAAGGTCTCTTCCCTCAGGCTACCGTAATACCAGATGGTCACCCCAGCGCAGCCGCGCTCGCGCACCTTTGCGATCTGGAAAAGAAGCGAAGCATCGCCCTGATATGCAATCCCCGGATACAGGCTGAATGTGGGCGGAAGCAGGGCTAGGCATAGCCCGAGCTGGTTGTCCAAGTCGCTATCCGGCAGGTAAAGCATCGGCTCAAGGGCGTCGACGTAGCCGCTGTCAGCCCACACGTTCCACGCCTGGAGCTTGTCGCCTGCGAAGAGCATGTAGGCTGGCGCAACGGCTGCGCTCACCAGCAGGTCCGGTCGCAAGCGTTTTACACGGTGATAAATGCGTCGCGCCAGGGTGGTAGTCTGAGCCTCACGCCATTGCGTCCACTGCCACCACTCCGGGTGCTGGGCATCAATGCCCAAGGGGTCAGTCCCGCCAGTTTCAGCCATGTATCGCGCACGGGCCTCTGGGGAGTAGGTGAATTCCTTTGACGGATAACGGATCCGATCTCTCTCCAGACGATCCAACCCCGGGTACCGCTGGGCAACCTCGGCAAAGAGGTCCTCCATGAATTGGACCACCTCTGGGTGTGCAGGGTCCAACCAGTGAAAGAACCCGTTCTCGTTGCTGACCACCGACGAGCCGTTCTTTCTGATTGCTGCCCACTCCGGGTGCGCAGTGAGTATTGGCCCACGGTCACTGGTATCTGTAGGATTGGTATGCGCCATCAGGCCGTATTCGAACCATGCTGTCACCTCAAGACCCCAGCGATGCCCGATATCAATGGCCTCTTGCACAGGGTCCCTGCCCACAAACTCCGCGCGCTGCACAGGTGCCCCTACTGCCGCCATGACCTGGCTTGGGTAGATCGTCGTTCCCTGGTAGTGCACGTCGATAAGAATGCGATTAAAGTGGGCTTGCGCCAGGCGGTAAAAAACCTGCTCCATGCGCTCGGGCCCCCCAACGAGCACCTCCCGGCTCATCCATACCCCACGGGCTTCGGGGGAGGGCAATTGTCCGGTGTCCTGAGCGTCGACGTTTGCGGCCATGCAAAGGAGGGTCAACGCCATGCTGAAAGCTGCTTTTGGCACTGCCCGATTACCTCAATAGCACGACCTTGCTGCTCTCTTCCACCGTGCCGGCGTGGAGTTGCACGACATAGGTCCCGGAAGCAAGGCCCCGCGCTTCGAATCGGACTCTATGCTGGCCCGGAGTCATAACCTGGTCAACGAGCACGGCTACCGACTGACCGAAAAGGTTCAGCACACGCAAGCGCACACGCGTCTGCTCCCTTACTTCGAAGACTAGCCACGTCTGACTATTGAATGGGTTGGGGTAAGCGGTAAGCAATCGGATTTGCCTCGGAACTGGCGTGTATGGCTGGGGGACGTCATCCCATTCTCCACGATACACAAACGCCCGGCGCGCCTCACCGTCGATGACGTAGGCAGTCAGCTCGTCGTTGCTCAAAGCCACGTCCGTCGGCATGAGG